>CAYQZM010000371.1:0-4886 GCA_964421935.1 uncultured Rhizobium sp. | reverse complement strand
CGCCCAGGACGCGGAGGTCGAAGCCAGCACCATGGTGCGCGCCATGATGGCGCGGCTGGCGCAGAGCGAGGGCATGGCTGGCTTCCTGCGCGAGGGCGCACGCCAGGTGCGGGCGCTGACCGGCTTCGACCGGGTGATGGTCTATCGCTTCGACGACCAGGGCTCGGGCGAGGTGGTGGCCGAAAGCGCCGGCCCCGGCATCGACTCCTTCCTGGGGCTGCATTATCCGGCCAGCGACATTCCCGCCCAGGCGCGCAAACTCTATCTGCGCAACATCTTCCGGGTGATCGCCGATGTGAATGCGGTGCCCGCGCCCATCCTGCCGGCGCTGGACGAGCAGGGACGGGCGCTGGACCAGTCGCTGTCGGTGCTGCGCGCGGTCTCGCCCATCCATATCGAATATCTGAAAAACATGGGGGTGGCGGCGTCGCTTTCCATTTCCATCATCCTGGAGGGGCGGCTGTGGGGCCTGTTCGCCTGCCACCATTATGCGCCGCGCCTGCCCAGCTTCGCCTATCGCACCGCGGCCGAGCTGTTCGGCCAGATCTTCTCGCTGATGCTGGAAAGCCGGGAGCGGCGCGAATCCGCCGATTACGAGACGCGCGCCCGCGGTGTCGCCGACCGGCTGATGGCCACGGTGGCGCAGGATGCCAGCCTGCTCACCAATCCCGGCTGGATCGGCGAAATGGTCTTCGACATCATTCCGGCCGAAGGCGTGGGTGTCTATCTGGACGGCGCGGTGGCGCTGTCGGGCCTGGTGCCGGCAAGCGAGCAATTCGGGCAGATCATTTCCTTCCTGCAGGAAAAAGCGGGCAACGAGATTTTCGCCACCAGCGCCATCCAGGCGGTGCTGCCGGACGGCGCGGCCTATGCCGATCGCGCCGCCGGCATGCTGGCGGTGCCCCTGTCGCGCAAGCCCCGCGATTATGTGGTGCTGTTCCGCAGCGAGCAGCTGCGCAATGTGCGCTGGGCGGGCAATCCGGAAAAGCCGGTGGAGCTGGGGCCGCATGGCGCGCGCCTGACGCCGCGCAAAAGTTTCGAGCTCTGGTCCGAGCTGGTGAAGGGCCATGCCCTGCCTTTCACCGCCGCCGAGCTGCGCCTGGCCGAGACGGTACGCACCGGCATGGCCGACGTGCTGGCGCGGCTGTCCGATGCCGCCGAGCAGGAGCGATTGCGCGCCCATGAGCGGCAGGAGCTGCTGATCGCTGAACTGAATCACCGGGTGCGCAACATCCTGGCGCTGATCCGGGCGCTGATGGCGCAATCCCGTCAATCCGGCGTGCAATCGGTGGAAGGCTTCATCGCCACCCTGGACGATCGCATCCAGGCGTTGGCCCGCGCCCACAACCAGGTCACCGCCGATCGCTGGGGTCCGGCACGGCTGACAGACCTGCTGGAAACCGAAGCGGGCGCCTATCTGGGCAGCAAGCGCACCCGCATGCGCTTTGACGGGCCCAATGTGCTGATCCATCCCGGCGCCTTCACGGTGCTGGCGCTGGTGATCCATGAGCTGGCCACCAACGCCGCCAAATATGGCGCCCTGTCCGACAGCGGCAGCGTGACGGTGAACTGGCGGCTGCAGAATGGCGACCTGGTGCTGGAATGGACGGAAGAGGGCGGCCCCGTGGTGGTGGCGCCGCGCCGCCGCGGTTTCGGTTCGACCATCATCGAGCAGTCGGTGCCCTTCGATCTGGGCGGCGATGCCGAGGTCGCCTATCGCACCAGCGGGCTTCATGCCCGCTTCTGCATCCCGGCGCGCCATATCGCGGGCGAGGCGGTGGCCGTGCCGGGCGAGGCGCGCCAGAAAGGCGGCGGGCTGGATGCCCTGCCGCTGAAGGGCCGCCGTGTGCTGCTGGTGGAAGACAGCATGATCATCGCCATGGATGCGGAAGAACAGCTCAAGCGCCTGGGCGCTGCCTCGGTCGCCACCGCGTCGAACTCGGCGCAGGCCCTGTCGCTGCTGGACAAGGACGCGTTCGATTTCGGCCTGCTGGATGTCAATCTGGGCGCGGAGACCAGCGCCGCGATCGCCGCGGCGATGAAGGCCAAGGGTATGCCTTTTGTCTTTGCCACCGGCTATGGCGATGGCACCGGCTTTCTGGGCGACTATCCGGACGCGCCGGTGGTCAACAAGCCTTATGGGGTGGAGCAGCTTCAGAAGGCGCTGGCCACAATGGGATCGCCATGAGCCTGGCGGAAAGCTTTTGGCCGCGCCGGACACGCTCTCATTCCCATTCCGTGCGCGCCAAGTTGCGCGCGGCCACCGAGGAGATTCACCTGTCGCTGCATCGTGCCGCGCCCTTTGCGGCCATCGCCGATGGCGCCGCCACGCCCGAGAGTTACGCCGCGACCCTGGATTTTCTCTGCTGCTATCACCTTGCCATGGCCGGCTGGTGCCGGGCGGGTGCCGAGGCGCTGGGGCTGGAGGTGCTGGCGCGGGCGCAGCGGACCCGGCTGGACGCGCTGCGTGACGATCTGGCGTTTTTCGGTCGGGGCCAGCCGGCGATCGCGGAAGAAGCGGCGAAGGTCGGGGCCTTTGCCGCCGGTGTGCTCTACACGGTGCAGGGCTCGACCCTGGGCGGCAAGGTGATCCATCGCCAGCTTGACGGGCTGCTGGAAGGCGAGGGGGGACGCAGCTTCTTCAAGGGCGGCGCCGAAGATGGTCCGCATTGGCGCCTGCTGTGCGAAGGGCTGGAGCGGCAAAGCGACGAGGCGGCGCTGGAAGCGGGCGCGCGTCATGCTTTTGCCCGTTTCGCGGATATGCTGGCTGTGGCGGGGCGGTAAATCCTCCGCCTACGGAGGAAATCCATGACCATCGGCCGCGCCGTTCTCGGATTGCTTTTGCTTGCAGGGCTGGCGGGTGCTTCCGCGCAGGCCGCGCCCGTCCCCATCAACGCCGTGGCTTCGATCGCGGAGATGCAGGGCCTGAAGGGCGCGGCCAATCCGGTGGTGCAGGTGCTGTCTTATTATACGGGGCTGAACAAGGGCGGCGGCCTGTTCGTCTGGAATGCGGCGTCGGGCGATGCGCCTGATGGTTGCACCATCTTCCCTGAGCAGAAAACAGCGGCCGGGCAGAAGGGCCGCTGGATCCGCCAGCTTTCCGGCGCGCTCGACGCCACCATGTGCGGGGCGTACTGGGACGATTCCCATGACGATGCCGCCGCGCTCAGCCGCGCCTTTGCCGTCGCCTCGAATTTGCGCGTCACGCTCAGCCTGCCGGGCGGCACGGGGAAGGTCTGCTCGCCGGTCAAGGCGGTCCGCGCCGTGACCGTGCGTGGCCAGGGCATGAGCACCAATGGCGACAGCGGTCCGGCGCCCACCATCGTGAACGGCACCTGCATAAAAAGCGGCTGGGTCTTCAGCATCGTCGCGCCGGCCGGCGCCGGCGCGATGGAAGCGCCCAAATATTACGACATGGAGATCCAGGCGGGCAGCAACAGCAATCCGGGCGGCTGTATCCGCTGGAATGACGCGGCGGGCGGTTTCGTCGACGGGCCGGGCTCGCAGCTTTACATGATGCATCCCCATGCCCAGCGCATCTGGTGCGACATGCCGGCCGGGGACAAGATCGGCTTTGAATGCAGCAAGTGCTTCAACGGGGATTTTTCCCAGAACAGCACCACCGGCGGCAAGCACGGGATTTCACTGGAAGGCTCCGACGTCATGTGCATCGGCTGCGCCGGGCCGAACCGTTTCGCCTATGCCACCGACAGCCTGGTGCGGATGGTGTCACACGGCACCTTCGGGAACATGGACCGGGTTGTCGGCAATGAGCTCCTCTATCCCACCGACACCCACCAGCGCTACGACTCCTTCATCTATGACGCCACCCGGTCCTCCACCATCGAGGGCAATCATATCGAGGGCATCATTCCCGGCGTGCAGAGCGCCATCCATGTGGTAGGCGGCTTCAGCCACGCCATCGAGAACAACGATGTCGCGGTGCTGACCGAGATTGGCGCCCTGGGGCCCAAGTCGGCGCCGCACTGGCTGGTCACCGAAGGGCCGTTCGTGAATTTCCGCGCCTTCAACAATGGCTGCGAGGGCTGCATCCTGGGACCGGCGTTGTTCCGCAACCATTCGCCGGACTTCAACGCCGGCGGCGTACGCCAGGTCATTACCCATGGCGGCAATGCGGTGAATGGCGATGCGGGCTTTCCGTGAGGCGGTGTTTGCCGGCTTGCCGGACGGCCTGTCCTGGGTGAAGCTGCGATAAAGGAGGCGCAGGATGAGACTCTGCGCAATGTTGGCGGGTTTGGTGCTGTCGGCGATGTCGGCCCATGCGGCGCCTTTACCCGCGCCCTTACCGGCACCCGGGCCGGCATCGGTGCCGGACAGCTTTTATATGCATGCGGGCGAACTGGTCGCGGTCGATGGTCCGCGCCGGCTGAACCTGTCCTGCCTGGGGCAAGGCAGCCCCACGGTGCTGTTCGATTCCGGCATGGGCGACAGCAGCCTGGTCTGGCGGCTGGTGCAGGGCCAGGTGGCCAAGATCACCCGCGCCTGCGCCTATGACCGGGCGGGGATCGGCTTCAGCGATCCGCGCCGCGGCCCGTCCGATGCGCGCGCCGCTGTCGCCGACCTTCATGCCCTGTTGATGGCGGCAAAGATCAAGACACCGATCCTTTATGTCGGCCATTCCCTCGCCGGACTGTTTGGTGTGCTGCTTCAGGCATCCCATCCCGGCGATCTGGCGGGCGCGGTGCTGGTCGAACCGTCTTTCGCCGACCAGTGGGATGCAATGTCGGGCGCCGGAATTGCGGCCGGCGCGCCCCAGGCCGCCGCCGATGACCTGCTGGCCGCGCTGCATGCGCAAGTCCGGCGCATGAAGCAATGCGCCACGCTGCCGGCGCCGCTG
The DNA here is from genome assembly GCA_964421935.1 of uncultured Rhizobium sp. Lineage (GTDB taxonomy): Bacteria > Pseudomonadota > Alphaproteobacteria > Micropepsales > Micropepsaceae > Rhizomicrobium. The sequence goes on along the minus strand of CAYQZM010000371.1, from coordinate 28 downwards.
CCCAAGGATTGCGCCGGCAGCGACAGCC
>CAYQZM010000370.1:0-14830 GCA_964421935.1 uncultured Rhizobium sp. | reverse complement strand
CGCGGGCAAAATCATAATAGAAGCCGTCTTCAATGGCCGGCCCGATCGTGACCTGGGTGCCGGGATAAAGCGACTGGACCGCCATTGCCAGAACATGCGCCATGTCGTGGCGGATCAGCTCCAGCGCCTCCGGATCCTTCTTGGTGATAATGCGGATCTGGGCGTCCTGTTCGATGGGGCGGAATAAATCCCATTCCTTGCCGTCTATCATGATGATGAGAGCGGCCTTGGCCAAACCGGGGCCGATGGCGGCGGCAATTTCCGAGCCCGTGACGCCGCGGGTGAAGGTCATGGCCTTGCCATCGGGCAGGGTCATGGTCACCTGATCGGGGCTCGCGGACACGGGATTCTCCTGAAGTTTCGTGGGCTTTGGGGCCGGACCTTTGGGCCCTCCCGCCTGTCCCGTCAAGGGGATGGCCTCACCTCTCTATGACAGCAGTAGTAGGACTTGCAGATCGCCCCCTGGAGGCACATATTCATTCTTGAGAGAGGGCGTATTGGAGGTAGACATGAAATACCTTGTGACCGCTCTGGCATTTTCAGGACTGGTGGCGGCCGCCTTGCCGGCCTCGGCTGCCAACATGTGCATCGATACCCGCGACATTGTCTCCAGCAAGTCGACGGACGGCAAGACCATGGTGTTCAAGATGAAGGACGGCACCACGCTGGTGAACCACCTTCAGGGCGTTTGCCCGGATCTTCGATACATGGGCTTTGCCTGGAAGCTGCATTCGGGAGACACCAAGGTCTGCGAACGCGAAGACAGCTTTCGGGTTCTGCAGTCCATGCAGACCTGCACCCTGGGCAAATTCGATCCGGCCCAGATGGAACAGCGCGCCCAGAAGTAGTTCGGATGCGCCCGGCGAAAAAGGCCGGCCCGTATGGGCCGGCCTTTTCTTCTATGCCGCAACCGGGGCAGGAGGCAGTGGTTTAGTGGCCGGCGCCCGTCGTGGTGCGAGATGCTTCGAACAAGAACCGTGAGGCCGATAAGCGAAAGCTCCAGTGGAGCTTTCGCCGGCCGAACGCCCGCGAAGCGGGCAACGGGTTAATGCCCCCCGCCCGTCGTGGTGCGAGATGCTTCGAACAAGAACCAATTCCGCTTTTCGGCCTGGTCGATGAAATTTTCCAGGATCGAAGCGGTGGCGACATCGTCATGCTTGTCGGCGATCTCATGGGCGGCGCGCATGCGCTTGATCACATTCTTGTTGTCGCTCATCAGTTCGGCAAGCATTTCGGCCGGGCTGACGAAATCCTTGTCATTGTCCTTGATGGAGGAGAGCCGGGCGATCTCGCCGATGGAATGAACGGTCTTGGCGCCGATCTTGCGCACCCGTTCGGCCAGATCGTCGATGCTGGCGAAGATTTCCGCGGCTTGTTCGTCGAACAGCAGGTGGTAGTCGCGGAAATGCGGGCCGGAAACGTGCCAGTGGAAATTCTTGGTCTTGGTGTAGAGCGCGTAGGAATCGGCGACTAGGCCATTCAGGGCCTCGGCGATCTCCGGCACGGCATTGCCGGAAAGGTCGGTCTGGGTGGCCAGGCGCTGGCTGGCTTTGGCGGGGGCGGTTTTCTTGGCCATGGGGTCCTCTAAGGCTGGAGATGGGCTAAAATAGAATAATTCTAAACGGGCTAGATTTAACCCCGTTCCGGGCGATTTTCCAGCCCCTTCAAGCGCCCGTCGCATCCAAAGGGCCAAACAGCGCGTTACCCGTCCAGAGGGTGCATTCTGGGAGAAAGCCATGAGAAAGCTTGCATTCATCGCACTCAGTGTGGCCGGCCTGGGCCTTGCCCTGTCCGCCTGCACATCGCGCTATTACGACGACCGCTACGGCTATTACGGCCATCGGGACTATTACGGTTATGCCGATCGCGACCGCGACGGTGTGCCCAACCGCTATGACCGGGACCGCGACAATGATGGCGTTCCGAACTATGCCGATCGACGCCCCAGCAATCCCTATCGCAACTGATCGTCAGGAACGTGTAAAACGAAAAGGCCCGTTGGTGCGTTGGCGCTAGCCAACTTCCACCGGGCCTTTTTCTTCAAGGCGTATCAGCCTTCCTGGGCGCCGCTCAGATAGTCAGGCTTGCCCAGCGCCACGCCGCGATTGCGCAGGATGCCGTAGGCGGTGGTGATGTGGAAATAGACGTTGGGCAGCACGAATTTGCCCACATAGTCAGCGCCACTGAACTCAAAGGTCGTGTTGGGGAACTTCAGCACGATCTCCTTGTTCTCGGCGCCGGCGAATTTCTTCCGGTCCAGGCTCTTGAGGAAGGCGATGGTTTTGGCCACCCGGGCCCTGAGATCGGCATAGCTGGTTTCGGTGTCTTCATACTTGGGGATTTCCACGCCCGCCAGCCGCGCGCCGCAGCCCTTGGCGCCATCGGTGGCGAGATAGACCTGTGCCTTGAGCGGCAGCATGTCGGGGGCGAGACGGGCCTCACCGGGAGCGATGCCGCCATGGGCTTCACCCTTGGCGAGGATGCTGGAAAGGCTGCCCAGCATGTGGATCAGCGGCGGAATGGAGGCGTCGTAGATGTCGTAGGCCATGGAATTTCCCTCGGGGCGTTGCGATTGGCGGGCGGACTTCACGGGGAATTGGCCTCCGTTGCAACCCTGACGCCATCAGGGGCTTGAGCGCGGCTGCGCCAGGGCTTAGGAAGCGGGCGCCATTCAAAAAGACCATGCCATGAGTGATGAAAAGCCCGCCGAACAGACCACGCTGCCCGACCGGTTGAGCGTCAACCCTTCCAGCCCGTTCTACAATGCCGAGCTGCTGGAACGCGGCGTGGGCATCAAGTTCAATGGCGTGGAACGCAACAATGTCGAGGAATATTGCGTGAGCGAGGGCTGGGTGCGCCTGGCCGTGGGCAAGACCGTGGATCGCCATGGCAACGCCATGACGGTGAAATACAAGGGCAAGGTCGAGCCTTACCTGCGCTAACGAGTGAATCGAGACACTAGGCCGGCAGGGCGGTCAGGATGCGTGCGCCCTGTTTCCAGACCACCGCCGCCAGGATGCACAGTTTCAGGACATCGATGGTGACATAGAGCAGGTGGTCGGAGGCCACTGCCGGCCTTTTGCCGGCGACGACCATGGCGACGCGCTTGTTCAAGGCGGGCAACAGGATCATCGACTGGATCAGGAACAGGATGTCCAGCGCGCCCGCGGCGGCAACCGCAAAGGTGCTGGGGTGGGCCAACACCATGACTAGCACCAGCAGCCCGAGCAGAATCCATTCGATTGCGTTCCACCGCGCGTAGGTGGTGCGGCCGACATCCAGCGCCACCGGCAGGGTCAGGGATGGGGCGCGAAATTTGACCGGTGTCGCGATGAAGGAAACGCCGATCAAAAGCCCGGCCCACAAGCTTGGCAGCAGAAGGCAAGTGATTTCCATCAGCGGCGGTCGCATCCGCAACACCTTTTACATTGTGGCACGGGCCGTCCGGATCACGATGCCGATCACGCTGCCCCCAAGCGTCAGCAGCACGGGCACCAGGATCACCTGCAACAGGACTTCGTAGCCCTGCATGGTGCCGGTGCGGGTGCGGAAGGGTTCAGACAGAAACTGCCAGATGGACTTCTTGGCAGTGCGCGGACCGGGAAAGATGCGGCTCATCTGGTAAGGCACGCCGAAGAAGATCACCGCATAGGCGGTCCCGATCACCACCTGAAACAAGGCATTGGAGCTGGGCCAGAATGTCACCCAGAAAACCGCCAGGAAACACAGCCAGCATACCAGCGCGATCCGGTAGATGTGCGGGTGCATGACGGCTTCGATGTCAGGCGCGATAACGGCAATAGCGGGCCGTTTTTGGGCGGGTTCGCGGCTTTGGATAGGATGTTCATGCATGACGGACCTCTCTTTCAGGGTTGCGATTCTGTCCTTTTCGCCGGCGTCCCCGGCTGAAAGAACATGCCGAGCTGGAGGCTGCGCGCGATATTCTCGGCGCGGGCGATGAACAGCGCCGCGATCGGCGGCGCGCAGAGTTCGTTGGCGGTTTCGCGAAACAGCTCGAGCCAGCGGGCAAAATGCTCCGGCCGGATCATCTTGAGGCGCATATGGGCCACCATCGGCTGGCCCTTGTAACGGCCGGTCAAAAGCATCACGGACGACCAGAAGTCACACATCTTGGCGAGATGGACATCCCATTCCTGGCCGATCACGCGCTCGAATATGGGACCGACCCGGTCGTCGGCGCGGACACGGCCGTAGAAGGCGTGTACCAGCGCATGAATGGTCTGCTCGTCGATTTCAGGATGGACGGGCCGGCGCAGCCCGATTTTCGGATCCATTGGTCACCAATCCCGGCGCATTCGCGCCATGACGGGACGCTATTGCGGTACCAAGTTTAAAGCAATATAAGAAATACATCTTTATCCGGATAAATTGCCGCATGAAACTGACTTTCTATTCGGACTACAGCCTGCGTCTTCTCATGTACGTCTCGGTGAAGCGTGAAGCGCTGGTGACGATTCAAGAGGTCGCCGATGCTTATGGCATCTCCAAGAACCATCTGATGAAGGTCGCCTTCGAGCTGGGCCGCAAGGGCTTTTTGGAAACCGTGCGCGGACGCGGCGGCGGCTTGCGCCTGGCTCGGCCGCCGGAAAAAATCGGCGTGGGCGAAGTGGTGCGGGCGATGGAAGAAGACTTCACGATGGTGGAGTGTTTCGATCCCGGCATCAATCAATGCGTGATCACCGGTCCATGTCGGCTGCGCGGAGTTCTTTCTCGCGCCCTCAAGGCTTATTTCGCAGTGCTGGATGAGTACACGCTGGCGGACCTGGCGGGTCAGAACCCATCACTGAGCCGTGTCCTGGCGGTGTCGTAAATCAAAGGCCCGGCGTTTCCGCCGGGCCTTTGATTTACCGGAAAACAGGCTGACGTTAGCGGCTGATGACTGTGCCGCTTTCGTAGACGGTCACATGCGGTTCGCGTGACCACCACTTGGGGTCCCAGCCTTCGGAGACTGCCGACAGCGCAACGCGCGCGCCGTCCACGTTCTGGGCCTTACAGGCGAAATCCACATGGCGCATGCGGCTGTCGCCTTCAGGGAACGTGATTGTCTCGGTGGAGTCCTTGGGCAGGATTCCCGAAAAGACCTCATGGGTGGTGCCGTCGCGATAGGTCACGCTGATATGGGCGCAGTCGAGCGTGTCTCCCTGTGCGACGAACTGCAGCTTTTCCACCGGGCCTTCAAAATGCTCCCAGCTCACATCGGTGTAATGATCGGCCGACACGTTGATCGAGCCGATCTGGTGGACGTCGGCCATGGCAGGGCGGGCCGCGAGCCCGACGGCCATTGCGGCGCCAAGAATAAGAATCGAGGACTTATTCGGTGAAAATAGGCGCATGGAACTCTCCAATGACTCACGAGCCCCCTCGTGTTCAGGAGATAAAATTTATTAGCCCCGCAAACAGTTCCGTTTTCAATTGAGGCAAGATAGAGGCTAGAGCCCTTTCATGAGGACGGGCAGGGCTTCCGCAAGGCCTTTGGGCGTGCCCACGTCGTGAAATTCACCATCCGCAAACCAGCAGGCAACGACGATCAGCCCATTTTGCGCGGCCTGATGAAACAACAAGCCGAGATTCGCGTTGGGCGCGGCAGCCACGATCATCTCCGAGAAGCGCGCGCCCCAGATGGCCATGCCCCAGCTGTTGGCAAGATCGGTTTCTGCCGGTTTGTCCTGGACCTCCGTGACGCGCATCTCGGCATCAAAGCGCACCGGGCCCAGCTCTTTCGGCTTGGCCGTCGGAAACACGCCCAGCACCAGGTCGGCGCCGCGCGCCTCGAAAGCGGCGCGCATGGTCTTCAAGGCATCGAGCGGGCGTACAATCGTATCGGGCAACAGCAGGCAGCTGGCAGACCCCTTGGTCCAGGGCGCGGTCAGCGCCACCGCAGCCGCCAGACCCTCCGCCCTGGTCTGCTGGACATAGGCGATGTCCAGGCCGATGGCGCCGCCGCCGCCCAGATACTGCGCCAGCTCGGGCTTGCGCTCGGAGGTGATCACCATTGCACGCGTGATCTCGGCGGTGCGCAGCTGGCGCAGCGAAGCCTCGATCACCGGCAGGGGGCGCAAGTGTCCGCCTTCGCCTTGCACATAGGTGATGGGCAACAGCTCCTTGGGGTAGCCGAGAGGTCCCAGCCGGCTGGCCAGACCGGCCGCCGGAATGATGCCGACATAATTCATGCTCTTGCCATCGCCAGCAGCGCCTGTTCGACATTCTGGCGCATCCGGTCGGTATCGAACAACGCCGAAGATGCACGGGCTGCCGCGAGTCTGGCGCGCAGCGCGGCGAGGCGGGCAGGGTCCCTGGCCAGCGCCAGCGCCAGGGCTTCATAGTCTTCCAGCGAAGATGTGATCAGTTCGGGAAGGCCCAGGGTCTGAAGCTGGCTGGCCGCGGCGCGGCCGGCAAAAGCCGTGCCCAACATGGTCACCAGGGGCACACAAGCCCATAGCGCGTCGCTGGTTGTCATGTGACCGTTATAGGGGGCCGTGTCCAGCATCAGATCCGCAAGCTGCTGGCGGGCCAGATGGCTGTCGGGATCGGTGCGAGGCGCGAAGATCAGCCGGGCGGGGTCCAGACCCGCGGCCGAGGCCGCGCCGCGAAGATTGTCGCGGAACGCATCGTTGGCATCCAGCAGCCACAGGATACTTTTCTGTACCGCCTTCAGCAGCCGCATCCATGCGGCAAAAACATCGCGCGTGATCTTCCAGCTGTTGTTGAAGCTGGCGAAAATGAAACCTGTTTCGGGTAGTCCGGCCTTGCTCCGCGATGGGGCGGGGGGGGAGGGATCATACGCGGTGGGAAAGTAGCAGCCGGGCAGGCGGACGATTTTTTCCGAGAAGAAGGGCTCGTGCCCCGCCGGCGTCACGGTCACGTCGGCAAGAACATAGTCCAGCGACAGCGCGCCATCCGTGGCCGGATAACCCAGCCAGTTCACCTGCACCGGCGCCGGGCGGTGGTTCAGGATGGCAAAATGATCGCCCTCGGTATGGCCGGTGAGGTCGACCAGAACATCCACTTCCAGGCGCCGGATCAGCGCCGCGCTTTCATCGGCGCCGCGGCCGCGCAGATCGTGAAACTGGTCGAAGGCCTTTGTCATGCGGCTTCGGATGGCGCTGCCGTCGTCCGGGCCGGTGGAAAAGCCCAGCACCTCGAAACGGCTTCGATCATGGGCCTCGATCAGCCGCGCGATCAGCAACGCCACCGGATGTTGGCAATAGTCGGCCGAGAGATAGCCGAGGCGCAGGCGCTGATGGTCATAGCGCTCGCCGCGCCACCGGGGCGCAACAGCGGGGAGGCCCAATTCGGCGATCGCATTCTGCGCACAGCGAAGCTGCAGCGCCGGATCGCCGGAAAAGCCCAGAAACAGGAATGGCGGCACGATAGCGCTACCGCGCGCCACGCCGGTCTCCACCGCGGACCGCAGCTTTTCGACTGCGTCCCAGTCGCACATCTGCATGGCGGCGACCAGCATGCCGCCCAGGGCATATGGATTGTTCCGGTCGGCGCTGCGCAACTGGCCATAGGCCACCAGCGCCTCAGGAAAGCGTTTCAGTTTCGACAAGGTGCCGGCGCGACCATTGAGAGCGGAAACACGGCCCGGTGACAGCGTCAGCGTCTTGTCGAAAGCGGCCAGGGCCTCGGGCCAGCGGCGCAGCTGGATCAGGCAATTGCCCCGATTGGCCAGCGCCTCGACGTAATCGGGACGGTGCCGCAGCGCACCATCGTAACAGGCCAGAGCGCCGTCCCAATCGCCCGCCATCTGGCGAATGGCGCCACGATTGTTGTGCGCTTCGACCAGGTCGGGCTTCAGCGAGAGGGCCTGAGCGTACAAAGCATCGGCCTCGCCGAAGCGGCCGGCGCGGTGCAAGGCCAAGGCCGCGTCATAAATCTGTTCGAATGCGCCCCTCATGCGGACCACGGAACACGAGATGGCGTGCGATGACAAGTTTGCGGCAATCGCGGCCAGGGCAAAAATATTTCGGCGTGTTCAGCAAATGTCAGTGCGGGCGGCCGTCCGCTCGGCCTTAATCGAATCCGGCTAGGGAGCGCGCCATGCAATACGAGATCTGTTTTCTGGACCGGCAGGGGCGGCTCTCCTGCCTGATGACGGGCCAATTCTCCGACCAGCATCATGCGGCGCGCTTTGCCCGCCACGCCATGGACACCGCCGTCTCGCGCGGCAAGCTGCATAGCGCAGAAATCCATGGCGAGGGCCAGCGCGATATCGTGGTGAGTCCCGATGTGCAGCAGAAGCGGCCGCGGCCGGCCAATATGGCCCGGCGGTCGCGGGCATGGGCCCACGCGCCAGCCTGATTTTTCAATGCGCCGGCCGTTCCGGCACCTGCTTGTGCACGAAATACATCAGGGTCAGCGCCACCAGCGAAATCGCCATCACGATATAGCCCAGCCAGTTGAAGTGCCTGAGCGATCCGTCGGCGCCTTCCACGATCACCGCGCCGGCAATGGCTGCCGACACTCCGCCGGCGAACTGCTGTAGCGAGGCATTGATGGCATTGAACGCGCCGCGCTTGGTCATTTCCGGAATCGCGGAAAGCAGTGCCTGGGACGGGATCATGCGCGAGAAGATGCCGACGAACAGCACGACATTGACCACGATCACGATGGCCAGCGGCTCGCGCCCCAGATTGGTCCAGATCGCCACCATGACCAATGTCAGCAGCGTGCCGAAGCAAAAGGTGTTGAACTTGCCGAAGCTGTCACTGGCCTTGCCGACAAGCGGTCCGATGAAGGCGGTGCAAAGCCCGGTGATCAGATAGATGGTGGGCAAGGTGGCGAAGGAAAGCCCGATATTGCCCACGATATAGGCCGTGCCGAAGGGCATCAGCATGTAACCGCCGGTCGGCAGCAGCATGGTGAGGATGAAAGCCAGGCGGTAACGCGGCTCCGTCACGGTATGGGCCAGATGCTGGAAAGGGCTGCGTTCCTGCCTGAGCGCCAGATGTCCCGTCACGGGCTTCATGGCGAACAGGATCACCAGTCCCACCGGCGCAGCGACGGCGATGATGGCCATGAAGGGCGCATGCCAGTCCCAATGGTTGGCGAAGAAAAGACCGGCCGGCAGACCCAGCACCTGGCTGGCGGCAAAGGCGGTGCCCAGAAATCCCATCACCCGGCCGCGCATCTCCATCGGGAAGAGGTCGGTGGCAATGGCCATCACCACCGAGCCGATCACCCCGCCAAACAAGCCGGTCACGATCCGCGCCACCAGCAGCATGGGATAATTCTGCGCCAAGGCGCAGAGCAGGGTGCCGAGCAGGAAGCCGGCATAGAAGAACAGCAACAGGCGCTTGCGGTCGAAACGGTCGGCGAAGCCCGCGGCCGCCAGCCCCGAGATGCCGGCGCTGAACGCATAAGAGGAAACCGCCAGGCCGAATTGCTGCGGGGTGATGTGCAGGGTCGGCATCATCATCGCGCCCAGGGGCGAGATGATCATGAAATCCAGGATGATGGTGAATTGCAGGAAGGCCAGAACCGCGATGACGAATTTCTGGTAGGGCGAAAACGCCACGCGGGGGCTCGCCGCCTCTTTGACTGCCTTATCCATCGTCGCTCGCCCCGCTGGAGGGGCGGACTTTTAGCTGGAAAGGCGCGGCCGTGCCACCGCGCGCCCGGCATTTGAGGGCGGGCCACGGCGCCTGCCGGCCATGCCGGCCACGCGCCCATGCCGCTGATCCGATTGGCGATTTTCCCGTGGCGGCGGCCACATTGCCAGCCCCCTCATCCTCTGGCTCAATGACGGGTGTTGCTGGCCGCGTCGTTCGGGGATCGATGGTGATCAGGCAGGCGCATGTTCTGATTCTGGGCCTTGCCGCCGTGCTGATCGGCGGGGCGCCCGCCAGCGCCGCGCCCTGGAGCCGCGGCTTTGTGGTGGGCACCTACGAACCTGCCTTCCACTATGGCGGCCGCGCCGGTTTCGCGCGCGCCGGGCAGGTCGAGCCGGGCGCGGACTGTCCCCGCGGCAGCACGGTCCATTTCTCCAATCCGGAGCATGTGAAGGAGGCGCTGCGCCGCCAGCGCTGGCGCGATCCCGCCGACATCGAGAAGATCGCCGCGCCGCCGGGCCTGGGGCAGGTGCCGGGTCCCGCCACGACGCGCTTCAGCATCTGGGGAAGGGCGGTGTCCTATCGCGGCTGGAAGAAGGGCATTGAAACCTATGTCAATCCCTTCGCGGCGGAAGACACCGGCCAGCCGGAAGTGACGGGCCGCATCTCCGACGGCCTTGACCTCGACAACAATCCCGCCACCGGCTTCACCGGTCCCGACGGCCGCAAAGGCGTGGACAACAATCTCTACAAGGCCTGGGGCTGCGATGCGCCCTGGCGCGGCAACGGCAACGCCACCCTCGATCTGCGCGCCAACGACAAGATGCTGGACGGCATGTTCACCATCGCCATTCGCATCAGCGGCACGCAGGACCCGTCGCATGACGACAAGGCGATGGTCGAGATCGGCTATTCGCCCGACCGCATCATCCGCGACGCGCGCAGCCAGGTGGCGCGGGATTATTCCTACCGTCTGCCGCACACCACGCAATACACCCGCCTGAAGGCCAGCGTCCGGGACGGCGTGGTGGAGACCGAACAGGTGGCCGAGCTGCACATGCCGCGCATGGCCTGGATCTATGACCAGACCGGCGATGCCTTCTTCCGCCAGGGCAAGCTGCGCCTGATCATCAGGCCGGACGGGACCATGACCGGCATCGTGGCCGGTTATCGCGACTGGCGCGACGTCTATAACCAGAACACCTTCGCCCAGTCCGGCGGCGAGCAGGGTGTGCGCGAGCATGAGGACGCCATCGCGCTTTACTATGCGCTCAAGCGCAACGCCGACGGGCTGAGGGATCCCGTGACGGGCCGCTTCCTTGGCATCTCCACCGCCTATCGCTTCACCGCCACCCCGGCCTTTGTGGTCGACCCCGCCAGACCGGTCGGCTTCAACATCCAGGTGCCGGAGGAAGCCAGGAAGGTCGCCTTCCAAGCGATCAGCGCGGCGGTGATCAAATCCACCACCACCCGCATCGTCCAGGAGGTGCCGCCCGGCACCACCGAAGCGGCGGTGCCGCGCTTCGAGAAGATCACCAAAGGCCTTCCCAGCCGGGACTATTTCCTGAAGCTGCTGGACCGGCCGCATTATGGCTATCAGTCGGACGACGACGGCAATCTGCTGCGGGATTTGCCGGAAGCGCCGCCGGAGACGGAGCCGTCAAAGGCGCAGCGGCAAGTCAACAACGAAGTCCCGCTGCACTAGGGCACAATCCGGCTTGGCCGGCCTCACGAATCCCGCGCGTCGGGAATGCCATATTCCTTTTTCAGGAATTCGCCGACCCAGCTCTGCATCCGCACATACATCTTGTTCTCGAACGGCGCCTTGCCGCCCGTGAAGCTGCGGGTGCGGTGATAGGTGCGCACCACATGGGCCGGATTGCGGTTGTAGCCCGCAGCCAGGAATGCGGCCAGGCGGTGGGCGGACTGACTGACAACCTTCAAGGTGGCATCGGGCAGATGGGTCAGTTCCAGGTCCATCAGCAGCACCGAGGCCAGCACTGCATTGCCCAGGTTGGTCATGCCGCGGCGGAAGTCCGGCTCCAGCAGCGCCTTGGGATAATGTTCGCGCACCATGTCGTAGCTGTCTTCCACGAACTGGGCCAGGCCCATGGCCCCGGCGCTGGAGCGGGCATAGGCATAGGAACGCCCTTTGTTGGCGGCCAGCGTGACCAGCACCTCATGGACGCATTGCTCGATGCCGACATGTTTCATGTGCAGCGGATCGATATGCTCGGTGATCATCAGCCGCAGCACCATACCGCGCGGGATCTTGTCGGCCACGGTGGCGTCGGGCTCCACCTTGGAGCGCACGTCATGGCTCTGGATGCGGTTATAGGCCTGGTTCTGCAGGTGGCGCAGATAGTCCATTCCCGCCTCGCGCATCTTCGGGGTGTCGAGTTCGGGGGCATAGGCGGTATAGACCGCTTCCTCCCAGGCGTGCTTGGCGTTGCGCACCGGCCGGCGCTGGGCGAAGACGATATAGCCGTCGGGCCTGGCCACCTGGAACTTGGTGTTGATGAAGTTGTTGACCGGCCAGGTGACGGTGAAGCCCTGGTCGTTCTTGCCGGTCTCGTCCATGCGCAGGATGGTCAGGGGCCCGGTCTTGCCCCCCACCGCCAGGGTCCAGGTGAAATGGGTCAGGTTGCCGCGCGCATCCACCACCATGTCGCCGGGCAGCACCGGCTGCTTGGCGACCAGGTCCTGGGCCTTTTCGATGCGGTCCTGATAGTCGAAGTCCGGCGCGTCCTGCGGCGGACGGGTGACGATCGCCAGCGAGCGGGCCGGCGCGTGCTTGGCCGCCGATTTTTTGGCGTGCGTGCGCTTGTGCGCGGCATGGTGCTTGTGAGCGGTGTGGTGCGCGCGATGGCGCGCCGCCGCGCTGGCGTCAGCGGCGCTGGAATCAAACGCAAATATCAGGGCCCCCATGGCGATCAGGAGCCCCACAACCCTTCGACGCATCATCTTTGGTGCTTCGTTCGCCTTATTCTAGCCACGGCTTCTGCCGCGGGACAATGGCCATGCCGTTACCGACGCGTCACCAAAAGTTCCCAGGCTGTGCGGCCGCGAGCTGCACGGACGCAGAGCGCCCAGAGAGCCATGTTGACAATCACAGTGTACCGTCCGTACTAGTACACAATGACACTGCCGCGGTTTAAACTCCAGCCGGGACAATCGATCTTTGATCAAGTCGTCTTTGCCGCCGTCCGAGCATTCGTCAGTGGCGATTACCGGCCCGGTCAGTCCTTTCCTTCCGTCAGGGCTTTGGCCGCCGATCTCAAGATCAACCACAACACGGCGCATAAGGTCATTCAGCACCTTATTCAGGAGCGATGGCTCGAAGTTCATCCCGGCGTCGGCACGGTGGTGGCTGAGCCCCCGCAAGCGAGGCCGGGCGACAAAAAGCGGCTGCTTCAGCATGAGCTGGAGCAACTTGTCGTGGAAGCGAAACGGCTGGGGCTGAGCCTCCCCGACGTGGTGGATGGTCTTGCCGCCCATTGGAGCAAACTCGACAAAACTCGGGAAGCGTCCGGAAAATGATGATCGAAGTGGACAATGTCTGGAAGAAATATGGCCGCTTCGATGCGCTTCAGGGCCTCAGTATGGCTATCCCGCAAGGGAGTGCCTTTGCCCTGATCGGCGCCAATGGAGCCGGCAAATCGACCACCATCAAATGCCTGATGAACATCATCACGCCATCGCGCGGTCGCGCGGTGGTCATGGGCGTGGATTCGCAGAAACTGTCGCCGCGTGAATTGGCGCAGATCGGTTATGTCTCAGAGAACCAGAAACTGCCGGGCCGGATGACCGTAGCCGGCTATCTCGACTATTTGCGCGGCTTCTACCCGACTTGGGACCGCAGGCTGGAAACAGAAATACTGGAGCAGTTGCTTCTGCCATCGGACCGCAAGATCGGCGCATTGTCCCATGGCATGCGGATGAAGATGGCACTCGCCTGCGCCCTGCCTTTCCGGCCTAAACTTCTTGTACTGGACGAACCGTTCAGCGGGCTTGACCCTCTGGTGCGTGACGAATTTCTGGAAAGCCTTCTGAGACAATCGGGCGAAACCACGATCCTGATTTCCTCGCACGAACTGTCGGAGATCGAGGGCGTGGCAACGCACATTGCCTTTCTCGACCGGGGGAAGCTTCTGTTTCAGGAACCCATGGACGATCTGACGGACCGTCTGCGGGAGGTATATGTGACCTTGAATGGCGATGCCCGGCTGCCCAAAAGCGTACCAAAAGAATGGCTGAACATTCGCGCCACTGGCAGCGTGCTGAGTTTTGTCGATACGGCCTATTCGCAGGACCATCTGGCTGCCACCATCGCGGCCGTACTGGGCCAGGTGCGTGACATTGATGCACGCCCCATGGGGCTGCGCGCCATCTTCACAACACTCGCGCGGGCAACGCGTCCTGGGAGGGCGGTATCGTGATCTGGCGCATCTTTAAAAAGGACTGGTCGCTGCTGTGGCCCCTGGTGCTCATTGTCGGAGTTGCGCATGCCATAAATGCCCTCATTGCGCTGATGCAGGGGAATTTTCGGGGCGCGCCGGGACTTGTGCGGATTTCCAATCTTTTTCCCGCCGCGGTCCTCCTGGGAGTTGGCGCCTTGATTGTTGCCGCGGTGCATCAGGATGCCTTGCCCGGTGATCGTCAGGACTGGCTGGTTCGCCCGATTCGCAGGCGCGATCTGGTTCTTGAAAAGCTTCTGTTTGTCTTGATTGCCGTGAACGGTCCGATGCTGGTGATAGATATGGCTCATTGCTTGGCGGCGGGTTTCGGTTTCGGAGAAGCTTTGTCTGCAGCCGTGTCGCGCGGCACCTATATGCTGTTGACTTTCAATCTGCCCGTACTGGGTCTGGCCGCGCTGACCTCTACGCTCGTCGAGGTCATTGGAAGCTTTCTGGCGATCTGCGTCCTTGTTGTCGTGATCCATATGGGTGTTATTTCCATGGCGCCCCCCAATGTCCCGACGTTTGGCACGATGAGCAATTCCTGGGTGATGCTCCAGCTCTGGTCCGTGGTGGCGCTGGCGACGGCCCTTATTGTGATCCCATTGCAATATTTTCGCCGTGTCACGACATCTTCACGCGCCCTTGCCCTCGGTGTCGCGCTTTTCTTGCCGATAACCGCGTTCATCCCATGGTCGACCGCTTTTGGCTTCCAGCAGTGGCTTTCGGTCGATCCCCGGGCGGCCAAAGCCGTTGCGATCGCTTTCGATCCGAACGTTGGAAAGATGATCCTGCGTC
>CAYQZM010000369.1:0-9368 GCA_964421935.1 uncultured Rhizobium sp. | reverse complement strand
ATATCAAGCCGGCCCGCCGCCCCGCCTTTACCCGGTTCAATGTTTTCCTGCGCGACCAGTTCGAATGCCAGTATAGCGGCGACGGCAAGGACCTGACCTTCGATCACGTGATTCCGCGCAGCAAGGGCGGCCGCACCACCTGGGAAAACGTCGTCACCGCCTGCAGCCCCTGCAACCTGACCAAGGGTGGGCGCATGCCCAGCCAGGCCAAGATGCATCCGCGCATCCGGCCCCATCAGCCCACGGTGATCGAGCTGCGCGAGCATGGCCGCAGATTTCCGCCGAACTATCTGCACGAGTCCTGGGCGGATTATCTGTATTGGGATTCCGAGCTAGAGCCTTAGGGCGCGGTTCTTTTGCGTCTTGAGTTCGTCGCTTGTCACGCATGGGCTTTTCGCCCGTCCATAGCGACAGCGCATGGATGCTCCTCGCTCCTGCTCAGGCCGCAAACTCCTCGCGCCCTATATCTTTTCGGATAGTTTTATCGCGATCCGGCAGCCGGCCTTGATGGTTTCGCTCAGCAGCTTGTAACCCGGCGCCTGTTCGGCGCCCTGTTTCAGGGCTTCATCGCGGTGGGCGGCCTCATCGGCGCGGAAATCCTCAACGGTAGCCTTCAACGCCGGATCCTTGTCCTTCAGCGCCGCAACCTGTGCGGCATAATGCTCGTCAATCACTTCCTCGACCGCGGCGGTGCAGGCGAAAGCCGCCTTTTCGCCCAGCGCGGCGGTGGCCGCCCCCAGGGCGAAACCGGCGATGCGCCAGAGTGGCTCCAGCGCCGTTGGCCGCACCCGGCGCTCATTGACCAGATTGTCGAACGTCTTCAGGTGCCGCTGTTCCTGGTCTGCCATGTGCTGGATGGTTTCGACCTTGGCGCTTTTGCGCCGTTTCAGCACGGCAAGCTGGCCTTCATAGATGCGCACCGCGCCATATTCGCCGGCATGATCCACGCGGATCATGGCCTCGATGTCGGTGGGCGAACCGGGCGCTGCCGGCTTCGGTTTACGCGGCATGTCTGCGGCTCAGGAGAAAAGCGCCCGTGGCGGCAATAACAAAGGAGAAAATCATGTTGTAGGTCGCCAGCGACAGGCCGAACAGGCTCCATGTCACGGCACTGCAGCTGACTTCGGGCTGCGGCGCGCCCGAACCCATGACATAGGCATGTGCGACACTGCAGGGCGGCAGAGGGAAGATGCCGTGCTGTATGCCTGTTTGATAGGCGCCGATCAGGCCAGACATGACGACCAGCACAACAGCGGCCCATGCCAGCGCATGGGCGCGATTGCGCAAGAATGGAACAACTGCAAGACCGATTATCGCAGCGGCGATATGTGGCCAGCGCTGCCAGTGACACATTTCGCATGGCGGCAGATGCGCAAGATATTGAAAGCCAAGCGCACCGGCGATCAATGCCAAGGCGCCGGCACCGATCATGGCTGCTATCTGTTCATCACGAATCATGACGGGAGAAATACCTTCCGGTGATCGCACCATCCGCGGTAGAACTATCCTTCATCTCCGCTTCGCAGGCAAATTCGTGTTGTTTCGCAAAAAGCCTTCCACCCGTCATGAGCTTCTGAAGATCGACGGGCAGCTTCTGCAGGTGAAGGTGCGGCTCAATCCACGGGCGCGGCGCATGATCGTGAAGGTCAACCCCGCCACCGGTGAAATCTGCATTACCGTGCGTTCACAGCGGGGGCTTCCCGCGGCGCTGGATTTCGCGCGCGGCGAAAAGGACTGGATCGCGCGCCAGCTTGCCAAGGTCCCAGGCGCCGTAGCGTTGGCGCCGGGCGTCAGCGTGCCGCTGCATGGCGTCCCGCATGAGATTCGCGCTGCTGCCAAAGGGCCGGCGCCGGTGTGGTGTGCCGATGGCGTGATCTGGGTGCGCGGTGATGCGGCGCATGCCCCGCGCCGGGTGCTGGACTTCCTGAAAAAGGAAGCGCGCAAGACCTTCGAGGCGCGCGCCCTGCGGCATGGCGAAAAGCTCGGCGTCAAACCGTCGCGCATTACCGTGCGCGACACGGTCAGCCGTTGGGGCTCCTGCTCGTCGACACGGTCGCTGTCTTTTTCCTGGCGGCTGATCCTGGCGCCCGATTTCGTGCTGGACTATGTGGTAGCTCATGAAGTGGCGCATATCCGCCAGATGAACCACAGTCCGCGCTTCTGGGCGGAAGTGAAGAAGCTGGTGTCCGATATCGCCACGCCGCAGAATTGGCTGAGGACCTATGGCCGCGAGCTGCAGCGCTACGGGTTGAAAGCCTAAAGTCTGGCTCGAGCGCCGCACATCGCGGCGCAACCATCAATCAAGTCCCGCCGAACAGGCCGTTCAGCAGACGCTCGAACGTATCGGGCTTGGGCTTTTCCGGCTGATTTTGTTGCTCAGGCTGGGGCGCGGCCGCTGTCGGTGGGGGCGGCTGGTCGGCTGTGGCGACTAGGGTCGTGCCGGTAAGCGGGCGTGCGGGCAGGCCCTGTTCCGCATCGGTCATGAAGGCGTGGAACATGCGCGCCGGCAGGGTGCCGCCCGTCGCCTTGTGCATGGGGCTGTTGTCGTCATTGCCCATCCACACGCCGCACACCAGATCGGCGGTGAAGCCCACAAACCAGGCGTCATGGAAGTCCTGGGTCGTGCCGGTCTTGCCCGCGGTAGGCCGATCCTCCAGGCGCGCCGCCTTGCCCGTGCCGGTGGCGGTGACCTGGCTCATCAGGCGCATCATTTCCATTTCCTCATTGGGCGCGACCACGGTCCCGATCTCGCTGGGCTTGTGCTCGTACAGCACCTTGCCGCTGCGGGTGCGGACCCTGAGCACGCCGAAGGGCGTCACGCCGTTGCCGCCATTGGCGAAGGAGGCATAGGCGCCGGTCAGCTCCAGTGGCGTCACGCCGGATGTGCCCAGTGCCAGCGAAGACACTTCCATCAGGGGCGAGGAGATGCCCAGCCGGCGGGCGGTGCGGGCGACTTCCTTGGGGCCCACTTCCGCCGTGAGCTGCGCCGCCACCGAGTTGGAAGACTCGGCAAAGGCCTCGATCAACGGCATCGGGCCCTTGAAGCGACCCTCATAGTTGGTGGGCTTCCAGCCGTGGATATTCACCGGCCCGTCATTGACGGTGTCATCCGGCGTATGACCATGCTCAAGCGCGGTGAGATAGACAAAGGGCTTGAAGGCGCTGCCGGGCTGGCGCACCGCATCGGTGGCGCGGTTGAAGCCCGACACGCCGTAACTGCGGCCGCCGACCCTGGCGCGGATGGCGCCGTCCGGCGTCATGGCCACCAGCGCCGCCTGATGGACATTGTAGCGATCGCCGTCCGTGCCAAGGCCCTTGGCGATCGCCCGCTCCGCCAGGGTCTGGGTCTCCAGATCGAAGCTGGTTTCCACGATGACCGGTTCTGACGACGGCGCCACGATCTCGTTCAGATGCGCCACCACCCAGTCGGCGAACCAGCCGGAGCCCGGGGTGCCATTGGCGCGCACCACGCGGGGCCGCGTCGCTGCCGCCATCATCCTGGTGTTCTGGTCGATGAAGCCGGCTTCGACCATCGCCTTGAGCACGGTCTGCGCGCGCTGCAGCCCCGCATCGGAATCGGCCAGCGGATTGTAGCGCGCCGGCGCCTTGACGCTACCGGCGATCATGGCCGCCTCGGTCAGCCCCAGCTCGGAGGCGTGCTTGCCGAAGAACTTCTCTGACGCCGCTTCGATGCCATAGACGCCGGCGCCGAAATAGACGCGGTTGAGATAGAGGGTGAGGATCTGGTTCTTGGTGTAACGCGACTCCAGATAAACGGCGAGCACGGCTTCCTGCAGCTTGCGATCGAAGGTGCGGCTGGGACTGAGGAAAAGATTCTTTGCCAACTGTTGGGTCAGGGTCGATCCGCCCTGGACGACATGGCCGTTCAGCATGTTCTGGAACGCGGCGCGCGCCAGGCCGATGGGATCGATGCCGAAATGCGAGCGAAAACGCCGGTCCTCGATGGCGATGAAGGCGTTGGGCACATAGGCGGGCAGGTCTTCCACCCGCACCATCGCGCCTTGGGTCAGCCCGCGGCGCGCGATCAATCGGCCCCGGTCGTCCAGGATGGTCATGTCCTGCGATGGGCCTGCGACCATCAGGTTGCGGACGTCCGGCAGGGTGGAAACGAAATGGGAAAAGAAAATCGCGGCGAAGATCACGCCCCAGGCCGCCAGCATGACCAGCACATAGGGCCAGGTCGCGCGATGCTTCCGCTTTGGCGGCGGCGCATCGTCGGAGGGCGCATGCCCCCCGGGCCCGCGGCTGCGCTTGCGCGCGCCCGTGGGGGCCGGTTCGATGCGCCGGGATGGCTGTCTCCTCCCCATGCCCGTTTGTAGGTAGGGAAGTGTTAACGCTGTTTGAACGAGTGGTTAATTCCAGCACCGGAAAAAGATTAAGCGCTTAAACGATAACCGCCGCCTTCCGTCACAAGAATCTGCGCGCGTCCCGGATCTTGTTCGATTTTCTTGCGCAGGCGGTAGATGTGGGTTTCCAAGGTGTGCGTGGCCACGGCTGGTCCGTAACCCCAGACCTCATGCAGCAGGATTTCACGCGGCACCGTACCGGCGCTGGCGTGAAGGAATTTCAGGATATTGGTTTCCTTTTCGGTCAGCCGCACCTTGCGCCCGTCGGCCTGCAGCAGCTTGGCGCTGGGATGGAAGGTATAGGGCCCGATCCTCACCGCCGTGTCGTCCCCCGCGGCCTGGTGGGTATTCATGCCATGCAGCCGCGCCAGCAGGGCGGAAAAACGAAACGGCTTGGCCAGGCTTTCATGCGCGCTTGGCGTTTCGCCGTCGGTCAAAAGCAGGATCGGGCAGGAAAGGCCACGGTTGCGCAATTCCGCGGCCACGCCCTCGCCATCGGCCAGGCCGATGATGGCAAAGGCGATGGTCTCGCGCAGCGCGCCGGCCGCGCTTTCGTCATCGCCGGCGGCGATGACCTCATAGCCCTCGCGCTCCAGCTGCTCCTGCAGGCTGGAACGCAACACTTCGTCATTATCGGCCAGAAGAATACGGGTCGGCATGCCTTCGCTGTTCGGGTTTGGGGTGGCCAAGATTAGCCCGCCAGGCGTGCAGGCGGCAAATCTTGCCGCCCCCGTCAGGCGCTTCCCACATGAAACTCCAGCAAACTTGCGGAAAAATTGTGGCGTGAGGCTTGCTTTCCACAAAACCGATGAGTGTCTACAGCGCCGAATATCACGCCATGGTCCACTCGCCAGCGACCCCTGCGTCGCCGGCAAGCAATGTGGAGCAGGTCACCGTGGCGGGCGCAAAGCCGGATGACACGGCAAAAGCGGGCGGCGAACACGAAGGGTTCTTTCATCACCTGTTGGACGTGATCAATCCGCTCCAGCACCTGCCGATCATCAGCACCATTTATCGCGCCATCACCGGCGAGCATATCGGGCCGGTGGAAAAGGTCATGGGCGACACGCTCTATGGCGGGTTGTGGGGTGCGGTCAGTTCCTTTGCGGATGTGGCGTTCGAAGGCATCACCGGCAAGAGCGCGGAGGACACGGTGCTGGGCTGGTTCAGCCATGGCAGCGGTCCCAGGCTTGCCAGCGTCAAGGTTGGGGCGCCGGCTATCTCTCCGGCCACATCGCTTCCCTCCGCCGATCTGCCGGCCCTGCCGTCCATGCTGGCGGCATCCGCGACGCCGGACGGAATGGAGTTGGTGTCATTCAGCAACGCCCTGTCGGCCAAGGGTGTGAATGGCGAGTTGGCACAGCGTGCCCTCTATGCCTATCGCCGTTCCATGGGCATGCCGGCGCAGCCGGTTCTCTCTTCCCTCTACTGACGCTATACAACGCGCATGGATTTGCGTGTCACCGCCGACAGCGACGGCGCCGTGCTGGACTGGGGCCAGGGTGCGCGGCGCGCCGCCATCGGTCCTTCCGGTATCGGCGTGAAGGGTGGCGAGGGCGACGGCATCACGCCGCGTGGCGCCTTTCCCGTGCGGGAAATTTTCTATCGCGCCGATCGCATTCCCGCGCCTGATACCGAACTGCCGCTGCGCGCCACGCAAAAGAATGACGGCTGGTGCGACGCGCCGGATGATCCCAATTACAACAGGCGGGTCACATTGCCTTATCCTGCAAGCGCCGAACATTTGTGGCGCGAGGATCATCTCTACGATCTGGTCGTGGTGCTGGGTTACAATGACGATCCGGTGGTTAAGGGCTTGGGCAGCGCGA
Source organism: uncultured Rhizobium sp. (assembly GCA_964421935.1). Taxonomy (GTDB): domain Bacteria; phylum Pseudomonadota; class Alphaproteobacteria; order Micropepsales; family Micropepsaceae; genus Rhizomicrobium. The sequence goes on along the minus strand of CAYQZM010000369.1, from coordinate 3,172 downwards.
TCTTCCTGCATCTGGCCAAGCCGGGCTATTCCCCGACACAGGGCTGTCTGGCGCTGGCCTATGAAGATGCGCTGGCGGCAATCGCGCAGCTTCAGCCTGGCGATCGGGTGGTGATTTCCTGATCTTTTTTCCTTGCCCCGAAAATAGCGGTGCCGACCCGTACATGCGTCGCCCCGAACTTCACCGCCAGCTCGAAATCGTCACTCATGCCCATGCTGAGATGGGAAAGGCCATGGTCGCGTGCCAACTTGGCCAGGAAGGCGAAATGCGGCGCGGCGTCATCGTCAACCGGCGGAATGCACATCAGGCCTTCCACTGGCAGCGCCAGCTTGCGGGCATGGGCGATCAGAGCGGCGGCCTCGCGCGGCAGGACGCCGGCCTTCTGCGCCTCTTCGCCGGTATTGACCTGCAGGAACAGACGCGGGCTGCGGCCGCTTTTGTCGCGCTCCTGGGCCAGGGCATCGGCCAGCTTGGGCCGGTCCAGGGTCTGGATCACGTCAAACAAAGCCGCTGCATCCTTGACCTTGTTGGTCTGCAAAGGCCCGATCAGATGCAATTCCAGGCCGGGAAATTCCTGCTTCAGCGCCGGATACTTCCCTTGCGCCTCCTGCACCCGGTTCTCGCCGAACAGGCGCTGGCCGGCCGCCAGGGCTTGCCGGATGCCGGCTTCGGGCACGGTCTTGGACACCGCCACCAGCTTTGTGCTGGCAGCCGGCTTGATCGCAGCCTTTCGCGCCGCATCGATGCGCGCCAGAATATCCGCCAGATTCTCTGCAATGTTCATGACCACACAATTAGCAAGACAGCAGCGCCGCCTCAACGCGAGCTTGCCTTTGGTCTTGATGACCGACGACCGCACGGCCGATTGGGCCAAGGCCGCGCGCGCCCTGCCGCGCGGCAGTGTGATCGTGGTACGCGCCCGGGAAGGGCAACGCCGCCGGGCGCTGGCGGAAGAACTTTATGGGCTGGCGCGCTTGCTGATTGCCGATGATCCCGCATTGGCTGATGAGATCGGCGCGGCGGGGCTGCATCTGCCGGAAGCGCGGATGCGCGAGGCGGGGCATTGGCGCGCGCGCCACCCCGACTGGGTCATCACCGCATCGGCCCATTCGCTGCGCGCGCTGATGCATGTGGCCCATCTGGATGCGGTATTGCTCTCGCCGGTCTTCGCCACCAGCAGCCACAAGGGGGCAAAGCCGTTGACGCCTGAGCGTGCCGCGCTGATCGCCGTGCAAGCGCAGGCTCCGGTTTATGCGCTGGGCGGCGTCACGGTCCGCAATGGCATGCTGTTGGCACCGTCCTTCAGCGGCATCGCCGCCATAACATCATTGCTCTGATGTCTTGAGATTCAGGTGAAGAAACACCGCATCGAGCTTCAATTGCGGCGCGCCGTTGAAGAACAGGCCGGCGCTGCGGGAATAGTTCAGATGCTGCCAGCCGCCGCTGAAGGAAATACTGTCGCTGAGCTTGTAGCCCAGCGAGGCTTCCCAGCCGTTCAAGCCTAGCCGCGGCAGCGCCGCCACCGCATCGGCCGTGCCGGTGCCATATTCCAGCCCGGCGCTCCAGGCATTGCGCGTCACCCCGGCGGAAATGTGCCCGACACGGGTGGTGCCGGCCTGCCAGGTCTGGTTGATATCGAAGCCATAGGCGTTGCTCTGCCGGTAGGCGCCCCCCAGCGAGAGGGTTGTTTCTTCGTCCAGCGGATAGTCGGCGTTGAGGCCCGTGCCCAGATCGCTGACCCCTTCCTGTCCCGGCAGCTTGTGCTCGCCGCGTCCTTCCGCCACCGCGCCATAGGCGGAGAGTGATACCGGGCCGAACTCGTCCTCATAACGCAGCGCCCCTTCCCAGATGTCGGCCTGGCGGCCGGGCAGATGCGGGCCGGCATTCAGGAACGGCAGCTGTTTGCCCTCGGTGGGGGTGAAGGACAGCGCCAGCTGGAAGCCGAACAAAGCCGGGCTGGTATAGGCGAACTTGGCATAATTGCTGGACGCACCAACCTCGGTGCGCAGCGCGAACATGTCGGTCACGGCGCGATGGGTGGCGGGATCGCGATAGAAGCTGGTGCGCGGATCATTCAGCGCCACGCCGGGATCCACCCTGGGGCCGGTGACCGCCAGCGCGTAGCCGGCGCCGTCGGTAAGGCCAATTGCCACGGTGCCAAGACCGGTGCGGGCGGTGCCAGCCAGGCGCTCGATCACGTCGCCGTCATAGCGTCCCCGCGACAGGGGGTCGGAGGCGGTGAAGGTTCCGTCCAGCGACAGGGACAGGCCGCTGTCATAGTCGCGCCGCAGCTGGGGCATGGCGCGCACCACCCCACTGACCTGGGCGCCATCCCAGCCAGGCTGGTCCGGCTGGAACAGCGCGCCCGAGGCGTCGCCGGCAAGGCGCAAGGTCGCATTGCCCACCGGCCAGCTCGGCGGCGCCAGAGTCTGGGCTTGTGCAGCGGCAAAGCCAGGCAAAGCGGCAAGCAGCAGCGCCGGCGATAGAAGGTTACGGACAGGCAAGGGAAGGCCTCTTAAGTCCTTTGAAGATAAGCCAAAGTCAGGTGTACCACGCAAGCCGCCCGCCGTTGCGTGAGACCAGCCCCCCCGCTATAAGCCCCTGACGCGAGCCTTTCTCCGATTAGGCGCGCCCCCAAAGGAAAAGACGCCCCAATGCGAGTTCTGCCTGCCTTTTTGTGTGCGCTGGTGCTGGCTGGCTGCGGCTCGTCCAATGACGGTTCCCGCGACATGGATACCGGGACCAGCGCCATCGCCAGCAGTTCGACCCGCATGACCCTGGGCGTGAACTCCTATCTCTGGCACGCCTCACTCGACACCCTGTCCTTCCTGCCGCTGGTGTCCGCGGACCCGTTCGGCGGGGTGATCATTTCGGAATGGTATGTGGCGCCTACCAGCCCCAATGAGCGGTTGAAGGTCACCGTCTATATCATGGACCGTGCGCTGCGCGCCGATGCGCTGAAGGTCGTGGTCTTCCGGCAGACCAACAATGGCGGCGTCTGGCGGGATGCCCCGCCCAGTGCCGACACGGCGCACAAGCTGGAAGACTCCATCCTCACCCGCGCCCGCGAGCTGCGTCTGGCCACGCTCGGCCAGACGGGCTGAGGGACCGGCTAGTGTCGTGGGTTGGAAGGTGGCAACCGACGGGTGAACAGGCGCCCGGGGCACATGGA
>CAYQZM010000368.1:0-30269 GCA_964421935.1 uncultured Rhizobium sp. | reverse complement strand
TGGCCGCCAGCGCCACGCCCTTGCCGTCCAGAAAGCAGTCCAGGAAAGGCAGGGCGACGGAAACGGCGCAGCCCTGGGAGAAGCCACGAAGAATGCTACGGCGATTGAACCTCATGTCTCGCTCCTACTGCATCGCCATCTTCTCCGCTTCCGGCGGAGCGGAGACTTTGAAAAATTCCGGGCTGGTGGCGATCGCCTTCAGCAGGTCGCGCAGGTGGTACCCCTTGTCCATAAAGGTCTGGTAGGCGGCCTTGAAGCTTGCCTTGTCGACATCCTCGCTGTTGGCGCCCACGCCATAGGAATAGAGCTTGCGGGCAAAGCAGGCGGTAAATTTGGGATCGTCATGCAGCACCTGCCCCAGTCCCTGGGCCCCGTCAAAGCTCTTGTGATTCAGCTTGCCGGAAACATCGATCGGTGCGCCGTTTTCCGTCAGCCTCGGGCTGCCGATACTGTCGAAATGCTCCAGGGACAGCCCGATGGGATCGGAATGGGTATGACAGGAGGCGCAGGCCGGCGTGGTCGCATGGGCCAGCAGCCGCTCGCGCACGGTTTTCAGGGGGCCGCTGGTATTGTTGACGATCGAAAAGTCGACATTGGCGGGCGGCAGCGGCGTCGGTTCGCAGAGGAAAATATCCATCAACGCAACGCCGCGCTTGGTCGGCGAGGACCGGCCCGGATGGGAAAACATCGACAGCATGCTGATCTGGGTCAGGACCCCGCTCCGCCCCGAATCCTTGGAGAATTCATAGGGCATCCACTCGCCGTCGAAATCGAACGGAACATTGTAGATCGCGGCGAGCGTGCGATTGATGGTCGTCTTGCGGGTCGTCATCAAGTCGCGCACATCGCCATTCGACTTGAGGGTGAGGTCGATTGCCGTCCGCAACGTCTCTTCCGTCGCGGAAGGCCCGAACTGCGCATTGTATTTGGGATAGATCAGCGTGTCCTTGACCGTATTGTCGAACGTGTCCAGCTGCAGCATGTCGGCGAAGAAGGCCCGCATGCCGGTCTCCAGCCTGGGCGAAGCCATCAGACGGTCCACTTCTTTCGCAACACCGGCATCGGTCGCAAGCTCTCCGCTTGCTGCCGCATGCATCAGTTCCTCGTCCGGCGTGGTGTTCCACATCAGATAGCTGAGGCGGGACGCCCGGCTGTAGGGATCAAGCGTCAGATCCTTGCCGGCAGGAACGGCTCGTTCGTTCTGGAAGAGAAATTCAGGCGCGGCCAGCAACGTAACGGCCAGGGCGTAGCGAAGGCCTGTGTAAAAGTCTTTCGACGACGTCGTAATCTTGGCGGCCAGCGCCACGCGCGATTTCAGTTCGTCATCGGAAAGAGGCCGGCGGAAAAGAAGACGGCCATAACGGCTGATGAACTGGCTGGCGCAGGCATCATCGGGCGCCGAAGCCGATTTCGGGGCGCACTTTATATATTGGGCCCGGTTCTCAGGGCTCGTGACCTGATCGGCAATGCTGCCGGCGGTCTTGGCATAGCCTTCAAAGCCGGCGGGCGTCACGGAGAGGATATTGCTGCTGGCCGCAAGCAAGCCACCGATACGGCGGCCCGGTTCAAACCGGCCCTGGACCACGATCTGCGGCCCGAAAATGTCCGCGATCGAATGGCGATACTCGCTCTCGGTCAACAGCCGGAAGGAAACGACCGGCTCCAGCGCCTTTGCCGCCGAGGCAGGCGTCGTGAACAGCGGCCCGCAAATGCAGCTCAGAACCAAGAGACAAGGTGCTGCGTATTTCCTGTTCATGACCGTTCCCTGACGTCCGCGTCATCTTGCGCGGTTCGACAAGGCGAGCCTCCATCCATAAGACAGCGCTGTCAAGTCAGGAATGAATGCAGCCGGGAGCAACTTTCCACTTTTTTGTCCCCGCCAATAAGCCAATGAAATTCCTGGAAAATACAGAACGTCGATCGACCGGAATTATCAATATGCGGTACGCACTGATTGACCCGTCAGGCGGAGTTGCCGAAGGCACCGAAAACCGGAGATGAAAACGGACTCAAGCCCCCTCCCGGAACGGCCTGTCCGGGCGAAGGCGGGATGCGAGTGCCGCGCCCAAAAGCAGCAATGCGATGGAGACGCTGAAGGCAAGCGTCCAATTGCGGGTCCGCTCGATCGTGTAGCCGAAGAACATGGGAGACACGATGCTGGCGAGCCCGAAGCCGAAATTCATCATCCCGCTCGCCGTACCGGCATAGCCCGGTGCGATATCCATCGGTACCGCCCAGATGGGCGCGACAATCAATTCGGCAAAAAAGAAAGCGAGCGCCAGACAGATGGTCGCCGTGGTCAGATCCGCCGTAAGCACGACAGGGATCATGAAAGCGCACGCGCCCAAAAATCCCAGGATAATGACGCCCCGTCTGGCCAGCACGACATTCTGGGTCCGGTGCAACAGGGTATCGCTGAGAATGCCGCCGAACGTGTCCCCGATCACTCCGGCGAACAGCACCGCGGTCGAAAAGAGTGCGGTCTTGCCCAGATTGAGACCGTAATTCTGCATGAAGTAGCTGGGAATCCAGGTCTGGAAGACCACCAGGAACCACCCGTAGCAAAAATCCACCATCGTCACCGGCGCGATATGGCGCGCCAATGCCAGCCAGGGAATGGCGGGTCTGGCGGCGCGGGCGGAAGGCGCGAGCCGCGCGGCGATCTCCGGCGTCATGGACGGATGGCTGCGCGGATCGTCGCGGAAATACCATAGCCATATGACGACCCAGATCAGGGTGGCGGCGCCAAGTACAAAGAAGGAAACGCGCCAGGACGACACGGCGATCAGGCCGACCACGATAAGAGATGTCGCCGCATTGCCCACGCGCGAGAAGGTATGGGTGATGCCCTGGGCAAAGCCCCACCGTCCGCGTGGTGTCCAGGCGGACATAGCCCGCGTCGCCGTGGGAAAGCCGGAGCCTTCGCCGATGCCCAGCAGCAGGCGCGCCGCAAACAGCGAGACCATCCCGGTTGCCGCCCCCACCCATGCGGTCGCGACGCAGACAATCACCGCGCAAAGACCAAGCGTCAGGCGCGGTCCCAATCTGTCGCCGACCGCCCCGCCCAGGGGTTGAAGCAGGGCATAGGGAATACCGAAGGCGGCAAACAGAATTCCCAGATCCGTATTGCTGAGGCCGAGATCGGCCTGCATGACAGGCCCTGCGATCGCGAAATTCGTACGATCGACGAAATACAGGAAATACATGCCGCACAGGATTGCGAGCACGGTGCCGGGCGGCGACAGCTTCAACGAACGCATCAAAGCCCCTACCCTGCTCAGCGGCCGCCGGCTGATCCCCATCGCAAGGTTAGTGCAGGATCGCCCTTTGTGTCATCGGGCTATGTCAGGGGTCTGGGGAGACGGTCGCCGCCAATAGCCTAAAGGCGCGAAATATGGGTAACTTGCCTGTAGCTGCCGCCTTTCCGGCAGCACAAAGCTCGAAATCGCTCGCAACGGAGCTGACATGCATCTTTCCCGCTTCCCGCGCATTCGCTTCGCACACCTGAACACGCCTCTGGAGCCGATGGAGCGGCTGTCCAAGCATCTGGGCGGGCCGCGGCTCTGGATCAAGCGCGACGATTGCACGGGTCTTGCCACCGGCGGCAACAAGACTCGCAAGCTGGAATTCCTGATGGGCGATGCGGTCGCCAAAGGCGCCGACACCATCATCACCCAGGGCGCGACCCAATCCAACCATGCGCGCCAGACAGCCGCGGCGGCGGCCAAATTCGGCATGGACTGCCATTTGCTGCTCGAGGACCGGACCGGAAATCATTCGGCGGATTACACCCTCAACGGCAATGTCCTGCTCGATCGGCTGCATGGCGCCACGGTGTCCAGGCGTCCGGCGGGCGCCGACATGAATGCGGAAATGGAAGCCCTGGCCGCGGGTCTGCGCGCGAAGGGAAAAAGGCCCTACATCATTCCGGGCGGCGGCTCCAACCCGGTCGGCGCCCTCGGTTATGTCAATGCCGCCCTGGAGCTGGTGGCGCAGGCCAACGAAATCGGCCTGAAGATCGCCCATGTCGTGCATGCCACCGGCAGCGCCGGCACCCAGGCGGGTCTGGTGACGGGTTTGGTGGCGATGAATGCCGCCATTCCCGTGCTGGGCATCGGCGTGCGCGCGTCTAAAGAGAAGCAGGAGCAGTCGGTCTTCGATCTGGCCTGCCGTACCGCCGACCACCTGGGCGCACCCGGCATCGTCAAGCGTGAGCATGTCGTGGCGAATTCCGATTATGTCGGCGCCGGCTACGGCCTGCCCACGCCGGGCATGGTCGAAGCGGTGAAATTGCTCGCCCGCACCGAAGGCATCCTGCTCGATCCGGTCTATAGCGGAAAAGGAATGGACGGGCTGATCGACCAGATCGGACACGGCTTTTTCGCCAAGGACAGCGACGTGGTGTTCCTGCACACCGGCGGGGCGATCGCTTTGTGCGGCTATCCCGACGTCTTCGGCCTGTCCGGCTATGTCTGAAAAAATCGTCGGCGTCATTGGCGGCATGGGGCCGGAGGCGACGGTGGATTTCATGCGCCGCCTGGTGGCGCGAACGCCGGCACGCGACGACAGGGATCACTTGCACGTGCTTGTGGACAACAATCCCAAAGTCCCCTCGCGCATCGCCGCCTTGATCGAAGGCACCGGCGAGGACCCCACGCCCGTGCTTTGCGCCATGGCCAAAGGCCTTCAGGCCCAGGGCGCCGATTTCCTGGTCATGCCCTGCAACACCGCACATTATTATCTGCCAACGATCGCGCGCAGCGTGACAATCCCCGTGCTGGACATGGTGGATCTGTCCATCCGGAAGCTGGCGGCGGAAGACCCAAGACCGCAACGTGTCGGCCTGCTGGCCTCGCCCGCCGTACGTCTGGTTGGTCTTTATAAGAAACGAATGGACCAGACGGGACTGCAGGCGATCCTTCCCGAGCCGCAGGACGAGGCAAAGCTTCTGGCGATCATAAAAGCGGTCAAGGCCAATCGGCTCGATGACAACCATCGCCAGGCCTATGGCCGGATCGCGAAAAATCTGTCGGACGCCGGCGCCGATGCGCTGCTGGTCGCCTGCACCGAATTCTCCGTGATCGGAGCGCCGGCGGGAACAACCTGCCGCGTCGTCGACGCCCTGGACGTGCTCGTCGAAGAAACCATCGCGGCGGCACGCGACTGAAATCCACACGGAACAGGGGTCTGGCTTTCCCGTTTCCCAGTGATGCCCGTCCTCCAGACCACCATCCCTGCCCGGCTCGACCGCTTGCCCTGGAGCCGCTTTCACCTGCTGCTGGTGATCGCGCTGGGCATCACCTGGATACTGGACGGGTTGGAAGTCACCATCGTGGGCGCCATCGGTCCGGTGTTGCAGAATACGGACACGCTTGGCCTCTCCACCCCGCAGATCGGCGCCGCGGCAACTTTCTATGTGGTCGGCGCCGTCGCGGGCGCGCTGTTCTGGGGCTGGCTGACAGACCGGCTGGGCCGGCGCGCCGTCTTTTATGCCACCCTGCTATTCTATCTCGCCGGCGTCCTGCTCAGCGCCTGCGCCTGGAATGCGGTCAGCTTCATGGCCTTCCGCGCCGTCACCGGCTTCGGCATCGGCGGCGAATATGCCGCCGTCAATTCGGCCATCGACGAGCTGATCCCGGCCAGGTATCGCGGCCGCATCGACCTGATCGTCAATGGCAGCTTCTGGGTCGGCGCCGCGGCCGGCGCGGGCGCATCGCTTCTCATCCTTGATCCCACCATTCTGCCTGCCGCATTCGGCTGGCGACTGGCGTTCGCCGCGGGCGGCGTGTTGGGATTGTCCATCCTTTTCCTGCGCCGGCTTGTCCCGGAAAGTCCGCGCTGGCTGGTGACGCACGGCCATGCCGAAGAGGCGGAAGCCGCCGTCGCCAGGGTGGAAGCGGAAGTCGCCAGGCTGAGCGGCACGACAGTTCCCACCGTCACCCGGACCCTGACGGTGCATCCACGTGCCGTTTTCGGCCTGGGCGAAATCTTCGATTCCATGTGGCGCAAGCATCGCACCCGCTCGATCCTGTCGCTGGTTCTGATGACGGCACAGGCCTTTCTCTTCAACGCCGTCTTCGCCACCTACGGCATCGTGCTGACACGATTTTACAACGTCACCGATCATGCCGTCGGCATTTACCTGCTGCCTCTGGCGGCCAGCAATTTCCTGGGCCCGCTTCTGCTGGCGGCCCTGTTCGACACGATCGGCCGCCGCCAGATGATAACCGGCACCTTCGCCATCAGCGCGCTTCTGCTCATCGCCACTGCGATCCTGTTCGCCACAGGAAGCCTGACAGCCGCCACCCAGACCGCCGCCTGGATGGGGATCTTTTTCTTCGCTTCCGCCGCCGCTTCATCGGTCTACCTGACCGTCAGCGAAATCTTTCCCCTGGAGACACGGGCGCTGGCCATCGCCGTTTTCTACGCCTGGGGTACCGCCATCGGAGGCAGCCTGGCGCCTCTTATCTTCAGTATCCTGATCGCGACCGGCTCTGCCGTGATGCTCGCCTGCGGCTATGGCTTCGCCGCATTGTTGTTGGCCGTCGCGGCCCTCACCGAATGGCGGTTGGGATTGAACGCGGAAGGCAAGGCGCTTGAAGATCTTGCCGCCCCCCTTTCCGCGCAGTGATGCAACACCCGAGCCGGGGAACTTGGCGGCTCAGGCAACGCGCGCATGGGCTGGACGTTGTCTTGCGTGAAACCTCCTTGGTGGAACCGCTATGATCAAAGTCCGACTGACGATTGTCGCGGCCGCGCTCTTTTTCGCGGCGCCCTCCTCGCACGCCCAGGTCATGTCGAAGAAGTCGACAGGAAACCTGGCCACGAGCGGGTACGCCGCATCAGAGACTGCGCCCAAAGCTCACGACAAGCGGACCACATCTTCCAAGCACGCCGATAAGACCAATGCCATGGCCGGCAGTGCGTCCGACGGCACCTCCGCTGCCGAGACGGCGGGAGCCAGTTCGCCTGCCGGGTCACCCGCCATGAAGAAAGACGCGACCCGTCCAACACACTAGCGCTCAAACGGCCCGGTGCGCCGGGCGGCATGCGTGCCGGTCAGCATATAGAGGCCCAGGCCGAAGACATTCCACACTGCGAAGAAAATCTGGGTGCGCGACGGCAGGCTGAGGAACAGATAGAAACAGCCCGCCATGGCCCCGGGCCCGATCAACCATGCCGCCTTGGTCCGGAACGGCCTCGCGCGGTCCGGCTCGCGACGGCGCAACACCAGCATACACAAGGCAACCGCCATGAACGCCAGCAAGGTGCCGGCATTGGCAAGCGCCGCGATCTGATCCAGCGGTACGATGCCGGCCAATATGGCAACAACGACCGCGGTGACCCAGGTGATGCGGATGGGCGTGCCGGTGCGCGGATTGATGCTGGCCAGCCCGCGCGGCAGAAGCCCATCACGCGCCATCACAAAGAAAATGCGGCTCTGCCCGAAGAGGAAAGCCAGGATCACGGTGGGCAGGGCGATCACCGCCGCGGCCCCGATGATCACCGCCGCGCCGCTTGAACCCAGTTTGCGCAATATCAGCGCCAGCGGCTCCGGACTGTGGGCGTATTCGGTGAAAGGCATCGAACCCACCGCAAAAGCCGCCACGCCGATATAGATCAAGGTGCAGATGAAAAGAGAGCCGACGATCCCTATCGGGATGTCACGGCCCGGATTTTTGGCCTCCTCGCTGGCGGTCGAGATCGCATCAAAGCCATAAAAAGCGAAGAAGATGATGGCCGCGGCCGCCATGACCCCGTGCGGCGCGCCCTGCAGATCAAGGCTGGAAAAGCCATATGGCATGAAGGGCTGGAAAGCAGACAGATGGAAGTGCGGCGCCGCCAGCGCCATGAACAACAGCAGGGCCGCCAGCTTGACGACCACCAGGACGGCGTTGAGCGTGGCGCTCTCGCGGGTTCCCGCCGACAGCATTGCGGCCACCAGGGCGATGATCAGGATGGCCGGAAGATTGATCAGGCCGCCGGCATAAGGACCCGCCGCCAGTTCCGGCGGCAACGCAAATCCGATGCCCGCCAGAAAGCCGCCGACATAGCCCGACCAGCCCACCGCCACCGCGCTGACCACCAGCGAATATTCCAGGATAAGGCTCCAGCCCACGACCCAGGCGAAGATCTCCCCCAGCGCGACATAGCTGTAGGTATAGGCGCTGCCCGAGGCCGGGATCATCGCGGCCACTTCCGCGTAGGAAAGTGCCGCGCAGACACAGACCATGCCGGCAATGAGAAACGACAGGACGACAGCCGGGCCGGCGAGATTGGCGCCGACCCCGACCAGGGTATAGATGCCGGTTCCCACCACACCGCCGACACCAAGCGCAATGAGATGCCACCAGGACAGCGTCGGCACCAGGTGCTGGCCGTCGCCGCTCCCTACATCCGCGTTCTTGCGCCGCAACCATCCCTGCATGCGTCACCTGTCATGGCGGGTGACTTTGCCATGAGTCGCGGGAGGAGCCGTCTCTGCCCCTGCCTAGACCTCAAGCCCGGCAGCCTCATAGTCCACCAGGTTGGGAATGGTGAACTCCACCACATTGCCGGTCTGGCGGAATTGCAGGGGCTTGCCGGAATGCAGCAGCGTCGCCGCCTTGATCGGCTTCAGGTCCGGCAGGGTCAGACGCACCTTCTGGTCACCGACCGGATACATGTGGCGCGATCCGGTCGTGCGGAAGTTCGGGTTGGTATAATTGATGAGGTGGACGGCATAGCCAACCTCGGTTTCCCAGCCATAAGTCTCCACCAGACCCGTGCCTTCCACCTGGATCGGCCGGTCCTCGCCGATCATCCAGGTGAGCGCATTGGTGACCAGATCGCCCAGATCATCCCCGCCCGTCCGCCAATAGGTCGCCTCGATGTCTTCGGCGAAATAGACCAGCTTGGACTTGCCATGGTCCCGCGCCACGACCGATTTGATGTCGGTATGGTCGGGATCAGGAAATGTCGCCTCGACCGGATACCAGGGGAATTGCGGAATATAAGTCAGAACCGGCGGCCCATCGGCCGTAATCGGGACGATCCAACTCGCCCCCTTGATCCAGTTGGTGTTCTTGAAGCTTTCCACGATCGGGTGCGCCCGCTCGATGCGCTGAAACGAAATCTGCCCCGCATGATGGCCGCGGGCATCCACCGAACCATAACCGATCCGTTTGCCTGCAAGCTTCATGTTGAACAGCCTGGCCAGCGCAAAATCGGATCGCGGCGCGCCGTTCTCGTCGTAAGCACCGGTCTCGAAAGTGGCCAGCACCGAGCCGCCTCTGGCCGCGAAAGCCTCGATCTGCAACGCCTGCGCATCGCTCATCAGCGCGATATTCGACAACACCAGCACGGAATAACGGCTCAGCTTTTCCGGTGTCAGGTCGGTCTCCAGAATGACATCGAACGGAATGCGTGCTTCCGTCAGGATCTGGTACATGCCGTTGATGGAATCCAGGGTGTTGGTGCCGGCTGGCTCCTTGTAAAGCCGGTTCGAGCGCTGCCCCACCAGAAGCGCGACCTTGGCGATGGAGCGCTTGGTGTGGAAGTGCTTGTCGTTGGCGGCCTGGAACAGAAACACCGGACGGATCACATCCTGCCAGCGCCGATCCTCTTCAAATCCCGCGGTGCCGTTGATCCAGGTGACGAACATGGTCGTGCCGGTCGCCAGGGTCTGATAAAGCCGCGAGCGCACTTCGATCGGATTGCCGGTAACACTGCCGCGCCAGCGCGCTTCGCCGCAAATCGCATAAGATCCGGTCGCATTGGGGACCAGGCGCTCCGTCATGATCGCCTTGGCGATGCGGCCCTGCTGGGCAGCGTCCCAGGCCGGCGCGCCGTACCCGCCGCGCCCCTGATTGTCGGCGACGAACCAAGCGGCATATTCGGTCAGGTCTTTGAGATCCAGATCGCCGCCGCTGAAGCCGCCGCCAAGATTTCCGGTGAAGAACATGTTGGGCTTGTGGCGGGCGACAATACCGTCATACAGACCCCAAAGCTCCTTGGCCCGCTTCAGATAGGCCTCCTGGTAGGCACGCGTGGTGGGATCACCGATCTTCTGGCAGGCCTGGCAGTAACAGACCTTCGCGCTCGTCCCCGGCCATCCGTTCGAATAGACCGCGTCGATATCGTAGCGTGTGACGACCTCCTCGATGATCTGGGGAACGAAGTTGGAATAATAGCTGGTGAACTGGCAGGTCGGCTTGAAGCGCGGTGAGAAGCCCGGCAAGCCGCCACGATCGGGAATCGAGCCGTCCTTGTTGCGCTGGAACCAGTCCGGATGCTTTTCCACCATCGCCGTCGGCGCCAGATCGATGCTGAGCCGGCCCAGGATGCGGATATTCCGCGCCTTCAGCGCCTTCACGCATTCGCCAAAAAAGTCGCGCCCGTTCAGCCAGCGGCTGGTGATGAGGTCCGGAATCTTGGTGGGATAGAAGGCCGTCTGGTTGGTGATGCTGAGATAGGTGGCCTGGGTTTTGATCGAGGCCAGATAGTCGGCATATTTCTCGATATCGAGCTTTTCAGCGTCCTTCTCATCGAAATTGACCTGCATGATGCGCTTGATGCGCTGATGCCAGGCATTCGGATCGAACTTGGTCCGGGGTGGCGCGGCTATGGCGACCGTTTCGGCGCTGGCGGCCAGTCCTGCTGCCGTAATGACGGCGCCTCCCAATGTAACGTCACGCCGGTTCATGTCCATGGCCCACTCCCTTTTGTTTCCCGCCCGCCACCTTGCAGATAGCCGGCACGCCCATTTTCTAACCGTCAAAATCCATCAGCTTGATGTTGACCGCGATCGAGATCCGGTCTTCCGCGCCGTGATGGGGATGCACCATATGCTCGACCCATGATGGAAACATCACGAGCATTCCAGGCTCGGGAGCAAGCTGCAAAGGCCCGGCGCTGAACAGTTTCGGGAAATTGCAAAATGCCGCCGCCGGCCGCGGATCGCGCAACTCCAACTGGCCGCCGGAGCCGGCGCTGATGCTGGCTTTCACATAATAGATCGCGGCCAGATCCTGGCCCGGGTGATTGTGCAGGATATTATAGTCCCCGGCCCGGTTGATATTCGCCCAGCCGGCTTTCCAGAGCTTGAGTTCATTCTGATCCTTGGCGCCCTGGCGTCCGAAGAATACGAATTCCTGGACGGCGCGATCCAGCGCGGCGCCCAGCTTTGTGATTTCCGGCTCGGGCCAGTCGAACAAGTCCGCCTGCGACTGCCAGCCGCCGGCATTGCTCACACGCACACCCTGTTCCGTGGCGGCCCGCGCGTGGATGGCCTTTTCCAGCCCTTCGCTGGCAGCCGGCTCCAGAAAGGATTTTCGGACGTATATCGGTGTACCGAATATGACCGACAGGTTGGCGTCGAGCTTTACCAGCATTGCCCACCATTTAAGCCATCAGAGCAACCGATACCATCCGTCGGTGATTACGCCCAGGCAATGCGGCCTAGAAATGAAGGTCGTCCATGTCCGCCCTGAGGCCCACGAAGAACATCCTGCCCAGCTGCGGGTAGTAAGCCTGGGACGACGCGTTCGCGCGAATGACCAGGTTGTTCACCGGGAAGATCGGCGGCGCGATGTTGAAGATGTTGTTCACTTTCACATAGCCGGTAAGGCCGCCGGTGAAATCATAAGAGACCGTGCCGTCGACAAAGAAGTATGGCGTGTAATGGCACTTGTCGATGCTGAGGGCCTGGCCGGAGCAGGTATAGGTGTTGTCGTATTTCGCCGCGCCCACAAAATTGCCGTTGAAACGGACGGTCCAGGCGTCATTCCGGTAGGTCAGGTTCGTGGATGTGCGCCAATGGGGAACACCGGTCGTTCCCACATTGTTGAGCTGGCCGGAGGCTTCGACAATCGTGGCGCCTGTATAGGTCGAGAGATGGTCGACCCAGGTGGCGAGCTCGCCTATGGAGACCTGCCCTGCCCAATCCGAGTCGATCGAGCTCAGGTCGAGGGCATAGGACGCTTCCAGATCCACGCCATCCGTCTTGAGCTGCTGGGAATTGAACGAGGTCGTCTGGATCTGCGTGATGCCGCCGGTGGTGGGGCTGCGGGTGATGAAAGCACAGTAGACCGGATCGTTCTTGAAGAAACAGTTGTCCTCGACCTGCTGCACGGTGGCGTTCGCGATCGCCTGGTTGATGTTGATGTTGTAATAGTCGGCCGAGAACGAGAAATTCGGGATGAAATCGGGCTTGAGCACGACACCGATCGTCTTGGTGTAAGCCTTTTCCGGCTTCAGCAGGATATTGCCGCCCGACAGGCTGTTGAACGCCACATTCTGGCCAGTCGCCCGATCGATGACGACAGAGCCGCTGCCGCGCACGGGCGCGGCAAAGAGCTCATCCAGGTTTGGCGCCCGGAAATCGCGGGAATAGGTCGAACGGAACCGGATCTCATCATTGACCGTCCAGTTGAGCCCCATTTTCCAGACCTCGGCCTGGCCCGACGTGCTGTACTCCACCGCGCGGCCGGCAAGATCCAGCTCGACATCCTGCGCGAAGGGTTGGTCATGCAGCAGAGGCACCGAGGTTTCGACATAGCCTTCCTTGACATCGACCGAGCCGGTGTAAGGAAGCGCTGTGGTCTGGCGCCAGCCCAGCACGGCGGCGACCGGATCGGTCGTCAGCACCACATCGTCCGCGCGGTACTGAAAGCCGGCCACCACCGCCACGGGCCCGGCCCAAGTGGAGAATGGCGTTCCGCCGATATTGGCTTCGATATTGGTTTCCGTGACATCGCCATGGGCCCAGGAAGTGCCTTCGCTGTAGGCGATCGCCCCGGGGGAAACGGAGTTCAGGCCAAAGACATTGGCGGGCACGCAGCCGTTGGTGGGATCGGTCAGGGTCGACCGGCAGATCGGCTGTCCGTTCGGACCGATCACGGAATCGACCGCATTCGCCCATTTCGACAGGTTGCGATTGTTGTAGGTCTTAACCGACCGCACCGTCTTGGTGTAGGTGCCGCTGACGTCCCAGGTCCAGTCGCCGAAGACCTTGCCTTTGATGCCCAGCGATCCGCGCTGGTAGACATAGGTGGCGGTATTGAAATCGTCTCCGCCTTCCAGGGTTATGCGTCCCATCTGGAATGATGTGAGATGGTTGGCGTCCATGATCGCGCCGATATTTGCCGGCAGGAAGGCGTTCTGGCGGCTGATCGCCAGCGACGTATCATAGTTGGGCACGTTCGGGTCCTGCCCCTCGGAGCGGGAGAACATCAGTTCCAGATTGATCTGGGTATCCGGATCGATGTTGTAGGTCGCGGTCGAATAGATATTGTCGCGCATCGATTTCGGCGCGATCACCGAATGGTTCAATTCCAGTTCGGGGCCATCGCCGCCTTGCGTCCAGACACCGCTGTTGTTGACACCCGGATTGAAAAGACTCTGCGTTCCGCCTTCGCCGAAATTGATGCCCTTCAAGGGGCCCGCTGAGGTGATCAGGCCGCCATTGGTCATGCTGCCCAAGCGGCCATTGGTGGCGGAAATAAAGGCGGGCTGGCCATTCGTCGGCGTATATTTGGAATTGGTCAGCAATATCCAGCCCTGCCCCCAGGACCTGTCGCCGCTGTGCTGGATATTGGGCTTGCGGTAGATCGAGCCCGCGATCTCGAAATGACCGCGGCCACCCAGAAAATCCTGACCGTAGGAAGCATTCAGGGTGACGTTATGGGCATCGCCATAGGTCGACTCGCCGGCTTCCGCCGCCAAGTGAAGGCCCTGGATATCGTTCTTGAGAAAGATGTTCACGACGCCGGCCAGGGCGTCGGAGCCGTATACGGCCGAGGCGCCGGCCGTAACCACGTCGACGCGGCTGACCAGGAATGCCGGCAGCGAGTTGATGTCGAAGCCGCCGGCGGGGCTGGAGGCGACAGCGCGCTTGCCGTTGATCAGGGTCAGTGTGCGGGCCTGGCCGATGTCTCTGAGGTTGAAGGTGCTGATATTGACGTCGCCGGAGCCGTTCAGCTGCTGGGTCGGACGCAGGATTGGGATATCGGCCACGATGTCGTTGACGGTCGTGGGCTGCTTTGCGGCCAGATCCTGCTCGGAGATCGTGGTGACCGGTGTGGGGGTCTCAAAGCCTTTGCGCGCGATGCGGCTGCCGGTGACGACCACTTCTTCGGTCGCGGGCGCGCTTGCCTGCGGGGTGGCCGGCGCCGGTTGGGCGAGCGCAGCGCCAAAGGGAAGCGTGGAGATCGAAAGCAGGGCGATCGTGGAACCGCCGATTTTGAGATTCCTCAACAATGAGCGCATTTTGCTTCCCCTCTGTATACAAGGCGCGTAAGGCCCCGTTTTTATTCGCAGTTATTTTGACTGCGCATGCAATTTCCGCAACACTGAAACGAGACAAAAACCAAGTCAATTCGAATTATGGGACCGCGAAACTATTTATAACGCTACCAGCCATGGCTTCCCCGCACGGGCCTGGTAGCCATCGCCAGCATGACCAAACTGTAAGCATGCCGAATGCATGCGCATGCACCCTATAATAAAGGCCCTGGCTTGGCAAGCTACCCTCCCGGCCTGTTTCAGCTCCAGGTCCGGCTTTGCTGTATCCGGCTTTCGTCGAAACGGATGCCGAAGCCCGGCGCCTGCGGCAACGTCATGCGCGCACGCTCGACAACCGGAGGCGCGGCCTCGAAGTAATGATAGTCGCGCATCTTCAACACCAGATATTCGCCCAGCGGGAACGTCATCGGACTTTGCGAAAAGATGGTGTGGGCGGACGCCCGGATGCTGTGGCCATGCGGAATGACCTGCACGTCATGCAGGGACGCGACGGTGCCGATCTTCAGCAGCTCTGAAATGCCGCCGCACCATTCCGGATCCGCCTGCACGATCGAAAGAGCGCCGGTCTGCAGATAGCGTTCCACCTCCCAGCGGCCATAGAAGTGCTCGCCCGATGCCAAGGGGATATTGGTGGTCCGCTTGACGGCGACAAAGCCGTCGATCTTCTCGGGATGCGTCAACTCCTCGATCCATTTCGGGCGGTATTTTTCCACGCGCTTGGCCCATTCCGATGCGTAATTCGCATCCCAGCCGGAAAAGGCGTCGAACATGATCTCATAGTCTTCGCCCAGGGTTTCGCGCAGGGTTTTGACCAATTCGACATTCTTGTGCATCCCCTCTTCGCCAGAACCCGGTCCATAACCCATGAACCATTTCTGGTAGCGGAAACCCATGTCCTTGAGCTGTGTGGCGCGCCGGCGCACCGCGTCCGGCTGCAGGCTAGATCCCAGTGCACTGGCATAGAATTCGATCTCATGCCGCGAAGGACCGCCCAGCAGCCGCCAGACCGGCACGCCATACGCTTTCGCCCTCAAGTCCCACAGGGTGTTGTCGACGGCCGATAGCGCGGTCAGGAAATAGCCGTCGCGGGAATGACGGTTCGACCGGTACATCTGGTCCCACAAGACCTCGCCCGCCAGCGCGTCCTTGCCGATCAGAAATTGCCGGATCTCGTCATGCACGATGGTGCAGGCTGATTTATCGATCGGCCCGTACACGCCCTCCAGCCCCGAAGTACAGCGGATCCGCAGATAAAGCGCAGTGGCCTTGACGGTGCGTTTGCCGTCCGGCTTGTCGGCATATTCGGGTGGCTGATAATCGTCATAGACCGCCAGCGGCGTGACTTCGAACTGGCTGTCGACACCCTTCTCGACCTCGTAGCTGCCGTGCAGCTCGATAACGTCGACGCTGGAAATCTTCTGCGGCGCCAGTCCGCCCGCGGCCGTTATAGGTTGTGCGGCAGCCCCGGCAGGCGCCGCCGCCAGGGTGCTGGCGCCGATCGTCGAAAGAAAACCCCGTCTGTCCATTTTCCGCCCCGATGATCAGTTCAGCACTTGCTCACGCATCTACCCCCGGCGCGGACCCCACGGCTTTCCTAGGACGCCGCTCCCGCATAGGGAATATTCTTGCCGCCATACCGGCGCACCCGAAGATTGGCCTGTTCGCCATGGCCGGAGAAGCCCTCCAGCGCGCACAGACGCGAACAATATTCGCCGATCATGGTGGAGGCTTCGTCCGTCAGCACGCGCTGATAGGTGTGCGTCTTCAGGAACGAGCCGACCCACAAGCCGCCCGTATAACGGCCGGCTTTCTTGGTGGGCAAGGTATGATTGGTGCCGATCACCTTGTCGCCATAGGCCACATTGGTGCGCGGGCCCAGGAACAGGGCGCCGAAGTTGCGCATGTTCGCAAGGAAATAATCCACATCCCGGGTCATGACCTGCACATGCTCGGAAGCGATGTCATTGGCGATCGCCAGCATCTCCTCGCTGGAATCCGCCACGATGACTTCGCCATAGGCCTCCCAGGCGCGGCGTGCCATGGCCCCGGTCGGCAGGATATTCAGCAGCCGCTCCACTTCGCGCATCGTATCGCGCGCCAGGACTTCGGAATTGGTGAGCAGAATGGCCGGAGAGTCCGGCCCATGCTCGGCCTGGCCCAGAAGGTCGGTCGCGCACATCTCACCATCGACGCTGTCGTCGGCGATCACCAGGGTTTCGGTGGGACCGGCGAACAGATCAATGCCTACACGGCCGAACAGTTGCCGCTTGGCTTCCGCCACATAGGAATTGCCGGGCCCGACCAGCATGGCCACGGCCGGGATGGACTGCGTCCCCAAGGCCATCGCCGCCACCGCCTGCACCCCGCCCAGGCAGTAGATGTCGTCGGCGCCGGCCATGTGCTGGGCCGCCACGATCGCCGCGGCGGGCTTGCCCTGATAAGGCGGTGCGCAGGTGATCACCCGCCCAACACCCGCCACCTTGGCGGTCACCACCGACATATGGGCGCTGGCCAGCAGCGGATATTTTCCCCCCGGCACGTAACAGCCTACCGAATCCACCGGGATATGCTTATGGCCCAGGATCACGCCAGGCATGGTCTCAACTTCCAGGTCGAGCATGGTGGCGCGCTGCTGGCGGGCGAAATTGCGAATCTGCGTCTGGGCAAATTCGATGTCGGCCAGGTTGCGGTCCGACAGGCTCGCCATACACTGCTCGATCTCGGCTTTGCTGAGGCGATAGGAATCGCGGTCGTACTTGTCGAACTTCACCGAAAGCCGGCGCACCGCTTCATCGCCATTCTCGGCGATATCCGCGATGATGCCTTCGACGACGTCCTGCACCTTCCGGTCGTTTTCCTGCCGGGCTCCCGCCCCTGTCGCAGCCTGCTTCATCCAACGCGCCATAGGAACTCCAGACCGAAATGCATACGCATGCAATATCCGCTGCCAGGATGGGCGTCAACTGCAAACAGGCTTGAAAGCCTATTCTGACGGCGGATTCCAGATGCGGCGGGTAGAAGAGCCGCTGTAACCGTCCTTCGGCAGCCTTGCGGATCGGCGCACCACCAGTTCGCCGGGAACGACGACCTCCGGGGCTTCTTTCGCACCTGCGAGTTGGTTATCGATGATGCGCGCCACCTGTTCCACCATCTTGGGAATGGGCTGGGCAAAGGTGGTGAGATCGAACAGCGGCCAGCGCGATTGTTCGGCATCGTCGAAGCCGACCACCGAGATATCCTTGCCCACCGCCAGGTTGAACTCCACCTTGGCGACATTGATGAAGGCCAGCGCCATGTGGTCGTTGGCGCAGAATACGGCATCGGGACGCTGCGGCGCCGACAGCATTTCGCGCGCTACCTGGGCGGTGCGGTCAAAGACGTAGTCGCCGACGCCATGCGCTGAAAGCTTGTGGCCATGCTGCGCCAGCACCCGGACGAAGGTCTCCTCGCGGTCCCGGTTGGTGGAGGACGATTCCAGGCCGGCGATATAGGCGAAACGCTGGTGACCGCCGGCGATGAGGAATTTGGCGATGGTTTCGGCGCCCTTGTGGTTGCTGGACACCACACTCGACACCGACTTGCCGTCGGTTTTCCGGTTCAGCAGCACGATCGGCAAGCCGATCTTCTGGCACTCCTCGGCGAAGTGCGACGATACCGACGCCGCCACCATCACCAGGGCATCGACACGTGCATTCAGCACATCGTCCAGGATCGGTTCGACTGCCGAATCCCGCGGCGAGGTGAACAGCAGCATGCGCCGGCCGGTGCGGCTGAGTTCGGCCGATAGCGCCTCCAGCATCTCGGGATAAAAATGGTTCTCCAGCGGTGGAACGATCACCCCGACCATGTCGGAGCGGCGCGTCGAGAGCGAACGCGCAATAAGATTCGGCCGGTAGTTGAGCTTCTTGGCCGCCTTCATCACCTTTTCGCGTGTACGCTCCGACACACTCGCGCCAAAGGTGAAGGTTCGCGACACGGCCGATTGCGATACCCCGGCCAGGCTGGCGACTTCGTAGGCGGTTATAAGCCCGCGTTTGCGCCGTTTTTGCTTCTTTTTGACTGGCGGCATTGCTCGCCTGGGAGGGATTGGAGATATAAGCCAGAACTATAGCTTGTGAGACCTTCCTGCAAAATTTGCAAGACCCGCCCAGGCCGTTTTAAGGCCCAAAACCAAGCACTTTGGCGATGGCAACCAGGGTTGACCGTACCGATCTCAAACCTCCAGGGCCGCGACCTCATAGTCCGTCAGCGCGGGCACCGTGAATTCCACCACGCGTCCCGTCTGGCTCACGGTCAGTGCCTGATTGGAACGCAGCAGCCGCGCCTGGCGGATCGGCTTGTCGTCAGTCAGCACCAGCCGCACCGTCTGTGTCCCCACCGGATAAACCTGGCGCGATCCGCCGGAGCGGAAATTGGGATTGGTGTAGTTGATCAGATGCACCGCGTAGCCAGGCTCGGTTACCCAGCCATAGCTCTCGACCAGGCCGGTGCCTTCCACGCTGAGGGGCCGGTCGTCGCCAACCAGCCAGTTGAGCGCATTCGTCACCAGATCGCCCAGATCGCCCGCACTGTTGCGGAAGTAGCTGGCCTCGATGTCTTCCGCCAGATAGACCAGCCGCGCCTTGCCCTTCTCGCGCGCCACCACGGTGGGAATATTGGTGTGCCATTGGCGGCTATAGACCGTTTCGGTCGGGGCGATCGGATATTGCGCAATATGGGTGAGGATCGGCGGGCCCTCAGCGGTGATCGGCATGCGCCAGCTCGAGCCCTGGATGTAATGGGTGTCGTGGAAGCTGGCGACCAGCGGATGCGCCCGCTCGATCCGTTGCACCGACGGTTGGCCCGGCGTGGCACCCTGCCCGAAGCCGTTCTCCTCGTCGGCGCGGCTGCCGCTGCGGCCATAGCCCTGCCGCGCGCCGGTCATCTTCATGTCGAACAATGTGGCCAGGGCAAAATCGCTGCGCGGCCTGCCGTTTTCGTCATAGACGCCGGTCTCGAAGGTCGCCAGCACCGAGCCGCCCCGCGCGGCAAAATCCTGGATCTGACGGGCCTGCAGGTCGCTCATCAGCGCCATGTTGGGCAGGACCAGCACCGAATAGCGCGCCAGCTTGGCCCCATCCAGATCGGTATCCAGCACCACGTCAAAGGGAATGCGGGCTTCGGTCAGGATCTGGTACATGCCGTTGACGGCATCCAGGCCATTGGTGCCGGGTGGCGCTTTGTAAAGGCGGTTCGATCGCTGGGCCACCACCAAGGCCACGCTGGCGATAGAGCGGATATTATGGAAGTGCTTGTCGTGCGCTTCCTCCCAGGGCAGCACCTCCTGCCCGACTTTCTGCCAGCGGCGGTCTTCGACGAAGCCCTGGTAAAAGCCCAGCCAGTGGTAATAGAGCACACCGCCCGCAGCGGTGGTCTGGTAGAGGCGCGAGCGCACCTCATGCGCATTGCCGGTGACGTTTCGCCAGACGCCGTTGCCGGAAATCTCGTAGGAGCCGGTGGAATTGGGCACCGGGCGGTCGCCCATGATCGCCTTGGCAATCCGGGTCTGCTGCGCAGCGTCCCAGGCCGGCGCGCCCACGCCGCCCCGGCCCTGATTGTCGGCGATGAACCAGGCGGCATATTGCGTCAGCTCCTTGAGGTCGATGTCACCGCCGCGAAATCCGCCACCCAGATTGCCGGAAAAGATCATTTCCGGCTTGTGGCGCGCGACGATGCTGTCGTAGAGGCCCCACAGATCCTTGGCGCGTTTCTGATAGGCATCCTTGTAAGCCTTGCTGTCGGGATCGCCAATCTTGCGGCAGGCGGCGCAATAGCATTTGGGGACGTTGGTGCCCGGCCAGCCATTGGAATAGATGCCATCAATGTCGTAGCGGGTGATGACTTCCTGGATCAGCGACGGAATGAAGTCGGTGTAGTAGCTGGTGAACTGACAGGTCTGGCCGAATTCGGGTGAGGAGCCGGGATCGCCCTCGAACCGGCTGCGGCTGGCGATGCGGCCATCGGCGGTGCGCCGGAACCAGTCCGGATGCTTGTCCGCCAGTGAGACATGCGCGGTCTCGATGCTGAGACGACCCATGATGCGGACATTACGCTTGTGCGCGGCGCGGGCGCATTCCCCGAAAAGATCGCGCCCGTTCAGGAAGGGGCTGACAGGCAGGTCGGGCAGCTTGGTGGGATAAAAGGCGACGATATTGGTGACGCTGAGAAACGTCGCCTGCGCCTTGACCGAGGCGAGATAGTCGGCCCAGGCCTCGACATCGAAATTCTCGGCGTCCTTCTCGTTGAAATTGACCTGCATGATGCGCTTGAGGCGCTGATGCCAGGCCTTGGGATCAAAATTGGTACGCGGGGTGACGCTGCCCAGCTTGGGAAGAGCCGCGCCGGATGCGTTCGGGCCCAACGCGGTGGTGGCCAGCGCGGCGCTCGCCGCAAGTGTGAAATCCCGCCTGCGCATCTTTTCATCCCCTTCCCCGCGCGATGGCTGCGTCGGCGCGGCATTCTTCAGAAAATGCATTCGCATGCAATTACTGCATCAATGAGGGGGTTTTGCAATGCCGGCGTCGTCCGCGGCCCATGCTTTTCTGCAGTGCTGCATCGCAACAACCTAAAAGGCCCGCTTGTAGTTCGTCACCGGATATGCATGCGTATGCAGTGCGGAGGCTGATGGCGCCTGCCATTGCGTTCGGCCACGATATACCGCTTATTTGTGCGGGCTGAGGGAGACGGACAATGAAGGCTACGACCACTCGCATCCGCTGGCGTGTGATGTTCCTGGTCTTCCTGATCGTGACCGTCAGCTATCTGGACCGCACCAACCTCTCCGTTGCCGCCCCCACCCTTCGCAGTCAGCTCCACCTGACTCCGACCGAGCTTGGCCTGATCCTGAGTGCCTTCTCCTGGGCCTATGCCATCGCCCAGATACCGGCGGGGCTGATCGCCTCATGGCTGAAGCCGCGGCGCACCTACCTGATTGCCCTGTGGCTGTGGTGCATCCTGCTCGCCCTCACCACCACGGCGACCTCCTTCGGTGCCTGGATCGGATTTCGCATCCCGTTCGGCCTTGCCGAGGCGGTCACTTGGCCCGCGGCCTCCATCCTCCTCGCGCGCTGGTTTCCGCGGCTGGAATATTCGCAGGCCATGTCATTGCAGAATCTCGGCCTGGTGATAGGCGCGGCCATCGCCCCGCC
Organism: uncultured Rhizobium sp.; assembly: GCA_964421935.1. Taxonomy (GTDB): domain Bacteria; phylum Pseudomonadota; class Alphaproteobacteria; order Micropepsales; family Micropepsaceae; genus Rhizomicrobium. The sequence continues at coordinate 8,799 of CAYQZM010000368.1, read as the reverse complement.
GATCGTCGCTTTCCTCATCGCCTTCTGGGGCTGGCAGGCCGCCTTCATCGTCACCGGCCTGATCGCCGGCGTGCTGGGCACCTTCTTCTATCTTTATACCCGCGATGATCCGGCCGACGATCCCCGCGTCTCAGCGGATGAACTGGCCTGGATCCGGCACGATACGGTGGCGCGCGAGGACCAGGCACCCGCGCCCAAGGGCTTTTATTGGACCCTGTTTTGCCGGCCTTCGTTATGGGCGGTGGGCATGGCCAATTTCGGCCTGGACTTCATCAACTTCATGTTCCTCACCTGGTATCCGACCTATCTGACCGACACCTACCATATGTCGCTTGGACGCATGGGCGTGATGGCGATGGAGCCCTATCTGTTCGGCATTGTCGCGGTGCTGGGCGCTGGCCGGCTGGTACGTGCGATGTGCGACAGCGGGATGGATTCCGTCACGGCGCGGCGGATTGTGATCTTCGGTGGTCTTCTGCTGGGCACGCTCGCGCTGTTCCTGACCATCAGTGTCACCAATCTTTACGCCTCCGTCACCTTCATGTCGCTGGGCTATGCCTTCGTGATGTCGATCCTGGGACCGATGTGGTCGACGCCGGCCGAGATCGCGGGCAACCGGGGCGTGGGCTTTGCCAGCGGCTTCGTCAATTTCATCGGCAATGTCGGCGGCATTGGCTCGCCCATCCTGATGGGCGTGGTGTTCGAGCGCTTTCATTCCTTCACTCCGGCTATTTTGATCTCGGCGGGCATCACGCTCTTCTGCGGCGTGCTGTTCCTGCTGCTTTACCGGGTGAAAACCGACAGGCAGGTGGTCGCCGCGTTTCTGGCGCCCTGACAGCGATAGCCATGGAATGTTCCGCGGCCGACAGATGCTGAGGGAACATCGGCGGCGACCGATCGGCGCTCGTAGCGGCCGTTAATCCCTTGTGGTAGGGTCATTCCTGTCTGGTCTTGCCTTCGCTTGTGTTTTCGCCTTGCTGCGGAGTGAGTGATGACGAACGATTTTCCTTTCTCAGCCGGCCGTAGAAAATTCGTGACCGTCCTGGCGGGCGGACTGGCCATCGGTGCCATCCCCGGGACGGCCGCCTTGGGTCAGGCTGCGAATCTGTCGAAAATGAAGATCGCCACCATCGGCGCGGGCCGCGAAGGCGGCGCGCTCGGCACCTTGTTTGCAAAGCTGGGGCATCCGGTGATGTTCTCCTCCCGGCATCCCGAAGAGCTCAAGGGGCTGGTTGCCGCGGCGGGGCCCACGGCGCGCGCTGGCACGACAGCGGAAGCCATCGCCTTCGGCGAAGTGATCTTCCTGGTGGTGCCGTACACCGCCGTCGAGCAGATCGGAAAAGATTTCGGACCGGCCCTCGCCAAAAAGCCGCTGATATTGGACGTATCCAATCCGATTGCCGGGCGCGACGGTCAGGAAATCGTCGATCAGGTTGCGAGCCAGGGTGGACCCGGGCTTGTCACCAAAAAACTGCTGCCGGGATCCAAGATTGTGCGGGCCTTCAACGCGCTTAACTACGCGACCTTGGAACAGATGGCGCATCGCCCAGGTGAACCGGTCGGCGTGCCGATTGCCGGTGACGATCCGAAAGCGATCGACCTTGCCAGCCGGCTGATCAAGGAAACCGGCTTCGAGCCGGTTCTCATCGGGGATCTGGCGAAGGGCAAATACTTGGTTCCCGGAACACCGGTGGCGGGTGTTCATACGCCGGCCGAGCTTCGCACCATCGCGGCAACCTTGAGCTGAGCGACAGCGTTCCCGGACGGTACGCCGGTGTGCCGGCCCATTGATACGCTCGCACATCGAAGGAGAGAAGCATGACGAAAAACCCTTCCCGGCGGGACGTCACGGCATTTGGCCTCGTATCGGCGATGCCCTTTGGCGCGGCCCTGAAAGCTCAGGCGCAGGCCAACGCGCCGCTTTTGCGCCGCCCGATCCCGCACGGCAAAGGTGAGATGCTTCCCGTGGTCGGGGTCGGCACCTCGGAGGTGTTTGAAGTCGGCCCCAGCGCAGCTGACCGGGCCGGCCCCTCCGCCGTTGTGGACGCGCTTTTTGCCGGGGGCGGCAGCCTGATCGATACCGCTCCGTCTTATGGTGAAGCGGAAACCGTGGTCGGTGACATTCTGGCCGCCAAAGGCCTCAGGCCCCGCGCCTTCATCGCAACCAAGCTGGAAGAGTATCGGCCTGGCGGTGAGGAAAGCGAGGCGCGCGAATGCCTGAAGCGGCTCAAGACCGGAAAGCTTGATCTGATCCAGCTGCACAATGTACGCAACCCCGGTCAGGACATGTCAGGCGTCGATGGCCTCAAATCACGCGGCATTTGCCGCTACACGGGAATAACCACGACGTTTGAACGGAGCTATGGCGCCATGGAAGCCATCGTCAAGCGCGCCAAGCCGGACTTTCTCGAGATCGACTATGCGATCGACAATCGCGAAGCGGAAAATCGCATATTGCCGGCAGCCGCCGACGCCGGCACCGCCGTTTTGATCGCCCTGCCGTTCGGCCGGGGCCGTCTGTTTCGCACCGCGCTGGGCAAGCAGCTGCCCGACTGGGCGGCGGAATTCGATTGCGCAAGCTGGGGCCAGTTTTTCCTGAAGTTCATCCTTGGTCATCCAGCCGTGACGGCGGTGATTCCGGGGACCAGCAATCCGAAACATATGGCAGACAATCTCGGCGCCGGCCGCGGGCGGCTGCCGGATGCAAAAGAGCGGGAACGCATGGTCAAATACGTGGAATCGTTCGGCTGAATCACGCGCGCGTTTCATCGCCCCGCCTGCGGATTGCCAATCGCAGGAAAGCTGCGCAATATTCCGATCAGCTTGCTGCATTGCACTATCCCCGGGCAACGCGGATCGATGAGGCGCTTATGCCCCTGGCATCTAAGTCTGCGTTGCTGCGCATCATTGGCACGGCCAGCAAGGCGCAGCCGCATGAAGTGAAAGCCGCCCTCGCCGCGTTTTTCTGCAACTTCTTCCTGCTGGCAAGCTACTACATCCTGCGGCCATTGCGCGACACCATGGCGACGGTTTTCGGCGCCGCGCAACTGCAAGACCTGTTCACCGGCACCTTTGTCCTGACCTTGCTGCTTGTGCCCCTGTTTGCGTGGTGCACGGCCAGGATGAAGCTGTCGCATTTTCTGCCTGGCGTCTTTTGGCTTTTGATCGCCAGCCTGTTGATCTTCTACGGCCTATTTCACATGGCACCGGGCGATCGGTGGGTGGCGGCAGCCTTTTATTGGCTGTTCAGCGTGATCAATTTGCTGCTGATTTCGGTTTTCTGGACCTTCATGGCCGACATCTTCGCGCCTGGCCAGGCGACAAGGATCTATGCCTTCGTCGCAGCCGGCGGCAGTACCGGCGCCATTCTTGGGCCGCTGATCACCACGGCATTCGTGAAGACCATCGGCGTGGGCGGCCTGCTGCTGGTCGCCTGCGGTGGGTTCCTTGTCGTCATTGCGCTTGTGCATCTGCTGATGCACGAAAAAGCCAAATTGCGGGCGGGCGATCGGGATACGCAACGAACCACTCTCGACCACAGCCTGCCGGGAAATCCATTGCGCGGCTTCAGTCTGCTTTTTCGTTCGCGCTATCTTCTCGGTCAGGCCGTCTTTTTCGTCCTGATGACCTGGATCGCGACGATATTTTATTTTCTGCAGGTCGACTTCATAGCCAGGACGATTTCCGTGGTCGAAGCCCGCGCCATCGCATTCGCGGACGTGGACTTGTTCGTGAATCTCTGTTCCGCGGCGGTCCTGATATTCGGCGCGGGCCGTTTCCTGCAGCGTTTCGGCGTGACAGCCAGCCTGGCGCTAACCCCGTTATTGATGTTGTTCGCCTGTCTGGCCCTGGCTTTTGCCCCCACTTTCTTCGTTGTCCAATGCGCCCGCGCCTTGCAGCGCGTCTCTCAATACGCAATCGCCCGGCCGAGCCGGGAGATCCTGTTCACGGTTCTCGACCAGCAAAGCAAATACAAGGCCAAGAATGTCATCGACACCTCAGTCTATCGTTTCGGCGATCTTTCCGCCGCATGGATGCAGGCAGGACTTCGCGCGCTGGGAGCGGGCTTTCTGGCTATTGTCGGCCTGGGCATCGCCATCTCGGCCGCCTGGGGTTTTACCGCGGTATTTATCGGACGCCGTTACGAAAACATCGTCCGCGAACACCGATTGGAAGCCGCCGAATAGATCCAACGCCTGGCGTCAGACGAAATTGATCTCGAAAATATAGCCGGCGCTGGGGCTTCCCGTGCCCTCGAAGCCCGGCGGCCCAACCCCGGCGTCACAGGAGACCAGCTTGCCATTGCGCATCGCCAGACCATGCGGGTCCGCGGTGCCTTCCAGAAATTCCGCGGTCTCGAGCAACTGTCCAGTGGTCGCCGAATACTTCACCAGGCCCGACGTCGTGGTGTGATGCAGCTTGCCATTCTGCCTGACATAGCGATCGACGTCGGAGGAACCTGTTACCATCCAGATCGCGCCACCCGGCACATCGTCGGTCCAGGCGATGCCATGCCAGCGGTCGGTGGTGATGGGGATCATGAATTCCGGCGTCCAGCTCGCGGGATCGACCCGCAGGATGCCTTTCAGCCGGTTGGCGACGATCCAGAGCTTGCCGGCATGGAACATCAGGCCGTGACATCCGCCGCCATTGCCGGCAGGTCCCAGCGGGATCTGGCGGTGCGACACCAGCCGGCCATCCATGTCCACCTCATAGATGCCCTCCTCTCCGCCATTGGCACCCATCCAGACATGGCCATTGCCGAAGGCGAAACCGGAGGTGTTGCTGGAGTCGGTCAGAACCGTCTTGAGCTTCTTGCCGCCCCAGTCGAACAGCCAGGCCGCTTCCTTCACATGCTTGCCCGACCGGCCATAGCCCTGCGCTTTCTGTTCGGCAACCCACACGCCTTCCGGCACCACGGCGATGCCGTTGGGATAGCCGTCGGACACTTTGAACAGGTTGCGTGTCGTCACCTTGCGGTGCGGCACCTCCTTGCGCTTCTGGGGCGGCACCGCCCCCAGATCCTTGCCCTTCGGGTAGTCCTGGGCCAGCGCCGGCGCGATACTTGCGCCGGCCATCAGGCCCAACCCCGCCAGGAATTGCCGTTTTCCGACCCGCATGCTGGCTCCTAGAATTGCGCCCTGAGACCGATGGAAACATAGCGGCCGATCGGATTGGACACAAAGGTATTGATGCCCTGGGTGCTGTTGGAGTTGCTGGGGACCGCATAATTGTAGAAAGGCGGCTCGGTGTCGAAGATGTTCTTCATGTCGAAGAATATCTGGTCGCCATTCAGCCAGCCGTCCTGGAAATTGTAGGCCGCATGGAGGTCGAAGGTGACGTTGGCGTTGACATGATCGCCGCCGACCACCAGCGCGCCACTGGAATCGGCCGTTGGGGGATGCGCGGCGGTTGCGCCGATGTTTCGGTAGGCTGATGTCCAGTTCATGAACAAATCCAGGCTCACCACCTCATCCGACCAGCCCAGATTGGCGCGCGACTGCATGGCGACACTAGGGAAGGTCGAATTGAAGGCCGATGTGCCCAGCACGCTGAATGGCACGCCACCCAGCAACGCCTCGTTGAAATGGGTGAACTGGGTCACCGCGTCGCCGATATGGAACTGACCGATATCGGTGTCGAAAACATAGGTGCCGTTGATGTCGAAGCCCTCGATCCACAGATCCAGGACGTTGTTCTCATCATGATTCTCGAGGAAGTAGATGGTGGGCGGTAACTGCCCGCCCACCGTGCCGCCGAAGGGCACGCGGGTGAAGGCATCGATCTGCGCCTGGGTGCATCCCGTCGGGCAAAGGGTCAGCAGATAGTTGGCTGATGCCGTGTTGACGATCTGGGTATGGTTGGGCGCGGTGATCCCGCCCTTATAGTGCTGGTGGAAATAGGAGATATCGAGCGACAGGCCGGGCAGGAAGGTCGGCGTGAAGTCGGCGCCGATATTGATGCCATTGCCCCGCTGCGGGCGGGCATGCGCCAGCGCGCTGCCATACTGGCGGATCAGACCGGGATTGGTCGAGGTGCCCAGGTTACAGGACTGCGTGGGGCTTAGCCCGGCGCAGCCGGGAATATTCAACACCTGCGGGAAGGCCGACACCGGCACCGGCGACAGCGGCGCGATGCTGGCGCCGCCGCCATATTCACCACCCTGGCTGGGATCGCCGGAGATGCCCACCGGCACGGCGACGAAGGAGGTGGAATAGTTGCCGCGCAGCTTCAGATCGTCGGTGACAACCCAGTCGATGCCGTATTTCGGATTGAAGGTGGGCCCGACGTCGCTGTACTTGTCGTAGCGCGCCGAAACGTCGACCGACACTTTCTGGACGAAGGCGATCCCCATTTCGGGCGAGATCAACGGTGCGTTGATTTCACCGAAGCCCGACAGAACATTGCGGTGCGAGCGGAAGATGGAGATCGTCGCGCCGTTGGACTGGATACCCGTACCGTTCGAACCGGTGCCGAAGTTATAGAGGTGATAGTTGGCATATTCGCCGCCAAAGGCGACCTTGACGTCGCCGGCCGGCAGCGAGAAGAGCGGACCGTCGACCTGCAGGCGCAACTGGTTGAAGGTATTCTGCGTGTCACCGCCGGAACGGTTGCTGTAGAGCTGCTGGCGTATCAGCGTGCTGGTCCGGTTGCTGGATGCCGGATTCCAGATGTCCACCGCGTTGGTCGTAGTCAAGGGCACGTTCAACGCGATGACGTTGGCACCCGCGACGTTGGTCGTGGTGGTGCTGCCGTTGGCCTGGGCCGTGCCGTTGATGCCGAGTATGGCGCAGGAGCCGCAGAAGGTATTGATGCTGGAACCGTCATAGTGGTCGACGCCCAGTGCATCGGTCAATTGCGCCTGCCACGCATCGCTGATCTTGTAGGTCAGGGACGCCTGGCCGTACCAGGCTTCTTCATTCAGCACGCTGCGGCCGTAGTCGGTGCCGTCACCCCGGCCCATCAAGTCGACCCAACTCACCTGCTCCGAAGCCGTCGAGCCCGGGCTTCCCGCCGGCGCCTGATAGAAGGGATTGATCTGGCCGCCCTTGCCCGAGGTGGGGCCATACGCCACCGTATTGGCGGTGATCTGGCCCGGTTGCGAACGGGTGGTCACCACCAGTTCGTTATAATCCATCATGATCGAGGCGGAGAGCCGGTCGGTGAAGTTCTGGTTGAACCGCATCAGGGCGTTTTCGCGCACCGACTGGGGCAGCGTGTCGCCATAGGGCTGGATGTTGCAGTTCTTGTTGTCCTGGATATTGGCCACCGTGGTGGTCGAAGCCGCCGACAGGTAGACGCCGGTATTGCCCGGCACGATGATGGCGGCAGCGGGGCAGCCGAACACGCTGGTATAGTTGGTGCCGCCGATAGAGGTGAAATTGCCCATCGAGGGTATGCGCCGCGTATTGCCGCGCAATTCGCTCTGGAACAGATAGCCGGCGGCGAACATCACCGAACCCTTGTCCCACTTGGTGCCCCACAGCAGCGTTCCGTTGGTGGCGTTGTAGGAATCGGCGAACCCTTCCTCCAGGCCGATCTCCAGACCCTCATAGTCCTTGCGCGTGATGAAATTGACCACGCCCGACACGGCGTCGGAGCCGTAGATCGCCGAGGCGCCGTCGGCCAGCACTTCGACGCGCTGGATCGCGGCAGTGGGGATGATGTTGGGATCGGCGAGTGTGTCGCCACCGGCACCGACAAAACGCATGCCGTCAACAACCGCCAGGGTGGAGTTGGAGATCGAGCCGGCAAGCTGGTGGATCTGGGGCGCAAAGAAGGAATTGTTGTTCACGCCCTGGGGCGGGGCGTTGGCGGTGCTCAGCGCGGGAATGGTGTTGAGCAGTTCTTCCATGTTCTTGGCGCCGGAGGCGCGAATTTCTTCCTGGTCGACGGTGATGACGTTCGAACCGACCGGGGCGGCGCCGCGAATGCTGGTGCCGGTCACTGTCACCTCTTCCACCGGCGCGGGGGCGGCCGGCTGCGCCAGCACAGGCGTGGCGAAAAAGGAGGCGGCCGCCACGAGCGCGGCGCGAGAGCCTCCCACCAGAAGTTCTTTGCGAAAAACGTCCATTTGTTTCCCCGTTTTTGATTGACGTCATGCAACTGACGGGGGGGAAAGCTGTCAAACCGCGGCACGCGCGAAATCTCACCGGGTGAGTGGCGGGCGCTGAGACTCTCACTGGATGAGAAAAGAAGATTGAAGAAAGTTCACCGAGAGAAATGTCAGCAAAGCGCGAACATGCGCGTGCGTGTCGAAAATGACCGACTCGAAGAAGGCAATCCGAAGGGGGCCGAACAACAGCTCGGAAAACTGACAAGCGGTCAGCAGAAGCAGTCAACGGATGACAGCGGCAACTTTTCCTTCAAACCGCGCTCTGACGGGAAGGAAACAGGCTAGCGGGCCTCTCGGGACGGATCGCGCGTGCCATAGAGCAGCGTGACGTTGATGCGCCGATTGGTATAGCCCGGCCGGAATTCCAGCAGGTCGGTTTCATGGAATAGATCGGAATCGAAGACCACGGCGCGATTGGCGCGGTAAGGAATTCGGGTCGGCACCGCGCCGTTCTGCGCCAGATAGCCGCGAATCGCGGTTTCGTCGGCGTTGTAGCGTTCGAAATCCCAATCCAGCGGTGCAGCCTTGTCCCAGACCACCAGGCCGCCGGTCTCCGGATCCAGGTTGGCGTCGTCGGGCGTGATCCAGAAATTGACATTCACGGCCGCGAAATCGGCATGCACCCGCGTCCCGCTTTTGCCCTGCTGGTATTTGAAGGCCCAGGCGAACAGCAGGGGATGGTC
>CAYQZM010000367.1:0-3287 GCA_964421935.1 uncultured Rhizobium sp. | reverse complement strand
GACAGTGAGCTTTCCATCGCCGTATCGCTGGAGCCGACAGCCGCGCCGGTGCGGCACGAGGATTTTCTGAAGGTAGCGCGGCCCATGGCGCATCCGACACCAACACCTTCAATGCCCGAGCGTCTCTACCAACAACAGCAGCAGCAACAGTGACCCAGCCCCGCAAGCGCAACCTGTCCGGCATCATCACGGTGGATGGCACCCCTCTCATCTGGAGCGTGAAGAGCGAGCCGGCCTGGGGCACCAGCCATGGCGATATTGGTCTCAGGCTCAGCGTCATGAAACATGACGACACCCTGACCCGCCATGGCGAGCGCAAGGCCTGGCGCGAGTTGATCCTGCAATTCCCCTTTGAGCGGAAACAGCGCCACGCCTCGCGCTTTCCCGAAAAGCCCAAGGTCACGTCCGAGGCGCTCACGGCCGGGGTTCGTCTGGCAATCCAAGCAGGCTGGAGCCCGGATTCTCGAGGGCGGCCTTTTGAGCTGATTTTGGAAACTGGCGACCTGCCGAGCTGAGTTCTCGCGGATTACCGGGGTTTTCATGCTTAACCGTTGGTAATTCCGGTCGCGCCAAGCGTCAGGCCTTTCTTAACCATACCCCCTTATCGTGGCATCCGGACGAAGGGGAAAGCCGCGCCATGCCGCTGAAATTGTCGTTAAAGCCCGGCGAGAAATTCGTGCTCAATGGCGCCGTACTGGCCAATGGCGACAAGCGCACCAGCCTGGTGATCCAGAACAAGGCCTGCGTGCTGCGCGAAAAGGACATCATGCAGCCGGAAGAGGCCAATACCCCGGCCCGGCGCATCTATCTCGCCATCATGATGATGTATCTGGATGGCGAGGCCAGCGAAGAGCCTTTCAACGAGTTTGCCCTGCGCATGACCGAGTTCATGGGCGCCATCCGCACGCCCTCGATCCTGGGCATGTGCGTGGATATCAGCCGCGATGTGGCGCAAGGCGCCTATTACAAGGCGCTGATTGCCTGCCGGAAACTTTTCGACCTGGAACAGGAGCGTTTGAATTATGAGCCTTAAAGCCTATCAGGCGACTCAGGCCGCCACCGAAGATCCGCGCCTGACGGAATATCGCCTGTTTGGCCAGGTCACCGGCGCGCTCCTCAACGCCAAGGCAACCGGCGCCGTCGGTGGTCCGCTGGTCGAAGCCGTGGACTGGAATCGCCGCCTCTGGCGCACCCTGGCCGCCGACTGCATGGATGACCGCAACGCCCTGACCCAGGACGTGCGCGCCAAGATCATTTCCCTGTCGCTATGGGTGGCGAAATATTCCCGCAGCGTCACGCGCGAAAAGGCCCCGCTCGATCCCTTGATCGAGATCAACCGCACCATCATGCAGGGCCTGCAGGCTTCCTGACGTTCTGTTATCTCTCCGCCTATCCTGACCGGTGCCGGCAACGGCGCCGGTTTTTTCTTTTCTGCCCGATGGAAAACGGGGCGCGGCAAAAGCTTCTAGCCCGGCAATTTATGCCTAACCGTCAGTGCAGATTGCCGATAATTTACTCAATAATATCAATGGCTTGCGCGGTTAACGCGATGGCACGGCAGTTGCTAATCGGTCAGTGGGCTACCCGCCTAGGACCCGCAGAAGGCGCGGTCCACCACCAGAAGATTGGAGACCCTTATGTCTTTTAGCGTCAACACCAACACCGGCGCGCAGGTCGCGCTGCAGTACCTGAACCAGACTCAGGGTCAGCTCGACCAGACCCAGTCTGCTATCAATAGCGGCCTCAAGGTCGCGTCGGCGAAGGATGATGGCGCTATCTACGCTATTGCCCAAAACCAGCGCGGCGCCGTGGCCGGCTTTTCCTCGGTCATCAACAGTCTCAACAACGGCTCGTCTGCCATTGACGTCGCCCTCTCCGCGGGCCAGTCGATTTCGGACCTGCTGATCCAGTTGAAGCAGAAGGCGCTTTCCGCGGCCGATCCCTCGATCGATACCGCGAGCCGGCAGGCGTTGAACGCGAACTTCGTGGCCTTGCGCGATCAGATCACCACGATCGTCAAGAACGCCGTCTTCAACAATTTCAACCTGGTCGACGGCTCGACCAATCAGGTTCAGGCTCTGGCCTCCGCGGATGGCACGCGCCGCGTGACCACCCAGGCCCAGAACATGAAATTGTCGGGCTCGATCGTGACCATCAAGACCACCTCGACGATCTCCACCCAGGCCAAGGCTTCGGCCCTGATCAACGTGATCCAGACCTCGCTCACCAACGTCAACTCGGCCCTGGCCAAGCTGTCATCGGGTGCGGCGAAGTTCTCGATCCAGGCCACCTTCACCCAGAAACTGTCCGATACCCTGACTGCGGGCATCGGCAATCTGGTGGACGCCAACATGGCGCAGGAAAGCGCCATGCTGCAGTCGCTGCAGGTCAAGCAGCAGCTGGGCGTTCAGGCTCTGGCGATCGCCAATCAGGCGCCGCAGACCATCCTGTCCCTGTTCAAGTAATCCTCTTCAAGGGGGGCGTTTCGGGGCGACGCGCAAGCGTCGCCCCTTTCATTTTATTGCGCTTCGGCTCTCGCCTACGCGCTGGGCGATGCTTTGGCATCGCCATTTATTTTTTTATGGCCCTCCGGCTCACGCCTACGGGCTTGGCGGCGCGTTCGCGCCGCCCCCTTCTATTTTGTGGCGCTCCGGCTCGCGCCTGCGCGCTGCTATGCAGGGCGCCATTTTCTTCGCCACGCGAAGAACGCATTTTCGCCCACTTGGTTAGAGTGGTCGCACAAATACCGTTCATCCTTGTTAGGATTTGATCGTGCCACGGTGAACCAGTTTTTTCCGCGGAATGGCTGGCATTTCAGTGCGATAGCCTGAGCGACATGGCGCTTTTTGCCTAGCGCATCCCGGCAAATTTTACCGGACGCGGCAATTGCTGCCGGGCGCCAAGCGTACACGGCAAATTCACGCCGGTCGCGATTTTCCCAGTTCACACAAAATCGATGCTTAACCGGACCTTGCCGCAATCCGGCATGACGCTTGCCTTTAAGGCTAACGGGCAAAACGCCCGACGAGCATCTGCTCAAAACCAGAACGGAGAGATCAATGTTTAGCGTCAATACCAATCCCGGCGCCCAGGTCGCGCTGCAGTACCTCAGTGCAACCCAGGGTCAGTTGAACCAGACCCAGTCCGCCATCAACAGCGGTATGAAGGTTGCCACCGCTCGTGACGACGGCGCCATCTACGCCATTGCTCAGAACCAGCGCGGTGCCGTGGCCGGTTATACCTCGGTCATCAACTCCATCAACAACGGCACTTCCGCCATCGACGTC
>CAYQZM010000366.1:0-4912 GCA_964421935.1 uncultured Rhizobium sp. | reverse complement strand
CGCGCCAAAAGGTCATCCAGGGATCTTCGCCAAGGTCGGCGCTGGCTTCTTCGAGATCGCGGCCAAAGCCTTCAAAACGCGCGATCAGCACCGTCAAGGCGAAAGGCACGCAGATCAGCAGATGCCCCAGCACCACCGCGGCCAGTGACAGGGGCAGGCCGCCCGCGCCCAGCAAAAGCATCAGCGACAGCGCCAGCACGATATCGGGGATGAAGAGGGGCAGCGAGATGAAGCCCAGCACCACGCTGGCGGCTTTCATCCGATAGCGCGTCACGGCCCGGGCGGCGGCAAGTCCCAGCATGGTGGAAAGCAGCGCCGTGGCGAGGCCGACCTTCAGGCTGTTGCCCAGCGCGTGTTGCATGGCGGTGTCGGCGGCAAGGCCCTCATACCAGCGGATGGTGAAGCCTGAGAGCGGAAAAGCGATGAATTCGGAATTGTTGAACGAGAAAATGGGCAGCACCAGCACCGGCGCATAAAGAAAGGCCAGATAGGCGAAGGCGTAAAGGCGAAGACTTTTCATCGTGCGGCTTTCGCTCCCGCGCGGGCAGCCACCACGAACAGGACGGCAATAACGGCCACCATCGCCATGCCCATCAGCGACAGCGCCGCGCCCAGCGGCCAGTTGCCGGCGCCGACGAATTGCACTTCGATCAGATTGGCGATCATGGCGCCTTTGGTGCCGCCCACCAGTTGGGGCGTGACGTAATCGCCGGTGGTGGGGACGAAGATCAGGATAGCGGCGCCGATCACGCCGGGCATGGACAGCGGCAAGGTGATGCGCAGAAAGCGCCGCACGGCGCTATCGCCCAGGTCACTGGCCGCCTCCAGCAGCGAGCGGTCGATTTTCTCCAGGCTGACATAGATGGGCAGGATGGCGAAGGCTGCCCAAGCGTGAGCGAGCGTCACCACCACAGCGAAAGGATTGTAGAGCAGGAAGCTCAACGGCTCATGGATCAGGTTGAGCCGCATCAGGCCGGAATTGATCAGCCCGTTGAAGCCCAGGATGATCTTCCAGGCGAAGACCCGCAGCAGATAAGACGTCCAGAACGGAATGGTCAGCGCCACCAGCCAGATAAATTTGCGCCGGGCATGGAAGGCGACGAAGTAGGCAACTGGATAGGCGAGGGCGACGGTGACGATGGTGACCGCGCCCGAGATCAGCAGCGAGCGCAGGAACAGGATGCGATAGCTCGCCCGCCCGATCACCGTGGCGTACTGCGCAAGCGTCCAGCCTTGGGCAAAGCCAAGGCCGCTCTGGGACTTGAGGCTGGTGATCAGCAGCATGGCCAGCGGCGCGGCCAGGCCCAGGGCCATGACCGCCAGCGCGGGCGCGATCAGGCCATAGCCTTCGGTCGAGTTCCGCCCCGTCCCAGCCACCGTTCACCCCTGTTTGCGGGACGGATCATTGGGAAATCGCAGCCCCCGGCGCAATGGAAACCAATGGAAATGCTGCTTGAATCGCGTCGGGGAAAAGGCCATAACCCGCCCTCTTGGAGTGCGGGCGTAGCTCAGGGGTAGAGCATAACCTTGCCAAGGTTAGGGTCGGGCGTTCGATTCGCCTCGCCCGCTCCAATTTCTAAATAAATTCAATTGGTTGAAGGGCGCGGCGACAGCCGCTTGCGGGCCCGGTCCTGCGGCGACACACTGGTTTCCACGATAAAGTCGAGGACCGGAAATGGCGGCACGCAGCAATATCCTCTTGATCGCTCTTTTGGGCGCCGTGGCGCTGGGCCCCGCCGCCCAGGCGCGTCTTGCGATCTCCGCCAACGACGGCAAACAGCTTCAAAAAGGCGAAGACGCCGGTGCGACGCCGGACAGCATCAGCGTCATCGATCTGGGCGTCTATCCGCCAAAAGTGATCGGCAATCTGAAAGCGCCGGCCTCCATGATCGGTCCGCCCGAGGCGGTGGTGGTGGCGCGCGATGAAAGCTTCGCCATCGTGACGGCGGCGCAAAAGGCCAATGCGGCCGACCCCATGCATCCGGCGGACGACGATAAAGTGTCGGTGATCGACCTCAGCACCCCCTCCAAGCCACGCTTGCTCCAGACCGTCAGTGCCGGCCCCGGGGCCAGCGGCGTGGCGATGAACAAGGCCGAAAACCTCGTGCTGGTGGCAGCCAAGATGGATAGCGCCATCCACGTTTTCCGCCTGGCCGGCAAAACCTTGACCCATGTCGGCCGCGTTGATCTGGGCGCCGGAGCGCAACCGACCGATGTGGTGTTCGCAGCCGATGGCCGGCATGCCTATGCCATTGTGCAGGGCGTCAACAAGATCATGGAACTGGCGGTGGACGGCTCAAAAGTGACCCGTACCGGCCAGGACGTCGCGACCGGCAAGTCGCCCTACGGCGCCGCGGTGACGCCCGACGGCAGATGGCTGATCAACACCAATGTGGGTGGTGCGCTCACCGGTGACGACCATACCGGCACCGTCACCATGGTTGATCTTAAGACGCATCGCCTGGCGCTGTCGCTGGCAGTCGGAAAGACGCCGGAGCACGTTTCCCTGTCGCCCGATGGCAAGCACATCGCGGTGGTGCTGGCCAACGGCACCGCGAATGTGAAATCCGATCCTCGCTATGGGAGCGTGCTGGGATACATCAAAGTATTCGCCGTCGGCGCCGGCACCCTGACCCCCGTCGCGCAGGCCGACAGCTGCCACTGGGCGCAAGGCGCGACCTGGAGCCAGGATGGGAAGCTGATTCTGCAGCAATGCGCCACAGAGCGGGCAATCCAGGTCTTTCGCTTTGACGGAAAAAGCCTGACCCAGGACAAGGCGGCGACGCTGCAGTTCGAATCCCGGCCAGGCTCCATCGCCACCTCCCTGAGCCGCTAGTCGCTCACAGATTTGACCTTCCTTCGGCTTCTGCCTAGCAATAAGCCGCTTGATGCGATCCGGGGGCGGCATGAAACGGCATATCTTTGCATGGGCTCTTGGCATGGCGGTTCTTCCCGCCGCGGCAGACGCGCATTTCCGCTTGCTGGCGCCGGCCTCCTGGATCGAAGAGAACCAGCTCGGCGATCCGCAGAAAGCCGGGCCCTGCGGCGGCACCAATACCGATTTCGGCAAGCCGACCTATGCGGTCACGGATGTGAAGGGCGGCTCGCTCCTGCACGTCAAGGTGCAGGAGACGGTCTATCATCCCGGCCATTACCGCATTGCGCTGGCGGTCAACTCGCCGACCGAGTTGCCCCTGGATCCCAAGGCCCAGACCATGACCAATGAAAAGGGCACGGTGATGTCGGTATCGGGCGAAGTGATGAACCCGGTCGCGCCGCCTGTGCTGGCCGACGGGCTGTTCCAGCACAATGCCAAGACTGCCGATCCCTTCGAAACCGACGTCACCATTCCGAACATCAACTGCAAGAGCTGTACCCTGCAGGTGATCCAGTTCATGGAAGCGCATCCGGTGAACAATCCCGGGCAATTCACCTATCATCACTGCGCGGTGCTGCACATCACCGCCGATTCGGCAAAGCCGATCGATGCGGCCTGGGCGCCCGAGCGCCGCTGACACCTTAATAAGTGGTACGACCGCCAGCGCAGCGACTATAGGGTCGCCGCGCCAAGAAAAAATTCCGCGATGTTTCAGTAGGTGGTACGACCACCCGACGTGTCGAGCGTGCTGGCGGTGGTGAAGGTGCAGTCCTCGCTGGCCAGCCAGCAGACAGCGGCGGCGACTTCCTGGGCCGTGCCCAGCCGGCCCATCGGGATGCGCGAGCGCATATAGTCGATATGGCTCTGGGGAACGCCGTCGAGAATTGGGCTCTCGAAAGTGGCAGGTGTGACGGCATTGACGATCACGCCCTTGGTGGCCAGCTCCTTGCCCAGCGATTTGGTGAAGCCCAGCACCGCGGCCTTGGCGGTGGAATAGGAGCTGGCATTGGGGTTGCCTTCCTTGCCGGCGACCGAAGAGATGTTGACGATCCGGCCATAGCCGGCTTGCACCATCAGGGCCGCGGCGAAGCGGCAGCAATAGAACAGGCCGTTGACGTTGACGTCCATCACCTTCAGCCAGCTGTCGATGGGATAGCCGATCACCGGCTGGGTGGCGCCGGTGATGCCGGCGCTGTTGACCAGGATATCCACCTTGCCCAGCGCTTTCGCGCTTTCGGCGATCGCGGCTTCCACGGCCTTGGCATCGCTCACGTCCACCATGGCGGTATGAACGGCGCCGGTTTCTTTTTTTGCCGCCGCCAGGGCATCGGCATTGATATCCCACAGGCTGACCTTGCCGCCTTCGGCAGTGATGCGCCTGGCGGTCTCCAGTCCCAAGCCGGACGCGCCGCCGGTAATGATGGCGGTGCGGCCCGCAAAGCGCCCTGGATTGATCATCCCTATGTCCTTTCGTTCGGTGGCCGGTTATAAGCCGCAAATAGCTGATGTTGCACTGCAATATTTGAGCAAAAATGCCGCGATGGTGACATCGCAATCCCTTGTCTAGAGTGCGCCGCCGCCGCAGGTGCCCGCGCGGTGACCTTGGGGGATGGAAACAATGGATCGCAGACGGTTCTTTGGCCTCTCGGCAGCAGCCGGTGGCCTGCTTGCGGCGCGGCCATTGGCAGCGCAGCCAACCGGTCCCGCCTATAGCGGCGCGCCGAAAATGGACGTGCAGGTCCCGCTCCCCCAGCAGCAGCAATTCCGCATCGGTTACACCACCAATACGCGCGGCGGCTGGGAAGGCAGCCCCTTTGTTGGCATCTCCGAAGCCCGCGATGTCGGCTTCCGTTATTTCGAGATTTTCGGTTCGTCCTTTTGCGCTACGGCCGACGGCCTGGAACCGGCGCCGCGCGACACCCAGGCCATGAAGACCTGGCCAGGCGGCTATAGCTGGAAATATCCGAAGGGGCCGCGCGCCAAACGCGAGGTCTATTATCCCGACCGCTGGGAAGCCCTGCAGCACCGCATGTA
>CAYQZM010000365.1:0-14190 GCA_964421935.1 uncultured Rhizobium sp. | reverse complement strand
GCGCAGTCAACGACTTCCTGGTCAACCAGGTTTCGCCGCCGCAATAGGCTTTTCGCCTTCGAACTCCACCGCCGGGGCGACAAGGGGGAGGGGATATGGACCAGGCACCCGACGGCGACGGCCAGCAGGCTCTCGGCCGCGGCACCATTCGCGCCGTCATCTGGCACGTGATGCCGCTTCTGCTGCTGGCCTATCTCACCAACTATCTGGACCGCATCAATATCGGTTTTGCCGGGGTCGCGCTTCGCCACGATCTCAACCTGACCGCGACCATGTTCGCCACCGGAGCCGGTCTGTTCTTTGTCGGCTACTTCCTGTTCGAGGTGCCCAGCAACCTGGTGCTGGAACGGATCGGCGGCCGCCGCTGGATCGCGCGCATCATGATCAGCTGGGGCATCCTGTCGGCGGCGATGATCTTCGTTCGCGGACCGGCAAGCTTTTATGGGCTGCGGTTTGTTCTGGGTGTGGCGGAAGCGGGCTTCTTTCCCGGCATCCTGTTCTACCTGGTCTGCTGGTTTCCGGCCGCCTATCGCGCCCGGATGATGGGTTTGTTCACCCTGGGCATTCCGCTCTCCACCGTGATCGGCGCGCCGCTTTCGGGCATTTTTCTCGGCATGTCGGGCGTCATGGGTCTGCCGGGCTGGCAGTGGATGTTCCTGCTGGAGGGCCTGCCCGCGGTGATCCTGGGCGTGGTGATCTTTTTCCATCTGCCGGACAAGCCCGCCGATGCCGGATGGTTGACGCCGGCGCAGAAAGAATGGCTGCAGGCCGCGCTGGCCGCCGATCCCAGCCAGCCCAGGCGCTCGCATCTGCTCGAGACCTTTCACGCCTTCCATGATCCGCGTGTGCTCGCCATGTGCTTCATCTATCTCTGCAACATCTCCGCGAACCTGTCCTTGGCCGTCTTCCTGCCCTCGATCGTGGCGACCATGGGTTTCGGTCCGGTCACGACCGGCCTGATCGTCGCCATTCCCTCGGCGGTGGGCGTCGTCGGACTTCTGGTCATTGGCTGGCTGTCGGACCATCTCGCCAATCACCGCGCGCTGCTGATCGCGACCCTGCTGATCATGGCTGTCGGCCTGGCGGTGGCGGCGGCCTTCGGTGCCTCCGGGGCCTCGGTGATCGGCATCGCCGCTTTGTGTTTTGCAGGCGTCGGCATCCACGGCATGAAAGCGCCCTTCTGGGCATTGGCGCCGTTGACCTTGGCCTCGTCCGCTGCCGCCGGCGGCATCGCCTGGATCAACTCGGTGGGAAATCTGGGAGGCTTTTTCGGGCCCTTCGTTCTGGGCTGGCTCAAGGATCATTTTGGCGGCTATCAGGCCGGCATATACGTCCTGGCGGGCCTGCAACTGGCCGGGTTCCTGGCCGCCCTTGCATTGCGTCCGCGGGCAGAGAACAAGAGGGCATGAAAAAAGGTCTCGCCAACGGTCTGACCAATTATGGCGACCGGGAATTCGCATTGTTTCTGCGCCGCTCCTTCGCCCGTTCCATGGGGCAATCGGAACAGCTGCTGGATGCGCCGGTCGTGGGCATCGCGGCGACCGGCTCCGGCTTCAACAATTGCCATCGCGCCATGCCCGAGCTGGTGGAGGCGGTGTCGCGCGGTGTGCTGGCCGAAGGCGGGATGCCGCGGGTCTTTCCCACCATTTCGCTGGGCGAGGTTTTCCTCAATCCCACCAGCATGAAATTCCGCAACCTCATGGCGATGGACACCGAAGAGATGATCCGCGCCCAGCCCATGGATGCGGTGGTGCTGATCGGCGGCTGCGACAAGACGGTGCCGGCCCAGCTCATGGGCGCGCTTTCGGCGGATATTCCGGCCGTGCAGGTCGTCACCGGACCCATGTCCACCGGCCGTCACAAGGGCGAAAGGCTGGGTGCCTGCACCGATTGCCGCCGCTTCTGGGCCCGCTTCCGCGGGGGTGACATCGATTCCGACGAGATCGAGACGGTGGAAGGACGCCTGGCCACGACGGCAGGTACCTGCGCGGTGATGGGCACGGCCTCCAGCATGGCCTGCATTGCTGAAACTCTCGGCATTGCGCTGCAGGGTTCGGCTGCTATTCCCGCGGTGCATTCCGAGCGCCTGGTGATGGCGGAAGCCAGCGGGCGCCTGGCCATGGCGCTGACCAGAAATCCCATCCGCCCCAGCCAGATCATCACGGAAAAAGCGGTGGAGAATGCGCTGCGCGTGCTGATGGCGATCGGCGGCTCGACCAATGCCATCATCCATCTCACCGCCATTGCCGGCCGCGCCGGGATCAAGGTCTCCTACGACAGGCTGAACGCGATCTCCGACGAAACGCCCGTGCTGGTGGATCTCAAGCCCGTGGGTGAGGGCTACATGGAAGACCTCTATGCCGCGGGCGGTGTTGAGGCGGTGCTGCGCGAATTGAAACCGTTGCTGCATCTGGACGCGCTGACGGTTGAGGGCGGCACCCTGGGCGAGCGGCTGGCCGGGGAAGGCGCGTGGGTGGACCGCCGCATCGTCCACGAATTCGCCAAGCCCATATCCGGCAATGGCGGGCTGATCGCGCTTCGGGGTTCGCTGGCGCCCGATGGCGCCATCTTCAAGCGCGCCGCCGCCACGATGAGCCTGTTCGAGCATGAAGGCCGCGCCGTGGTGTTCGAAAGCCTGGAGGATATGGCCGCCCGCATCGACGATCCCGCGCTGGATGTGACGGCCGACGATATCCTGGTGCTGAAGAATGCGGGCCCCAAGGCCGCCGGCATGCCGGAAGCAGGCTATCTGCCAATCCCGCGCAAGCTGGCGCAGCAGGGCATCAAGGACATGGTGCGGATTTCCGATGCCCGCATGTCGGGCACCGCATTCGGCACCGTGGTGTTGCATGTGGCGCCGGAAGCGGCGGTTGGCGGTCCCTTGGCGGCTGTGCGCAACGGCGACCGCATTCGCCTGTCAGTCAGGGACAAGCGCATCGACCTGCTGGTGGCGCCGGAGGAAATCGCCCGGCGCCTCGCCGGCCTTGCGCCGCTGGAGATGCCGCGGCGCGGCTATGCCGCGCTCTATCAGCGCAGCGTCACCCAGGCGCCGCAGGGCTGCGATTTCGACTTTCTCGCGGGCGGGTGATCAGCCGCCGACCGCCCGATTCTGCAGAGAGAAACGGGCGGCTATGGCGGCAATTTACGCTGCGGCGACCCGCTTGCGCTTGGCGCGCATCGTGCAGCCGATGGCGCCGAAGCCGATAAGCATCATTGCCCAGGTGGCCGGTTCCGGTACGCCCGGCATAAAGGAAACCCCGCTCGCATTCGCCCATACCGTATTGGTATCGAGAATCTGGCCGGCGCCATCCTTCACGTCGATCGTAAACCGATAAATATCCGGTGCATTCTCGTCATAGAAGGCCGCCAGCGGGAAATCGCCAAAGATCGGGTTCTCCGAATTCTGCGCGATGAACGAGGTGGTATCGAGCAGATTGCTTTTTGCCATCCCGTTCCAGGTGGCATCGTCCAGCCAGTTCAGCATGCTGACGGTGTTCGTATGTCCGCTCGTAAGATCGGTCACGGTCATCGTCGAAAAGCCCAGCAGGGCGGTCAAATTCCCGCCCGGGCAGCTGCCCGAGTCACAGCCGATGTTGAATTCATAGTTCCACGCCGCGTGCGAGGGCGACGTGGGCTGTGGACCGGTAGGAACGTCATAGACCCCGTTTGATGAATGAATGACCAGTGGATCTTGCCGGAGCTTCACCCGCTGGGCGCTGGTTATACCGTTGTTGGTGGTGACGGTGAATCCGCCGTTCGGATTGCCTGAACCATCGAACCAGCCAGGACTCGCCAGGTTCTGGTCGAAGAGCGTGGCGGCTTGCGCGCCCGCGCCCGATGTCAGGCCGATCGCAGCGGCGGCAACGAAAATATGTAATTTCATTGGATATCCCTCCAGAGAAAATACAAGACAACTCCGCCGGAGAAATTGCTGCCGGCGGTCGCTGGAGCATCCAATGTCATCGCGCACGCCAGTGCCCGAATCAGGCCCAAGCAACGCGAAAAGCGTTACGCAGCCACGAGTCTGGTGACAACCAAATAAATCTGTTGCAGCTGGATCTGGTCTGCTTGCGAAAGTGATTCGGAAGCGCGCGCGTACGGTCGCGCTTGTCTGCTGAGCGAGGCGAACGGCGTCCGATCGAGCCGCCGTTGTCGGCTGCCTCGCAGCGGCGGCTATTTCTCGTACGGCAGGATGTGCCAGACGCCGCCTTCGCCATCGCCCATGGGCTTGGCGGGTGCGTCATGGAACAGGGAATAGACCGGCTTGCCGCGATAGGCCCATTGATGGGTGCCGTCGTCGCGCCGGATCACGGTCCAATCGCCCATGGCCTTGGCATTGGCGGGCGCCAAGATCGGCGGACGCGCGCTGGCGCAGCTGTCATTGCAGGCCGAACGGCCGGCGGGATCGAGGTCGTAGGTATAGAGCCGCTGGTTGCCGGGGAAACGGCGATAGATATAGCCGTCCTTTTCCTGCGACAGCGCCACCTCGGTGGGATAGGGCAGATTGGCATCGAAGGGCGCAGCCTGGGCCAGGCCACCCGTCCCGATCAGAACAAGCAGAAAGAGCGCGGCGCGTCTTTGCCCGGCCATGGCTTTCTCCCTGAGCGCTTGATTTCGATTTGCAGGATAGCGCCACAAGCCTTTGAAGGAAAAGGCTCCCGTTCTTGATCGGAACGGGAGCCATGGCAATCAGGCTTTCAGATACTTGTTGAACCAGTCCAGGGTGCGCTGCCAGGCCTGTTTGGCGGCCGCTTCGTCGTAGCGGGGCGTGGTGTCGTTGTGAAAGCCGTGGTTCGCGCCGCGATAGACATGGCCCTCATGGGGCACGCCGGCCTTGGTCAGGGCGGCGTCATAGGCCGGCCAGCCCGAGGTCAGGCGCGTATCCAGTTCGGCATATTGGGCATTCACCGGCGCCTTGATCTTGGCGACGTCGTCGGCTGCCGGCTGGGCGCCATAAAAAGGCACCGCCGCGGCCAGGTCCGGCCCCAGCCGTACCGCAAGATAGTTCACTACCCCGCCGCCGAAGCAGAAGCCGACCGCGCCCAGCTTGCCGGTCGAGTCCGGCCGGTTCTTCAGATACAGCGCCGCCTGATAGAAGTCCTCGCGCATCTTTGTGCCGTCCACCTGCTGGAACAGCTTGGCGCCATTCTCGTCATCGCCGGAATAACCGCCGACCGATGTCAGGCCATCCGGGGCCATCGCCATATAGCCGGCCTTGGCCAGGCGCCGCGCCACGTCCTTCACATACGGATTGAGGCCGCGATTTTCGTGCACCACCAGTACCGCCGGCAGCTTGCCGCGCGCATCGGCGGGCCGTACCAGATAGCAGTCGATATGGCCGTTGCCGTTGGGCGAGGGCACCGTGACCTTTTCGGCCTTGATGGCCTTGTCGTCTTCCGGCACCTGGATAGCCCAGGCGTAATTGGGCTTCAGCATCTCCACCAGCGCCGCGGCGCTGACGGCGCCGGTGGCATAGGTTTGCGCCCGCGCCATGAATTCGCGGCGGCCGATGACGCCATGGACATAGGAATCCAGCAGGTCCAGCAGACCCTGCGGAAATTCCGATGCCTTTTTGCGCTCCAGCCGCGCTTGTTCGATCGTATCCATGTCCGCCTCCCTTGGTCTTGTTTTCGTGACGTGAACCCTAGCATGGCGTCGCGCCATGCGCCCGCAACAGAAAATCACGATGGCCATTTGCAGCGGTTGCCGGGGGCTTCCCGGGCAGCACGTGCGGGAGGCTGGACAGGTGCGGCCTATCGACGATCGGATTGGATGGCCGAACCGCGATGGGCATCAGGGCAGGCCGTGATCCGGCGGCGCGGGAGGCTAGTCATTTTGGCTATTCCCAGAAATCCGCAACAAGCGCCGCATGGCGGCAGCGGTCCCGGCTCGATCTGGAAGAAATGGCTCCCCGGGCAAGATTCGAACTTGCGACCAACCGGTTAACAGCCGGTTGCTCTACCACTGAGCTACCGAGGAACGCGGCGGGCGTCTTAGCGCGTCCCGCCCCCTAAACCAAGCGGCAAATTGGCCTTTTTGGCTAGCCATCCCGCGGCGCCCACAAAGAAAAATGAGGCCGGGAGTGATCCCGGCCCCAAGGCGTTGGGTAATGGTGGGGTGTCTTCAAGGAAGACGGCCGGGAGGATGCACCCGAGAGGGTTAACAAGCCCTTAACCGTATTCACCGTCCCCCACAAAAGTTCCTTCGGGAGGGAAGGGCCTATTTCGGCATGGGGATCGAGATCGCCTTGCCGGTGCCGCGCTCGGCGATCCACAGCACGTCGCCGGCCGGTTCGACCGCAGTCGGGGTGTTCAGGCCATCCTTCAGCACCGTGATGTGGGCCTTGTCGCCATCGATGGTGAGCTCATCGATCTTGCCGGCGCCGTTCTCGGCATGGAACAGCTTGCCGCCGGCGGCGCGCATGCCGTCAGGTCCCTTCACGGGCGCATCCATCCAGATCTCGACCGGAGTGCCCGGCTTGCCCTGCGCGTCCACCGGCACGCGATAGAGATTGTTGAAGAAGACGCTGTTGTAATAGAGCACCCCGTTCAGGAAGGTGATGCCGTCGATGCCGGTGACGCTGCGGTTCTCCAGCCACAGTTCGGCGCTCTGGGCGCCGGGCGCCAGGCGATAGATACGGGCATTGGCGGTATCGGAGATATAGAGCGCCTTGTCGGGGCCCACCGCGAAGTCATTGCAGGTGCTGTTGTCGCCCGGCAGGGTCCAGCGCAGCTTGCGCGCGCCGGTCTTGAGGTCGGTGCCGATCAGCGAGGTGTGGCGGGTGACCGGCTTGCTGCCGGCATTGGGCGTCAGCATGCAGCTCCACACCGTGTCGCCGTCCACCAGCTGGCCGAAGAAGAAGGTGCCCGGGCCCTCGGCGCTGGCATCGATGAAGACTTCCGGCGTCGTGGTGCCGGGCTTGATCTTGTAGACGTAAGGGGTGGAGGCGCTGCCCACGATCAGGGTGCCGTCGGGCGCGTGCGCCAGGCTTTCGGGCTGGGACTTGGCATCTTTGATCAGGATTTCGGCGGCGGAGGCGGGCGCGACAGCGAACAGCAGGGTGGCGGCACAAGCGGCAGTGGCAAAACGGAACAAATCGATTCTCCCCAATGGTTTTCAAAAGGCTATAGCCCGGATTTGGCGAAAATATGTGATTCGCAGCGCCGCAGTTGTCCGCTGTTGTCCCGGGCTGCGCCGGTCTGCTATAGCCGCCAGCCGCCTTGCCTGACCCATGGTCGGGCATTCTTTTGATGAGGCCACGTGGCGGAGTGGTGACGCAGCGGACTGCAAATCCGCGTACCCCGGTTCAATTCCGGGCGTGGCCTCCACCTTTATTTTCAAATAGTTGTGCCGGATTTCGAAAATGAGCTTTGGGGCAAAATCCCGGCTTGGTGACCCCTTGGTGACCCCCAGCGAAAAGGCCTGGCCGCAGGGCAACCGGGCTGCCTGATCATCCTGTCGAGCCACTCGACTGGCGCACAGCCATGGCCATCGCAAAACAGTTGATGCGTTGGAGAAAGCCGAGGTGCAGTCCACTCCAGCTGGCACCAGCCTTCGCCTGGTCGATCATGTCCCTCACGATGCAGGTGAGAAGGGTGGCATTGCCAAAAGTCGGATGGGCGCCGATGAAAGCCAGATATTCATCGGCGAGGGCGCTCCCGGCTTTGTAGTCGGCCTCATAGGAATCGGTTGGCTTGACGTTCCAATAATTGTATCCGGTCCCGCGCGGCTTCCGTTTCGTGACGAACGATAGTTTGTCGGGTCCTGGGGGCTGCGCCTTCTTGGCCAACGCCTTCCGAAATTTGTTCAGATTGACGATCTCGCTCATGCGGTTGCTCCCGGTAAAAACCTCAACTGTTCGCCAAGCGTGACCATCACTCCGGAGCCCGGTGGCGAGCCGGCCCAGGACCTCCTGGCCAAAAGCAAAAGGGCCCGCCGAAGCGAGCCCCGGCCGTCATCGCCAGCCGAATCGCGTCAGCAGCGCTTATTGGGCCTGCGAATTTCTGTAGCCCCACGTGGCATTGAAGATCTTGCCCCGCTTTTCCTCGGCCGTTTTGACAGCATCGTCGAGGGTGTTGGCTAGGAGGTATAGCGCGTCTTGCTCTCTCTCATCGGTCATGCGGTGGGCCAACAAAAACAGCGTACTCGCGCAGTGCTTGATCTGGGATAAATCGGTTTCCATGTCGGAGCACATATCGAATGCTTTCTCGCCGTTCGGAATCAAATGCTTGGCCCGTCTCACTTCGTCGCGGGCAATGCGCCGCTGTTTCACCGCTTCCTTGAGGTTTGTGATCTCAGCCATGTTGCACTCCTGTTGATAGCCGATCCCGGTATCTTCCGTTCGGCCCAAATCGTGATAACACGGTTCCGATGGCAAAGAGAACCGTGATAACACAGAAACGCCGCGGACCGGCACCGACGGGCAAAGGGACGCTGATTGGCGTGCGCCTGCAGCCTGACTTGCTCGCGCGTCTGGATCGCTGGGCATCAGGGCAGGACGACAAACCCTCGCGGCCAGAAGCCATTCGCAAGCTCATCGAGGCCGGTCTGAAGGCCAAGCGCTGACCGCAGCGGCGCGCTTGAGGCGATTTCCGGCCGGGGATAGGGTTCGATCATGCCCCAAGCCTCCCTCAACGCCATGCTTGCCGCTTATCGCGCCCAGATAGACTGGCTGCTGGCCCAGGCGGAGGAATTTGAGAAAGGTCACCGCCAAATCGCGGGCCGCGTCGGGGGCAAAGAGGTGGACGTCAGTCACGCCTATGCCGCTGAATACCGCCATAGGGCAGGCAACATGCAAGCCGTCTTGGAGGCCTACGAGAGGCTGCACGCCAAGGAGGCCTAGCGGCCGGAAGCGCTAGGCCGAGTGAGCGGCCATCCCTTCGGGACATTGGCGATATCGTCAGGCTAATCGAAGAATTGGAAGGCACTATTGATGGGAAGGGGAAACGACGGCTCTGGTTGGTCTATGTCTGTTGGGCCGCGCTCAACAGTCCAAGGCCCAGCTAAGCCCAAGAGGCGAGCGGATCGCGTTTCGCGAATTTTGAAAAAGCGCGATAAAGAGACCCGCGAGCGCAATGCGGCGCAACGAATGTATGGAGTGACAGACGCCGCAGTCCAAAATGCTGAGAGGGAGCAAGCCCTTTCAAAAAAGCCGCGCCTCATCAAAAAAGGTGATCCTGACTGGAAGCCGCCGAAGAGGCCACAACCCTAGATCGAACTGAACCAGAGCCAGAAAAAGCCTTTCCGAAACGGCTGTGCTGGTTAGACCCAATCTCCAGCTGCGGCCAAGAAGGCCTCCTTTTCCTCATCCGTGAGGATGGGGCTTAACATGACGAACTTCGCCAGATCTATGAGCAGCTGTTTTTTTACTGTGCCAAGCTTCTTCGCCTTCGCGGCTTTTACCAGTCGTAACTTTGGCCGCAGATCGTAGCATCGCGCGAGTTGATCGCCAGCGTAGATCATGACCGTGCAGCCATCTTCACAAAGAACATCATCGGTCGCGAGCCGCGACGTATCCAAGCCGGCGGCCCGGGCATCGGCCATCAACAAGGCAAGGGCCTGCAAGCGCGTCCGCATCATCGCGCGTCCCGTCCGGCTTTCACCATCAACTGCCAGCCATCACCATCACCAGGTCTGACGCCTTCAACCTGTTTCAATGCGATCCAGGCTGAGCCGCCATCGGTAGTTACGTCGCCACGCTCATAGCGCACTGCGCGCTGCCAGATGCCCGCATATTTAATGCCACGCCCTTCGATAGCTTCGATACGCTTCTCCAGCTCTATACGACGGTGCGCAGCCAAGGCGAAGGTTGCGGACATTTGGGCGCCAAGCCCAATTATCGCACCCTTCATCGCTGCATAAGTCTGCTGGGAGAACTGCACGGGCTTTTGTGGTTGCTCGTCGAGTGCCTCGTTGAAAATCTTTTGAATGGCCTCGACATACGACTTATGCGCAGCATCGAAGGCGTCATCGAAGACGGCTTTCTCCACGAGATTCTCGGTCATGGTGCGGCCTATGCCGGGCTGTCGGGGCTGTTGGCGATGCCCGTGACCTCCGCAGCAGCGGCCGAGCGCAATTTCTTTACGCCAAAATACACCGTCGCCTTGATGGCCGTCAGATTGTGCTGCCACAGTGAAATCGGGACAGTGGACGATGTTTCGGGCGAATCCGGCGGCAGGCCCAGGTCCAAGGTCGCCGCTTTCGAGGTTGCAAGCTCCACGCCTTCGATGTCGCCCGCGAAGCTGGCCGCATCGATCAGGCGCAGCGTACCATCCGCAACAGTCTCCGAAACTAGAGCGGGCAATCCGAGGAAGGCGCCGCCCTGGGGCGTCATGGTGCCGTGCTTGTCCGCAAGGGCCATGCGGTTCGCCACGTTGGCGGCCATGGCCCAATAAAGCCGGGCACCTGCCACGTTCACCGCAGCAAGCAGGGCTTCAACATCGGTTGTGAAATCGCTGTCCGCCGGCCCGGTCGAGGGAATGGAGGCTGCGCCCACCATGGCCAGCGCCATGAACTTCGTGTCCGTCGTCGCGGTCACGGCTTTGCGAAGCTCGCTGTTCACCAGTGCTGTAGCGGCGGGGCTTTGCCGCGGGAACGCCACGTGGCAAGAGATGCGGGGGTGATATGCATGACCCGGGCCGCGTCATCTGCCGGGTGGAGGGGATCGTCTTCGACCATCTTTGCGCTTCGCCTTTCGCGGTGCGTTTCGATGGCCAAGAATTGACGGATTATTCTTTGGCAGTCCGGTTATTTATCCGGGCAGTTTACGTAACCGGTGTTCAGGAAAATACTTGCGCATCGCCTCGTAGTAGATGGACTGAGCTACCGACTTGCTGATGTTGTTTTTCTTCCCGACCAGGATGAACGATCTCTCCCACGTTTCTCCCTGACCGCGCATATTCCATACAGCTTTCATCACTTCGGGGCCGAGCTTTTTTCGTTGTAGC
Organism: uncultured Rhizobium sp.; assembly: GCA_964421935.1. Classification (GTDB taxonomy): domain Bacteria; phylum Pseudomonadota; class Alphaproteobacteria; order Micropepsales; family Micropepsaceae; genus Rhizomicrobium. Next base: position 3,244 of record CAYQZM010000365.1, on the reverse strand, counting down.
TTTTGCCGAACTTTCTGTTGCTTCGCAGGCGGCACGCCGAAGACTTCATCCCATGATTTGTGAGCGAGCTCGTATACGACGCGCCCATATGTCTCGCGGAAGGTTTTCGCCGCCCATTTCGGAAGCGGCAAACCGTATAATGCCGACCAATGGATGGCCTCCAATAGAGCGGACTTGTCGCCCTTTGCGAGCCTTGTCTTGCATCCGGAAAGTAGCCGGCCAGCATTGCGGAGCGATTGCTTGCGCCGTTCCTCTGCCGATGGGCTCTTCATTGATGGGTTGCTCGCTTGCGCTTTTTGAGCCTGACGACATTCCCGTCTGCAGGTGCGGCTTTATCGATAGCGGCCGTCATTGCCGCGCCCAGCTCATCGTTGATGCCGGCGACTGCGTCGCGGGCCAGGTGCGCGTAGCGCGCCGTGGTGGCTGGGACTTTGTGACCCAACAATTTGCCGATCATATGCAGCGAGACGCCTCTACCGGCCGCCAGCGAGGCGTAGCTATGGCGCAGGTCGTGCAGCCGTACGTCGTCTAGCCCGACAAGTTTGCGCGCGGCCAACCATGCGCGGGTGAGATTCTTGAAAGCCTCTTTAGGCTTGGCGCCCGCGATGATGAATGGACCCACCTTCGGCAACGTCTTCAGGACTTCCAGCGCCGCATCGCTCAGGTGGATCGTGCGCGCGTCGCCCGATTTGGAATCCGGCAATCGTATGAACCGGCGTTCCCAATCGATGTGCGCCCATCTGGCGGCCAGGATCTCGCCCGACCGGGCCCCTGTGAAGAGGGCGAGGCGCAGGCCGGCGGCTGGGTGAGGGCCGATCTTTTTCGACCGCTCCGCCTTGGTGATGCCCTCGGCGGCCTTGGCGATCTCGGCCTCGCTCAGGAACCGCTCGCGCTTGCCCTCTCGGTACATTTCGATTCGGCGGGCAGGGTTGGAATGCGGGGTTCTGAGCCCCACGTCCTCGGCAAAATTGAGCAGGGCCTTTAGGACGGCCAGGGCATAGTTCGCCCGCCTGGGCGTCTTGCGCATGGCGCCGTGCCACTTGATCACGTCATCCCGGCCGATTCGGGAAACCACGATATGGCCGAGCGCCGGCCCGATCTTCTGTTCGACCAGGCCGCGATAGTCAGCAGCGGTCCGCGGCTTGCGCTTAGGCTCGACCACCTCCTTGAGCCAGCGCTCACCCAGGACGGCGATGGTTGTTTCGCCTGCCTCCGCCGCTCTGAGACGCTCCTGCCGCTCCTGGGCGGGGTCTCGGCCATCCCTGAGCGCATCCAGGACGCGGCCAGCCTCGCGCCTCGCATCGCCCAGCTTGACGTCAGGGAACGCGCCAAGGGCCACGTAGCGGCGCCGGCCGGCGACTCTGGTCCTGGCGATGAACAGCTTCTGTCCGGCCGCCGTCACGCGAATCCCGAAACCGGGCGTGGTGAGGTCGAACACGATGCGATCGCGACCATCCGCCACCAAGGATTCGATGAAGGCTTCCGTCAGCTTTTTCGACAATCCGCGTACCCGGCAAAAGGGTCACCAGTGACCCTTGTAGCGTCAATTTCCGTCTATGTCGCCGGATAATCCGCAAATATGTGTGAGTAAAATCAGTGGAGCGAGGGTCACCGCAAACCCCGAAAATGCCCACCTGAAAGACTGCAAATCCGCGTACCCCGGTTCAATTCCGGGCGTGGCCTCCACCTTCCCGGTATCCGCCCGCCGCCCAAAAAGCCACGTTGTCGGGACGAGGCCGGAACGCCTATAAGCGGGGCGCTTTTCACGGGGTTTCTCGATGTCCGAATCCGCGCGCTTCAACATGGTGGAGACCCAGATCCGCCCCGCCGATGTCACTGATCCGCGGGTGCTGGCGGTCATGAATGTCGTGCCGCGGGAGCGTTTCGTGCCCCGTGCCGCTGTGGCTCTGGCCTATGCCGATGTGCCGGTGGCGATCGCGCCCGGCCGTTATCTGCTGGACCCCCGCAGTTTCGCCAAGCTGCTGCAATTGGCCGAGATCGGTCCGGAGGACCGGGTCTTGGATGTGGGCTGCGGCACGGGCTATTCGGCCGCGGTCCTGGCGCGCCTGGCGGGTGAGGTTGTGGCGCTGGAGCAGGATGCCGATTTGGTACGTGTTGCCAGTCAGTTGCTGGCAGATGTTGTGGGCAAGGTTGAAGTGGTGCAGGGCGGGCTGGTGGAAGGCGTCAAGGGCCAGGCGCCTTATGATGTTATCTTTGTCAACGGCGCGGTCGAGCAGGTGCCCGAAAGCCTGCTCAGTCAGCTTGCGGAAGGCGGCCGGCTGGTCACCTTCCTCAAGGATGGGCAGTGCCGGGCCTGGTTGTTCCTGAAGGAGAAGGGCCAGGTGGGCAAGCGCCCCGATTTCGATGCCGATGTCCCGGTCCTGGCAGGATTTCGCAAAGCGGTCGGCTTCGTCTTCTAGCCTTCCCAGGGCGGGCCATGATCCTTAACGCTATCTTTGCGCCCGCTCCCCCACTATCCTTAACCTGATGATATCCGCCCCCCGGGCCAGGGTGGGCCATTTGCGGAGCTGCGATGTCAAATCCCCAGCATGAGCCGACGATGGAGGAAATCCTTGCCTCTATCCGCAAGATAATTTCCGAAGACGGCCCGGAAAACCCGCCCCCGGCCGAGGCCGCCGCCTCACCGCCAACCGGCGCCGCCGAGCCGGCTCCGGCCCCCTTTGCCGTGCACGAACCAGTGCATGACGATGTCCTGGAACTGACCCAGGAGATCGAGCCGGTGCCCCCGTCACCGCCGCCGGCTCCTGCGGCCGAGGACCTGGTGTTCGAAAGCGTCGCGCCGGCGCCGGCTCCGGCCTCGGAGGCGCATTCCGCCATATTTTCGGACCATACCCGCCGGGCGATGGAAGACACGTTCAACAGCATCCCGGACGAGGAGGCGCCAGCGCCAGCGCGCAATGCCGCGCCGATCGCCCCGGTGGACGGCTCGACCGTGGAGAGCGTGTTCGAGCGGGCGGTGCGTGAAAGCTTCGAGCCGGTGCTGCAGAAATATCTGTCCGACAACTCCGCCGCGGTGATCGAGCGCATGACGCCGGCGATCCGGGAATGGATGGACGAACATTTCCCAGCCCTGCTGGAAGGGGCGGTACGAGCGGAAGTGGAACGAGTGGTAAAGGCTCGCGGGACAAAACGCTAACCGGACCAAAGTGAGGGCCGGCGCTGTGAGCCCCGCGGTGCGCGGCACGCGCATGAGCAGGTCCGGTGGACCTGCGAAAGCGACGAA
>CAYQZM010000364.1:0-10095 GCA_964421935.1 uncultured Rhizobium sp. | reverse complement strand
CTGGTGCATCCAGCGCACCCGGCCTTCTTTCCGCGTCAGGCAGATCACGCGGTTCTGATTGTCCAGCACATAGACATAGTCGCCGGCGGCCCAGGGCGAGTTGATGCCGCCGATATCGCGCGACCACAGCCGCTCGCCGGTATTGACGCTGAAGGCCGCCATCAGGCCTGACTGGCTGATGGCATAGACCACACCGCGGTCGATCACCGGGCGCCCCGCGATGTCGTCAAGCTGGGAGAGGGCTGTGACATGTCCGGAGCGCGACAGTACATCGCTCCAGCCGACCTGGCCGTTCTGGACACGCAGGGCAAAGAGTTCCCCAGAGGTGTAGGGGACGATCACGGTCTCGCCTGAGACCGCCACATTGGTAGAGCGCAGAATGCCGGCGGCCTCTGCGATGCCCTGGTGTTCCCACAGCATGCGGCCATCGGTTTCGGCCATGGCGTAGAGATGATTGTCATGGGTGGAGACGAAGATGCGCCCGCCATTGACCACCGGCGCATTGACGATCGGCATCTTCAAATCTTTCTGCCAGATGTCGCGCCCCGTGCGCGCATCGATACAGCGCAACACCCCAAAGCCGGAGGTGACGAAGATCTTGCCCGCGTCATAGGCGACACCGCCACCCATGCCTTGGGGCGGATCGACCGTATTGGGCTTGCCCAGGAGCCCCCACAAGGTCGGCATGTCGGTGCCGTTCTTGGGCGCCAGCCGCCGGTTCCAGACGGGATGACCGTCGGCGGCGCGGAACACCCAGATATGGGCTTCCGCATCCAGGGCATAGATCAGCCCGTCGCCGACCACGGGGGTGGAGATCAGGTGGGAAGCGGTGTCGGTGCCCTTGCCGGCATCTTCACTCCAGACCTGGCGCAGCCGTCCCGGCGCGGCCAGATGATACATCGCATTCGAAGCATAGCCGCCCGGCTGCGGCCAGTCGGGATTGCGATAGGGTGGGGGCAGCAGCACGCGCTCCTTTCCCAACGAGGCATCCACCTTCAGCTCGCTGTCCAGCGACATCACCGGAATGCGCACGCCACGCAGATTGGATTTCTTGCCGTTTGAGGAGAACCAGCTTCCGATCTCGTCAAAGACCGCGCAGCCGGAAAGCAGCAGCGAGGCTGCTGCCACCACAAGGCAAAGGCGGGCGATGCGGCTTTTCATCTTATTTTGCAGGCTTGGGCGCGGTCTTGGCAGGCGCAGGCGCGGCCGGCGCGGCAGCGCCCGCTGCGGGTGCCATGGCCGCATTGGGCGCCGGTGCTGGCGGCGGCGCGGGCACCGTGCCGTAAGAGACGGCGCCGCCCGACTTGAGGAAATCCGCCATGGCCTGGGCCCGGCGGCGAAGGCTGTCCGGCGATTCCGGGTCGGCCGCGAGCACGGCATATTTGGCCAGCGCGCCCTTGGTATCCATGGCGCGGTAATCGGCATAGGCCATCACTTCCTGCGCATTCTGGCGCCAGGGGCTGCCCGGCTGGTCCAGCGGCTTGACCAGATCGCTCAAGGCGCTGCGTGAGGCGGTATCGGCTATCGCCCAGGCCGCTCTGAGGCGCGCCACCGCGCCGATTGCGCCGTTATCATCCTTGGCGATCTGCTTGTAGAGATCGACAGCCGGGCCGGTCTGGCCGGAGGCAACCATGGCGCCGGCTTCCGACAAGCGCGCCAACTCGGCATAGCCGCGTGGCGCGGTACGCGCGATATCGGCGAAGGTGGATGCGGCGGTCTGGGGATTGGTGATGCGCTGGGCGGCGATGAAAGCCTCGGAGACCTTGGCGCGTTCCTGCGCCTCATGGCGTTCCCACACCTGCCAGCCCGCGATGCCGGCAAACAGAAGCACCAGGGCCGCGATGGCGTAATTGCCATAGGCCTTCCAGAGCTTTTCCATTTTTTCGCGGCGAACGTCTTCCTCGACTTCGCGGAAAATATCGGTCACGTCGTTTCCTTTGCGTTGGCGCGGGATCTTGTGCCCGCGGCCAGGAGGCCGAAGCCTTTGAGGCGCCGGGTTAATTAGCCCGGGCAGGGCGCGCGCGCAATGCGCGCGTCCGTAAGTTCTGGGCCCGAAAAGGGGCTCAAAGGCCCATTTAGGGTCGCACGCCCGGCGCTACGTTTGGCCGCTGCTCCCGGCTTTTTTCATGGGATAGACATTTTCCGCCCCCGGAAAACGCCGTGCCCGGACATCTTCGGCATAAGAGCGGACCGCCGCCTCGATGGCCGGCCCAAGCTGGGCATATTGGCGCACGAATTTTGGCGGGTTGGGATTCAGCCCCAGCATGTCCTCCAGCACCAGAACCTGGCCGTCGCAGGCAGGCGAGGCACCGATGCCGATGGTGGGAATGGGGATCTCGGCGGTGATCCTGGCGGCCAAGGGTTCAGCCATGCCCTCCAGCACCACGGCGAAGGCGCCGGCATCCGACACCGCCTTGGCGTCGGCCAGAATCGCGGGCCATTCCTCTTCCGTGCGCCCCACGGTGCGAAAACCGCCCTTCACATGCACCATCTGCGGGGTCAGGCCGATATGGGCCATCACCGGAATGCCGCGCTGGGTGAGATATTGAATGGTTTCGGCCATGCGCGCGCCGCCTTCCAGTTTCACCGCGGTGGCGCCGGTTTCCTGCAATACGCGCGCGGCGCTGCGAAACGCAACGGAGGGGCTTTCCTCATAAGAACCGAAGGGCAGATCCACCACCACAAGCGCGCGTTTGGACCCGCGCATCACCGCCTTGGCGTGGGTGATCATCATGTCCAGGGTCACGCCCACGGTGGTTTCCAGACCATGCATCACCATGCCCAGGCTGTCGCCGACCAGCATCAGGTCGACATGATTGTCGAGCAGCTTGGCGGTGTGCGCGTGATAGCAGGTAAGGCAGACCACCGGCTTGATGCCCTTGTGGCCGCGGATCTCCGGCACCGTGATGCGCTTGAGTTGGGTCTGGACGGACATGAAGTCCTCCTTGGCGGTCGGCTGGCGTTATACCGCAAATGCGAAACCAAGCAGATATGGGAGCAGGGATGCTTTTCGGGAAGGGCTCCAAAAATACTTAAGTAATCGCTTGACAGTTGAGTTTGTGAGCATAAACTTAAGGACATGCTGAACAATGAACTGGACAAGACCTTTGCTGCCCTGGCCGATCCCGCCCGCCGGGCCATCGTCGAGCGGCTGGTGGCGGGCCCCGCCTCGGTCAGCGAGCTGGCGCGACCTCTGCCCATGTCGCTGCCGGCGGTGATGCTGCACCTGAAGGTGCTGGAGGAATCCGGGCTGGTGACCAGCCGCAAGGAAGGCCGGGTCCGGACCTGCCGCATCCAGCCGCAGATGCTGAGCCAGGCGGAACAATGGGTCAGCGAGCGGCGCCAGATGTGGGAGCGCAGCCTGGACCGGCTGGGGCAATTTCTTGGCGAGGAAGAACCATGAGAATTCTGCGCGCGCTGATGCATGTCTCGCTGGATGGCTACTGTGCCGGCCCGAAAGACGAGATGAACTGGATCACACTCAACGATGCGATTTTCGCCGACGTCCATCATATGATCGAAGGCACGGGCGCGGCAGTCTATGGCCGCACCACCTATGGCATGATGCGCGGCTATTGGCCGACTTTGCTGGACAAGGAAGACGCCGATCCGGCCCAGCGCAAACATGCCGCGTGGGTCGAGCGCATCCCCAAGCATACTTTCTCGCGCATACTGAAGAGCCATGACTGGAACAATGTCCATCTGCATGGCGACGCCGGCGAGATTGCCGCGCTCAAGGCGGGCGAAGGCGCGCCGCTGCTGATCTTCGGCAGCCCCGGACTAACGCGGGCCTTCATGGCGATGGATGCCATCGATGAGTATTGGCTCTATCTCAATCCCATCCTGCTGGGCGCGGGTATTCAATATTACCATGCGGCGCACCAGACCAAGCTGAAGCTGATCGAGGCCAAACCCTTCCCCGGCGGCGTCATGCGCCTGCATTACACAAGACAGACAACAGGAGATTCTCCATGACCGCGCGTTCCGTCGTCCATGCCAGTTTCACCATCACCCGCCACTGGAAGGCATCGCCCGAGCGCGTGTTCCAGGCATTTGCCGATCAGAAGAAGAAGGACGCCTGGTTCGGCGGTGGCGCGGACTGGACGCCGGTGGGCCGCAGCTTCGATTTCCGCGAAGGTGGGCGCGAACATGCAGCCGGCCGCTGGAAAACCGGCATGGTGTCGAAATTCGACTGCATCTATCTCGATATCATTCCCAACCAGCGCATCATCTACAGCTATGTGATGCATCTGGACGACCGCAAGATTTCGGTGTCCCAGGCCGCCATCGAGCTGGTGCCGGACAATGGCGGCACCAAATTCACCCTCACCGAATATGGTGACTATCTCGATGGCTATGATGATGCCGGCAGCCGCGAGCGCGGCACCAATCATCTGATGGACGCGCTGGGCAGATCGCTGGAGGGTTAAAGCAATGTCTGATCTAAGCGAACTCGCGAAAGGCTATTACCGCGCCTATGAGCGGTATGACCGCTCTTTCATGGAAGAGAATCTGGCGGCGGATTTCATCTTCACCAGCCCTTTCGATGATCACATCGACCGGGCTGCCTATTTCCAGCGTTGCTGGCCGAAACAACCGCTGCACCAGAAATTCGATTTCGTGACGGTGATGCGAGAAGGCGACAAGGTTTTCGTCGCTTACGATTGCACCATGCGCATCCCCAACGCCACCCATCCCGAAGCCCGGTTCCGCAATGCCGAACTGATGACCTTTGCGGACGGCAAGCTGAAAAGCGTGGAAGTCTTCTTCGGCGATCCGCCGCGCGGTCTTTCGCGCCGCGAATTCGCCGTCCAGTCCGGCGCAGGCTGACGGCAACGGCTCCGCCTTGCCGGCGGGGCCCTCTCTGAGGGGCCGCACCTCACAGATGCGCGGGCTTCAGCAGGTCGTCCATGCCCACCCGGTGCAGCATTTCCTCCCGCATCCGGTCCATCACCGCGAAGGCGATATCGGCGCCATCCTGGCTGGGGTCGACATGCACCCGGAAGGGCCGCTTGCCGAAGGGCGCGTCCACGATCCTGACGATGGCCTGCGCAACCTCGCCGACATCGGCATTGTCCGGAACGATCTCGGCAAAGGCCTTCTGGATTTCCTCGCCGAAATTCTTGTAGGGACCTGCCTCATATTCCGCCGCGCGCCCGGTGTCGGCCGGCTTGCCGGAATGGGCAAAGTGGTTGGTGCCCCTGGTGAAGGCGCCGGGCACCACGATCGAGGTCTCGATGCCCCAGCGGCTGAGCTCGCGGGCATATTGCACCGCCAGCGCATCCATGCCGGCCTTGGCCGCGAAATAGGGCGACAGATAGGGTGGCGTGCCGCCCGCGGAGCTGCTGGAGGAAACCCAGACCAGCAGGCCCTGATGGGCCGCGCGCATATGGGGCAGCACCGCGCGGTTGACCCGCTGGGTGCTGAGCACATTGACGTCATAGAGCTGGGCGAACTGTTCGGGCGTGAAGGCCTCCGCCGGTCCGAACACCATGTGACCGGCATTATGCACCAGCACATCGATGCGGCCGTGGCTCGCGGTGATCTCATCCACCGCGGTGGCAATGGACTTCTCCGATTGCACATCGATCTCGATGGCGCGCAGATCGACCTGGTTGGCCTTCGCGAAGTCTTCGACATCGCGCACCTGGGCGGCATTGCGGCCCCTGGTATCGCGCATCGAGGCATAGACGGTGTGCCCGGCCTTGGCCAAGGCGTTGGCGGTCAGGCGGCCGAAACCGGAAGAGGCGCCGGTGATGAGAATGATCTTGCTGGTCATGGCTGTCTCCTTGAGAGGTGGTTAGGTGAGGGGTTCAGATGATCCCGCCGTTGGCGCGCAGCACCTGGCCGTTGATCCAGGCGCCGTCGGGACCGGCGAGAAAAGCGACCGCGCTGGCGATGTCCTGGGGCTGGCCCAGGCGCTCGAGCGGGGCGAGCTTGGCGAGATTGTCGATCACCGCTTGCGGCTTGCCGTCCAGGAACAGCGCGGTTGCCGTCGGCCCCGGCGCGATGGCGTTGACGGTGATGCTGCGGCCCCGCAGCTCCTTGGCCAGGATATGGGTCATGGCCTCGACGCCGGCCTTGGTAGCGGCATAGACGCCATAGGTCGGCTGATAGAGGCCGACCACGCTGGACGACAGATTGACGATGCGTCCGCCGGCGCGCAGCCGCTTTGCTGCCTCGCGCATTGTGTTGAAACTGCCCTTCAGGTTGATGGCGATCTGGCTGTCGAACAGCGCATCGTCGGCCTTGGCGATGCTGGCCAACTTCATGATGCCGGCATTGTTGACCAGCACGTCGACGCCGCCGAAGGCGCTTTCTGCCGCGTCGAACATGCGGGCCACCGCGCCCGCGTCGCTGACATCGGCCTGGGCCGGGGTGGCGCGACCGCCGGCCGCCTCGATCTTTGCCACCAGCGCTTCGGCTTCAGCCGACCTGCCGGCGTAGTTGACCACGACCGTGAAACCGTCCGCCGCCAGCCGTTCGGCGATGGCCGCCCCGATGCCCCGCGAGGCGCCGGTCACGATCGCCACCTTGTTTGTCTCCGTGCTCATGCTCGCTCTCCTGTCCGGTCCGCGCGGGATCGAGCGGACGGATGGGAGATGAGCAGCTTGAAGCGCCAAGATAATCTGGGATAAAACGGCAATACTGTTCTGAAAATGCGAACAATGGAGGGTGGATGGACCGGCTGGATGCGATGCGGCTGTTCGCCCGGGTCGTGGACCGGCGCAGCTTCACCCAAGCCGCCAACGACCTGGAAATCCCCCGTTCGACCGCGACCCAGGTGATCCGCCAATTGGAGGAAAGGTTGGGCACAAGGCTGCTCCAGCGCACCACCCGGACCGTCCGGCCGACCCTGGATGGGGAAGCCTATTATCGCCGCTGTCTCGCGATCCTGGACGATGTCGAGGAGGCCGACGGCGCATTCCGGGGCGCCGCCCCCAAGGGCATGCTGCGGGTGGAAGTGCAGGGCACGCTGGCTCGCCATTTCCTGCTGCCGGGCCTGCCGGATTTCCTGGCGCGCCATCCCGGAATCCAGATCGCCATGAGCGAGAGCGATCGCTGGGTGGATGTCATCCGCGAGGGCGTCGATTGCGTGCTGCGCTATGGCGCGCTGCCGGACAGCGATCTGGTGGCGCGCAGCGTGACGGTGCTGCCCCGGATCACCTGCGCCGCCCCGGCCTATCTGGAGCAGCATGGCGTACCGCAATCGCCGGCCGATCTTGTCCGGCATCACGCCGTCTGCCTGCGCTCCATCACCACGGGCGCGCTGACGCCGTTTGAATTTCTCGTCTCGGGTGCCGTGACACGGATGGACATGACGACGCCCTTCTCGGTCACCGGCACGGAAAGTTTTCGCGACGCCGTGCGCCTTGGCCTGGGTCTGGCCCAGATGCCGGTCTTTCACATCGAGCAGGATCTGGCCCAGGGCCGGTTGGTGCGGGTGCTGGCTGATCACGCCTTGCCGCCAGGTCTGGTTTCGGTGCTCTACCCCAGCCACCGGCATCAGTCTCAGCGGGTGCGGCTGTTCATCAACTGGATCGTGCAGCAATTTTCGGCGCGGCAGGACGCGACCGCCGCGCTCTGATTTCCAAAGGACGGTCGCTCAGGGCAGGGGGAAGCGGGCAAAGCCGCCTTCCAGAACCCGCATCAGATGCTGGCGATATGGGCCGTATGGCGCATCGCTCTCCAGAATGCGCCCGAACGTCATGCCTTCGCCAAGCGGCAGCAGAACCAAGGGCGTCGCCACCGGCTGCAGCTGAGGGCCTGACCCCGCCAGCAAGGTGGTCAGAACGCCGTACATGGCGCCGGTGCGCAGCTGGCGGCCCAGCACCGCCATGCGCATCTGACCTTCCTCATTGGTGAGGAGATAGATGTGCCCGGACGGGATCGGCACCGATACGAGCCCTTTCTGGGCGTTGGCCATGTCCAGCCGTTCGGCCTCCGCGAAGACCAGCCTGCCGCCATCCCAGGAAATATCGGTGCGATAGGCATAGATCGCTCCCGCCACCTCGAAAGACGGCCGCAGGGTGAGATAGCGCCCCTCCAGCATATGCACGGCGGCACGCGAATAGGCGCCGAGCTCGGCAGGGGCCGGCATGTCGCGTGTGTCCTTGGAGGGTTTTGCCGCTGGCCGCAGCGAGACCGAGAGCGCCTGTTCCAGCCGCACCAGAGTGGCAAGTGTAAAGCCGCGATTGCCGTTCAACGCCTTTTCCAGGGTCGAAAGACTGATGCGCGCGTCCGCCGCCAGGCGCTTGCGCGACATGCGCCGCCGCGCCAGCTCTTCCAGAACCAGCCCTGCCACGGCCTGGCTCTGCGCTTCAGACAGCTCCCGCTCTTCGGCGGTCTTCATGACGGCCCCGGACAATCCCGCACAAATCCTTACATCGCCGTACGCCGCTTGTCATGGCGCCGGACAGAAGCGGCCAAATCCGCTCATGGCAGCAAAGGCTCGCGACTCCCATCTCCAGAGCACAGGCCGATGGGCCTCTCAACCGAGGGAGTTTGTGTGATGAAGAAAAGCCTTAAATTCCTTTTTCCCGCTTTGCTGCTGGTCTGCGTTACGCCCGCCGCAATCGCGGCGCCTGCCTCTGAAAAGCCGGTCACGACCGACATCCAACTGGTGCAGCAGGCCGCCCTGGTGGTGCCGCGCGACCGCGTTGTCGCAACCTTGCGCGTGATGGCGCGCGGCCCCAATGCCCGCCAGATCCAGATCGATATCAATCACCGCATGATGACGGCACTTGCCAAGGTCAAGGATGCGCCCAGCGTCACCGCCGAGACCGGCAGCTATGCAGTCAACCATCCCTACACGACCCAGGGCGAATCTTCCGAATGGCGCGGCGAACAGGTGCTGACCCTCAGCTCCGGGGATTTCGACGCCGTGCTGGCCCTGGCCGGTGTGCTGCAGAGCGACGGCCTGGTGATGGGCGAGATGCGTTTCTTCGTCTCTCCGGACAGTCTGAAAGCGGTACAGGATGATCTCACCGCCACCGCGCTGAAGGAGTTACAGGATCGGGCAAAGAATGTGGCCGGCGACCTCAGCCTCAAGGTCCAGCGCTACAAGACCATCACCATCGGCAATGCCACCGAGGAACTTGGCGAAGCGCCAACAAGCAAAAGAGCCGCAGTGGCCGGCAAGAGCCGCAAGGCCCCGCCTCCGGCCGCCATCGCCGGCGAAGCCCTGGTCAGCCTGACAGTCAATTCCACCGTGGTGATGACGCCGAACTGATCGGCTGCATGAAAAAAGGCCCGGCTCTCGCCGGGCCTCTTTTTGGAATGCGAGGGAAGATCAAGCCTCTTCGGCTTCTTCCGGCTTGGGACCGGCGCCTTCCTCGAACAGCTCTTCGGCCGCGACTTTGGCTTCTTCGGCTTCGGTCTTCTCCGCCAGCACGTCTTCGCCGCGCGCCTGGCGCTCGGCCTCGTCCTCGCTGCGGGCGACATTCACGGTCACGTTCACCCGGACTTCCGGATGCAGCACGACCGGGATGGTGAAGAGACCGATGGTCTTGATGGCCTGGCTGATGGAGATCTGATGACGGTCCACCTTGAAACCGGCCTTCTCCATGGCATCGGCGACGTCGCGGGGGCTGACCGAGCCATAAAGCTGGCCGCGATCGCCGGCCTGGCGGATCAGGGTGAACTTCTGGCCGTTCAGCTTCTGGCCGACCTTCTCGGCCTCGCCTTTCAGACGCAGATTGTTGGCTTCGAGCTGCGCCTTCTGGCCCTGGAAATATTCCCGGTTGGCCTTGGTGGCGCGCAGGGCCTTCTTCTTGGGCAGAAGGAAGTTGCGGGCGAAGCCGTCCTTCACCTTCACTTCATCGCCCATCTGGCCGAGCTTCTCGACGCGTTCGAGCAGGATCACTTGCATGGCACCCCCTCCTACTTCACGACGTAGGGCAGCAGCGCCATGAAGCGGGCGCGCTTGATGGCGTTCGCCAGGATGCGCTGCTTCTTGTTGCTGACGGCGGTGATGCGGGACGGCACGATCTTGCCGCGCTCGGAAATGAAGCGCTGCAACAGCTTGACGTCCTTGTAATCGATCTTGGGCGCGTTATCGCCCGAGAAGGGGCAGGTCTTCTTGCGGCGGAAGAA
>CAYQZM010000363.1:0-3482 GCA_964421935.1 uncultured Rhizobium sp. | reverse complement strand
CGCCTGACAGGCAGCGCAGGCGCAGATCGGACAGCAGCTCGGGCGTGAAGGGCTTCTTGGTCTCGATCAGCCCGCGCATCACCTGTGCCAGGGCCGGGTTCTCGCCGGACGCATAGGCATAGAAGAGCTCGAAATTGTCCGGCGTCGCGGGCACGTCCGCTTCATCCATCAGCGTCATGGCTGATTTGGCGAAAGCCTGCTCGCGGTCGTGACTGAACACCCGGCTGCCTCTCCCTGACCCCGTGGCGGCAGTTTGCCGCGACGCTCCTGTAAAAAGCGTTAAGTGGGGCCGTGAAACGGCTTCGAATAGCGCGGAAACCCTCGGGTTTACGCGGGGCATGCGTCCGGAGGGGACCGATCAGCTTTGCGGGACGGGCTTCTTGACCGGCACGGGCCGGAACAGGAAGGCGGGCAGCTCGCTCTTGTCCACAGCCTCGGGTTGGGCGCCCTGTGGCTTGCCGGGGCGCGGCCCCCGCTTCTCGCGCTGTTCGGAACGGTGCTCGGCGCGGTGTTCGTGCCGTTGTTCGTTCCTGGGTTCGTTCCTGTGTTCATGGCGCGGCTTTTCCGGCCGCGGCGCCGGCGCCGCGGTGGCCGGCTTGGCTTCCGTCGGCTCCATGGCGGCGACATGGTCGTGATACTTGCCGTCCGGCGGGCGGCGATCGCGATGCTTGCCGCCCTGGCCCCGGCCACGATCGCGGTCCCGGCCGCCACGCCGATCCTTGTCGCGATGTGGACGGCTTTCTTCGCGCACCTCGATATCCATCATTTCGCGGCGGGCCAGCTTCTGACCGGTGATCTTCTCAATCGCTTCGAGATATTTGCCGTCGCGATGGGAGGCCAGCATATAGGCGTGTCCGCTGCGGCCGGCACGGCCGGTGCGGCCGATCCGGTGGACATAATCGTCGGCATGGATCGGCACGTCGAAATTGAAGACATGGCTGACGCTGGGCACGTCCAGGCCGCGGGCCGCCACGTCGGACGCCACCAGGATCTTGAGTTCGCCGGAGCGGAATTTCTCCAGGGTCTTCATGCGCAGGCTCTGATCGAGGTCGCCATGAATGGGGGCGGCGTCGAAGCCGTGCTTGGCCAGGGACTTGGCCACCACATCGACATCGCGCTTCCTGTTGCAGAAGATGATGGCGTTTTGCAAGGTGGCATCGACCTCGCGGATCAGGCGGCGCAGCGCCTCGCGCTTGGCCCAGTCATTGGCGGGGATTTCCACCACTTCCTGGGTGATGTTGGTGGCGGTCGTGGCAGGACGCGAGACCTCGATGCGGATGGGATTGTGCAGGAACTGGTCGGTTAGCCGCTGGATCTCCGGCGGCATGGTCGCCGAATAGAACAGGGTCTGGCGGGTGAAGGGCAGCAGCTTGCAGATCTTCTCCACGTCGGGGATGAAGCCCATGTCCAGCATACGGTCGGCTTCGTCGATCACCAGGATATTGACCTGGGACAGCAGGATACGCCCGCGTTCGAAGTGATCCATCAGGCGGCCCGGCGTGGCGATCAGCACATCGACACCGCGGTCCAGCTTCTTGATCTGGTCGTCCATCGAGACGCCGCCGATCAGCAGCGCATGAGAGAGCTTGGAATATTTGCTGTACTTGTCGAAGCTCTCCGACACCTGGTCGGCCAACTCGCGGGTCGGCTCCAGCACCAGGGCCCGCGGCATGCGCGCCTTGGAACGGCCGCGACTCAGCATCTCGATCATGGGCAGGGTGAAACTGGCGGTCTTGCCGGTACCGGTCTGGGCGATGCCGATCACGTCCCGCCGCTTCAGCACCTCGGGAATGCCCTGGGCCTGGATGGGGGTGGGGGTGGTGTAGCCGGCGTCGGCAACCGCCTTCAGTATGTCCGCACACAGGCCAAGGTCCGCAAATCCATCGGCAGCGGATGCCTCGGCGGCAGGGGGGGATAGTTCTGAAGTTTCAATAACTTCAATCACTCCGGCTTCCGCGCCGGAACTCGTCACGCTGGTCGTAGCACGCTCCTGAAGAAGGGGCGCGACACGTGGCGCCCATGGCCGGCGGCCCGAATGGCGGCCGACTCTTTCCGCACCGCAAAATAGGGGTATTTGCCCGAAAATCAAGATATGACTGCGGTCCAAGGGAATTTGAACAGGAATGGGACGCATTATCAGCCTGGTGGTGCTGGTGGCCGGTATCTGGCTGTTGTCGGTATTTGCCCCCTGGCGGCCCGAAGCATCGGGACCTGAGGCGCCATCGACCCAATTCTCGGCCGCCCGCGCCGACGCGGTCCTGGGGCGCATCCTGGGCGAGCAGCGGCCCCATCCGGCCGGCAGCCCGGAGGCCGAAGCCGTGCGCGACCGCATCCTGCAGGAGCTGTCGGCGCTGGGCGTGACGGCCCACACCCAGAGCGGCATGAGCTGCTATGGCGAGCGGCGCTGGGACAACATCCCCTGCGCCACCGTTACCAACATCATTGCCGAGGCTGTGCCCGGCGCGGGCAAGGCCGTGGTGCTGATGGCCCATTCCGATTCCGTGGCGGCCGGCCCCGGCGCCGGCGATGATGGATCGGGCGTCGCCATCCTGCTGGAGACCATCCGCGCCTTGAAAGCCCGCCATCTCGCCGGCACCCATCCCATCACCGCCATCTTCACCGACGGCGAGGAGAACGGCCTCTTGGGCGCGAACCTGTTCCTGCGCGATCCGGTGCGCCGTGCCGGTGTCGGCGCGGTGATCAATGTGGAAGCGCGCGGCAATCAGGGCCCCAGCTATCTGTTCCAGACCAGCAAGGGCAATCGGCCGCTCATCGACCTTTATGCGCGTGGTGTGGAGCGTTACGCGACCTCATCACTCTATGGCGAGATCTACAAATACCTGCCCAATGACACGGACCTGACGCCGGTGCTGGCGGCGGGCATTCCCGGCTACAACTTCGCCTTCATCGGCAATGTCGCGGACTATCACACTCCGCTCGACCGGCGCGAGAATCTGGATCCGCGCAGTGTGCAGCAGCAGGGTGACGCCGCGTTGGCGCTGGCCGATGGATTGGCCCGTGCCGACTATCAGAGGCTGAAGGGCGAAGACGATGTCTATCTCGATGTGCTGGAGCGCTGGCTGCCCAGGCTGCCGCAACATCGGGTCTTGCCATCCGCCATCGCCGTCTTTGTGATGATCGCATTGGCGGGCTATCTGCGGCCCCGGGGTGAACGCGGTCTGCGGCCCTCCTTGCTCGCGGGCCTGATGCCGTTGCTGCTGCTGGTGGGCAGCGTCGGCATGGGCTTTGTGCTGCACGGCCTGGCCGCCTGGATCGCGGGGGCGCCCGATCCATCCTTCGCCCATCCGCTGGCCTTGCGCCTGTCGCTGGCGTTGGGCGTGCTGGCGGTGGCGCTGCTGGTGGCGCAGCGGGCAGGGGTCATCGCCTGCTGGCTGTGGTTCTCGGGCCTTGGCATCGCCGCGGCCATCTGGGCGCCGGGTCTTTCGCCCTATTTCCTGTTTCCGTCCATCGTCGCGGCCCCG
>CAYQZM010000362.1:0-10264 GCA_964421935.1 uncultured Rhizobium sp. | reverse complement strand
TGATCCCCGCCTCGCTGAACCCGGCGCTGGTCGCGCTGAAGGAAAAATTGTCAGCCGAGAAGCCGACCGCCGGCACCCGCAAGATGAGCGAGAAGGCGCTGGACGTCATCAATGGCGAACTGCAGACCACCATCGGCGGCTCGGCCGACCTGACGCCCTCCAACAACACCCGGTCAAAAGGGCTGTTGGAGATCAGCGCCGGCAATTATAACGGCCGCTACGTCCATTACGGCATCCGCGAGCATGGCATGGCCGCGGCCATGAACGGCATGGCGCTGCATGGCGGCATCATCCCCTATGGCGGCACCTTCCTGGTGTTCAGCGACTATTGCCGCCCCTCCATCCGCCTGGCCGCCTTGATGGGCATCCGCGTGATCTTCGTGATGACGCATGACTCCATCGGCGTGGGCGAGGACGGCCCGACCCACCAGCCGGTCGAGCAGCTGGCGGCGCTGCGCGCCATTCCCAACCTGAAGGTCTTCCGTCCCGCCGATGGCGTGGAAACGGCGGAATGCTGGGAACTGGCGATCAACGACAGCCGCCGCCCCAGCCTGATCGCCTTCTCGCGCCAGGATGTGCCCACGGTGCGCGAGGCCCACACCAGCGAAAACCTGTGCGCCAAAGGCGCCTATGAACTGATCGGCGCGCCCAATCCCATCGTGACCTTCCTGGCCACCGGCACGGAAGTGTCGCTGGCGCTGGCGGCCCGCGCCAAGCTGGCGGAAGAAGGCATCGGCGCGCGCGTGGTCTCCATGCCCTGCTGGGCGCTGTTCGAGGAACAGCCGGAAGAGTATCGCCGGAAGGTCCTGGGACCGGGCACCGTCAAGGTCGCCATCGAGGCGGCGGCGCGCGAAGGCTGGGACCGCTATATCGGCAGCGAGCTGATCGGCCCGGCCGGCGCCTTCATCGGCATGCATTCCTTCGGCGCCAGTGGCCCCTACAAGGACGTCTACAACAAGTTCGGCATCACGGTCGAAGCGGCCGTGGAAGCTGCGAAGAAATTGCTCAAGCAGTCTTAGGAGATTTTCGAATGGCTCTTCGCGTTGCAATCAACGGCTTCGGCCGCATCGGCCGGCTTGTGCTGCGGGCCATCGTGGAATCCGGCCGCCGCGACATCGAGGTGGTGGCGGTCAACGATCTGGGTCCGGTGGAGACCAACGCCCATCTGCTGCGCTATGACAGCGTGCATGGCCGCTTCCCGGCGCAGGTGAGCGTGGATGGCGAATACATGATCGCCGCCGGTCACCGCATGAAGGTGACCGCGATCAAGAACCCGGCCGAACTGCCGCACAAGGAACTGGGCGTCGATATCGCGCTGGAATGCACCGGCATCTTCACCAGCAAGGACAAGGCATCCGCCCATCTCACCGCTGGCGCCAAGCGCGTGCTGGTCAGCGCGCCTTGTGACGGCGCCGACATCACGGTGGTCTATGGCGTCAACCATGACAAGCTGACCAAGGATGACGTCATCGTCTCCAACGCGTCCTGCACCACCAACTGCCTGGTGCCGGTGGCCAAGGTGCTGAACGATGCTGTGGGCATCGAAAAGGGCATCATGACCACCATCCACAGCTATACCAATGACCAGCCCTCGCTGGACCAGATGCACAAGGATCTCTATCGCGCCCGCGCCGCGGCGCTGTCGATGATCCCGACTTCCACCGGCGCCGCCAAGGCGGTGGGCCTGGTGCTGCCGGAGCTGAAAGGCAAGCTGGACGGCGTTTCGGTGCGCGTGCCCACGCCGAATGTCTCGCTGGTGGACCTGAAGTTCGTGGCCAGGAAGCAGACCAGCGCCCAGGAGATCAACGACGCCATCAAGGCCGCCGCGGCCGGCCCCCTGAAAGGCATCCTGGATGTGGTCCATGACAAGCTGGTGTCGGTGGACTTCAACCACAACCCCGCATCCTCCAGCTTCGCGCTGGACCAGACCAAGGTCATGGAAGGCACCTTCGTGTCCGTGGCGAGCTGGTACGACAATGAATGGGGCTTCTCCAACCGCATGGCCGACACCGCGGTGGCGCTGGGCAAGCTGATCTGATCGACTGTCAACACCCCGGTCCCGCAGGCGTGGCCGGGGTGTATGCTTTTTGCATCCGGCTCCCGCTCAGGCGGGCACGACGAAGGAATGGCGGGGATGGCGTTCAGAACTCTCGACGACTTGACTGTGAAGGGTAAGCGCGTCCTGGTGCGCGCGGATCTCAATGTGCCGGTGGCGGACGGCAAGGTGACCGACGCCACCCGCATCGAGCGCCAGGCGCCGACCATCCGCGAGCTGGCCGAAAAAGGCGCCAAGGTGATCGTGCTCAGCCATTTCGACCGGCCCAAGGGCAAGGTCGTGCCGTCCATGTCGCTAAAGGTCCTGGTCGACCCGCTGTCGAAGGCTGTCGGCCGGAAAGTGGCCTTCGCCGACGACTGCATCGGTCCCAAGGCCGAAGAGGCCGTGGCGGCGCTGAAGGACGGCGATGTGCTGCTCCTGGAAAACACGCGCTTCCACAAGGGCGAGGAAGAAAACAGCCCCGAGATGGCCAAGCAACTGGCCGCGCTGGGCGACATTTTCGTGAATGACGCTTTCTCGGCGGCACATCGCGCCCATGCCTCCACCGAAGGCGTGGCGCGGCTTCTGCCCAATGCCGCCGGCCGCTCCGTGCAGGCCGAGCTGGCACATCTGCAAAAGGCGCTGGGCAATCCGCAGCGCCCGCTGATGGCGGTGGTGGGCGGCGCCAAGGTCTCGACCAAGATCGCGCTTCTGGAAAATCTGGTGAAGCGGGTGGAAACCCTGGTCATCGGCGGCGCCATGGCCAACACCTTCCTGGCGGCCGAGGGCTATAACATTGGTAAGTCCCTCTACGAGCCGGATCATCTGGAAACCGCGCGCAAGGTCATTCACATGGCCAATGAGGCGGGCGCGGTGATCCTGCTGCCCACCGACGTGGTGGTGGCCAAGGAATTCAAGCAGGGCGCCGCCCACCGCACCGTTCCCATCACCCAGATCGGCGCCGATGACATGGTTCTGGATGTGGGGCCGGACAGCGTTAAGGCTTTCGAGAAGCGGTTGTTGACGACCCGGACCCTGGTATGGAACGGACCACTTGGCGCGTTTGAAACCGCGCCATTCGACAAGGGAACCGTGGCCGCGGCCCAAAAAGTCGCAAGCGCCACCCGCGAGGGCAAGCTATTGTCCGTGGCGGGCGGCGGCGACACCGTGGCCGCCTTGGCCCATGCCGGCGTGGAGGACGATTTTACTTACGTCTCCACCGCGGGCGGGGCCTTCCTGGAATGGCTTGAAGGCAAGGAACTGCCGGGCGTCGAGGCGCTTGCGGCGAAGTAGTTAAGGGGAATGACGATGAATCTCGACGAGCTGAACAAGATCGCCCACAAGATGGTCGCCCCTGGCAAGGGCCTCTTGGCCGCCGATGAATCCACCGGCACCATCCAGAAGCGCTTCGACAAGATTGGCGTGCAGAACACCGAGGAGAACCGCCGCGACTATCGCGAGATGCTGTTCCGCACCGACAAGGCCATGCGCGAGCATATCGGCGGGGTGATCCTGTTCGACGAGACCATCCGCCAGGAGGCCAAGGACGGCACCCCGCTGGTCAAGTTGATCGAAGCGGCCGGCTGCGTTCCGGGCATCAAGGTCGACGAAGGCGCCAAGCCGCTGGCCCTGTCGCCCGGCGAGACCGTCACCGAGGGCCTGGACGGCCTGCGCGGACGCTTCCAGGAGTATCACAAGCTGGGAGCGCGCTTTGCCAAGTGGCGGGCGGTGATCGACATCAGCGCGCATATCCCGACCTACAACTGCATCAACGCCAATGCGCAAAGCTTGGCCCGCTATGCGGCGCTGGCCCAGGAAAACGGCATCGTCCCGATCGTCGAGCCGGAAGTGCTGATGGACGGCGACCATGACATCCAGCGCTGCGAGGACGTCACCAGCTGGGTGCTGGCCGAAGTGTTCGAGGCCCTGCATGTCGCCGACGTCGCCATGGAAGGCATGATCCTGAAGCCCAATATGATCGTGCCGGGCAAGAAGTGCGCCAAACAGAATTCCGTGCAGGAAGTGGCCGAGCGCACCGTGAAAGTCCTGAAGCGTTATGTGCCGTCGGCCGTGCCGGGCATCGCCTTCCTGTCCGGCGGCCAGTCGGACGAGGACGCCACCGCGCATTTGTCGGCGATGAACGTCATCGGCGGCCTGCCCTGGGCCCTCACTTTCTCCTATGGCCGCGCCCTGCAGGCCGCGCCGCAGAAGGCCTGGAGCGGCAAGGCGGAGAATGTCGGCAAGGGCCAGGCGGCTTTCGCCCATCGCGCCCTGATGAACTCGCTGGCCGCGCTTGGCAAGTGGAACGAGGCCGAGGAAAAGAAAGCCGCGTGAGCGACGGCTGCAGACTTTACCTGATTTCGCCGCCGAGGCTCTCGGCGGCGAATTTTTTGGGGCCCCTCAAGGAAGCGCTGAAAGGCGGCGATGTCGCCTCTTTCCAGCTGCGCCTGAAGGACATCGGCGATGAGGAAATCCGCCGCGCGGTGGATACGCTGCGCCCCGTGGTACAGGCGGCCGGCGCTGCCTTCATCCTGAACGACCGGCCCGACCTTGCCGCCGAACTGGGCTGCGACGGCGTCCATGTCGGCCAGGAGGATGCCTCCTACGCCGAGGCGCGGCGGCTGTTGCCCGGCGGCATCGTCGGCGTCACCTGTCATGACAGCCGGCACCTGGCCATGGAGGCGGGCGAGGCCGGCGCCGACTATGTCGCCTTTGGCGCCTTCTTCCCGACCCAGACCAAAGAACCCAAGACCAAGGCGGACATCGAGCTGCTGCGCTGGTGGAGCGAGATGATGGTGGTGCCATGTGTGGCCATTGGCGGCATCACGGTCCAGAACGCGCCAATTCTTGTCGACGCTGGCGCGGACTTCCTGGCGGTGTCGGCCGGCGTGTGGGAACATCCCGACGGCCCGCAGGATGCGGTGCGCCAGTTCAACGCGTTGTTCGCGAGATGAAAGCGAGGAAATGAAAGAACGCCTGCTCGGCTTTCTGTTCGTCGGCGCCCTGCTGGTGGTCGCGCTGAACTTCACCGCCGACAAGATCCACCAGAAGTTTTTCGCCGACTCCCTCTGGCTGCAGAACCACTGGTACATTCCCTATCTGATCGTACCCGTGGCGGCGCTGCTGACGCTGGCATTGAGCTTCGGTTTCTTCCGCCCCAAGGGTCCGCGCTGGGCCGATGCGGCGGCCTTGGGCGTCATGGCCCTCCTGGTCTATCTCACGGTGGGCGCGGCCTATTCCTGCTGGAAATGGTGCTTCTAGACGGTTTTTGCGTCAGGGATGACAAGCCGGGCCCGTGTTGCTAGAACCCGCCCGCTCTTTGAACCCGCGAACCGTTTCTCACCCCCGTCCCGGAGGCGTCCCGTCCCATGGCCAAGATCACAGGCAACGAAATCAGCCCCGGCACCCTGCTCAATTACGATGGCGGGCTGTGGATCGCGGTCAAGACCCAGAAGGTCAAGCCCGGCAAAGGCGGCGCCTATAACCAGGTCGAACTCAAGAACGTCACCAGCGGCACCAAGCTGAACCAGCGCTTCCGCTCCGACGAAGCCGTCGACGAAGCCATCCTGGACAAGAAGGACTTCCAATTCCTTTTCGCCAGCGGCGACATGCTGACTTTCATGGACATGGAAACCTACGACCAGATCGAACTGGCGGCGGATTTCGTGGGCGAACAGGCCCAGTTCCTGCAGGACGGGATGAAGACCCTGGTGCAGCTTTATGACGGCAAGCCCATCGGCATCAAGCTGCCGGTGCAGGTGGTGCTCACCGTAGCCGAGGCCGATCCGGTGCTGAAAGGCGGCACCGCGGCGCCGTCCTACAAGAGCGCGGTGCTGGAGAACGGCATGCGCATTCAGGTACCGCCCTTTATCGCCGCCGGCGAGCGGATCATCGTCGCTACCGAAGACGGCAGCTACGTGCGGCGCGCCGATTGAAATTTTGTCCTCGTGCTTCGACAGTCGCTAGCGACAGCGTACTGCGACCAGCATAAGGACTTTCTTTTATCCTCACCCTGAGCTTGTCGAAGGGTGAGGCAACAGGAATAATCCGAATGGCCGCTTACACCTCCCCCGCCCTGAACGTTATGGTTGCCGCCGCTCGAAAAGCCGGCCGGCCCCTGATCCGCGACTTCAACGAGCTGGAAAATCTCCAGATCTCGATGAAAGGCCCGGCCGATTTCGTCACCAGTGCCGACAAGCGCACCGAGCGCATCCTGATCGAGGAATTGTCCAAGGCCCGCCCCGGCTATGGCTTCCTGGGTGAGGAAGGCGGCGGCGTCGAAGGCGCCGACAAGACCCACCGCTTCATCATCGATCCGATCGACGGCACCACCAACTTCATGCATGGCATTCCGCATTTTGCCATCTCCATAGGGCTGGAGCGCGAAGGCCAGCTGGTGGCGGGCGTGGTGTTCAATCCCGTCACTGACGATCTTTTCACCGCCGAGAAAGGCCATGGCACCTATCTCAACAACAAGCGGTTGCGCGTCGCGGCCCGCAAGGAGTTGGCGCCCAGCGTGATCGCCACCGGCCTGCCCTTCTTGGGAAAAGAAGGCCATGCCCGCGCCAGCGCCGAAATGGCCGAGGTGATGAACGTCACCGCCGGCATCCGCCGCTTCGGCTCGGCCTCGCTGGACCTGGCCTATGTCGCGGCCGGCCGTTTCGACGGATTCTGGGAACACAAGCTCCAGGCCTGGGACGTGGCCGCGGGCATCGTGCTGGTGCGCGAAGCCGGCGGCATGGTCAGCGACTTGACCGGCGGTGCCGAAATGCTGGCGAGGGGCAGCGTGCTGGCAGCCAATGAGTATCTACATCCGCAGCTTCTGAAACTGCTGAAGACCGTCAAGGCGCCTTAAGGCCGCGAGATCAGGTGGAGATAGGCCGGATCGAAGCCCGCCGCCGCGCTGAGCTTTTCGATTTCGGGAACGATCAGCCATCCTTTTTCAGTGACGATCAGCCCATCGCGCCGCATCATCTGCAGCGAGCGGTTTACATGCACGCTCGACAGGCCGCAGATATCGGCCAGCTCCGGCTGGCTGAGCGGAAGCTCGAACCGGTGATCGTGCAACAGCCCCGCCATCCTGGTCCGGTAGTAAAGCTCGCAAAACAGATGGGCGAGACGCTCATAGGCATCCCGGCGGCCCAGCCCCACCATCCATTCGCGATGGGTGGCCGCATCCAGCGCCATGTCCCACATCAGGCCGCAGGTCACCTGCGGATGGGCCGCCACAATTTCCATCAAGCGCTGGTGCGGCACTCTGGCGACCTGCGAGGGGACCGCCAAGGCGATGCTGTGGTCCATCGGATGCAGCACGAAACTGTGCAGATCCACGAAGTCGCCGGGAATGTGCAGGGATAGAATCTGGCGGGTGCCGTTGGGCAGCGCCCGATAGCGAAAGGCA
Source organism: uncultured Rhizobium sp. (assembly GCA_964421935.1). Lineage (GTDB taxonomy): Bacteria > Pseudomonadota > Alphaproteobacteria > Micropepsales > Micropepsaceae > Rhizomicrobium. The sequence goes on along the minus strand of CAYQZM010000362.1, from coordinate 2,828 downwards.
AGGCCCGTCACCAGCACACAGCTTTCCGCAGGCGAAGAACCTTCCTCCACGATCTGCTGGCCCTTGGCATAATCCTGCAGCAGGGTGGGAAGCGCGCGCACGGCAGCTTCGTCATCGTGCGAGAGCGGGGCATAGCGGGAAAGCTTTCTCACCAATGCCTCGACCATCCCGCACCTCTCGGATCAGCCGCGCGCGAACAGGAACCCGCAATAAAATGTCGCGCTGGCGATGAGCGCCGCGACTGCAAGCAGGATAAGCAACAGGATGACGGAAGGTTTCATCAGGCCCCTCCCGTCTTGCTATCCCGCAAGCGACGAAGCCGCCCCTAACCTGTGATAAGACGGGTCAATAAATTCGCTCTCAGCGCACGGCGCCGGCGCGATTTTCCAGCACCAAATCGCTGACCCAGGCGGTCAGCGCATTGGCGGGCAGGTGCGAGGTGAAGCCGATCCCCGCATAGAAGGGCCCATCGGTATGAAATGCGACTGGCGGGCCTTCCGCATGCATGGGCTCGCCCTGCCAGCTGATCCAAAGCTGGAACTGGTCGCCGGATTTCTCGAGACCGATACGGGTGGGCTGGAAGACTTGCGGGCCCTTCTCGCCGGCCGCCGCCACGGGCTGGCGTTGCGAGCGGTATTCGACGTCGGTCATCTGCGCGCCCTTTTCCGGCCGCCAGGCGATATGCACCATGCCGCTGCCATGCTGGGCCGCCATGATCTGGCGGGAATCGTCGTCCAGGCTGTCGCGAAGGATCAGCACCACCTTGCGGTCGTGGAAGTCGTCCATCCTGGGCCAGCGCACGGTGGCGGCCAGCGAGAGGTCACCGCTCATCTTCTTCCACAAAAAGCGGAACTCGTCGCGCTGATACCAGATGTTATAGCCGGCAGATGTGATGGTGTAGGTGCCGTTGGTGGCGTCATAGGTCGCGCCGCCCGGCACCAGCGGCCCGCCGACATCGGCCTGGGCATCGAAGGCGCCGATCTTGTCGCTGAAGATCACCGAGGCGCGGTGAAAACCGGCGGGCGGCGGCACCTGGCGGTGGGTCGGCGACTGCGGCAGGGCCCAGTCCGGCACCTGGACGCCGGGTGGCGGTGGCGGCGGGTTCGGCGATTGCGCCGCAGCCGGCGTGACCAGCAACAACATGCCAAGCAAATGACGAATGCGCATGAGACCACCTCCCCTTTCCCGGAGACTGCCGCCAAACCTTCTAGAACTCAATCCGGAGCGACCGGCCGGGCGAGCAGCCCGTACCAACGTGCGGACGAGTCGCCCGCCTGCGCGATCAAATGAGGAAGGGCGGCGAACGCCGGCCTTGCCCATTGTGCAAAGTCAGAACTCAATCACCGTGCGGATACTCTCGCCCGAATGCATCAGGTCGAACGCCTCGTTGATGCGCTCCAGCGGCAGCTTGTGGGTGATCAGCGGATCGATGGAAATCTTCCCGTCCATGTACCACTCCACGATCTGCGGCACCTCTGTGCGCCCGCGCACCCCGCCAAAGGCGGTGCCCTTCCACACCCGGCCCGTCACCAGCTGGAACGGCCGCGTCTTGATCTCCTGCCCCGACCCGGCCACGCCGATGATGATGCTCTCGCCCCAGCCGCGATGGCAGCATTCCAGCGCCTGGCGCATCAGATCGACATTGCCGACGCATTCGAAGCTGTAGTCCGCGCCGCCCTTGGTCAGCTCGACCAGATGGGGGACCAGATCGCCCTTCACCTCTTTGGGATTGACGAAGTGGGTCATGCCGAACTGGCGGGCCAGCGCCTCGCGCGCAGGGTTGATGTCCACGCCCACGATCATGTTCGCGCCGGCCATCCGGGCGCCCTGAATCACATTGAGGCCGATGCCGCCCAGCCCGAACACCACCACATTGGCACCGGGCTCGACCTTGGCGGTCTTGATCACCGCGCCGATGCCGGTGGTGACGCCGCAGCCGATATAGCAGACCTTGTCGAAGGGCGCGTCTTCGCGGATTTTCGCCAGCGCGATCTCCGGCATCACCGTGTGATTGGCGAAGGTCGAGCACCCCATATAGTGGTGGATCTTCTTTCCTCCGATCGAGAAACGCGAGGTGCCATCCGGCATCACGCCCTGGCCTTGCGTCGAGCGGATCGAGGTGCAGAGATTGGTCTTGTGCGAGGTGCAGCTTTTGCATTGCCGGCATTCCGGCGTGTAGAGCGGTATGACGTGATCGCCTTTTTTCAGGCTCGTCACCCCCGGACCGACCTCCACCACCACGCCGGCGCCTTCATGACCGAAGATCACCGGGAACAGGCCTTCCGGATCGGCGCCGGAGCGCGTGAACTCGTCGGTGTGGCAGACGCCTGTGGCCTTGATCTCGACCAGCACTTCGCCGGCCTTGGGGCCTTCCAGATCGACCTCCTCGATCACCAGCGGTTTTCCGGCGGCATAGGCGACGGCGGCGCGTGTTTTCATGGGCGTGGGAACTTTCTCTGCTTCTTCTGTCGCGCCTGAAGCGCCGAGGGAAATGAGATATCGTGGAAAAACGGAATCGGCCCGCGAGACGGGCCGTGAAATCTTGGGCTATTTCGGTAATGGTTGCAAAGTGTTAGATTAACGCTAGGCTGCGTCTGGGCACCCTTGAAGCTGTCGGAATCCATGCGTCTTTCCTGCTCAGTCCTGGTTGCGGGCGGTTTTTGGCTCGTCCTATCCGGCCCGGCGCTGAGCCAGGCGGTGGAAAACAACCAGGAAGTGCGCGTCAACCCGCTGCCCCCGGGCGGCGGTCGCACCTTGCTTTATCCGGGCGGGGAATATGGCCGCCGCGTGCCCCAGCTTCTCTATCCGGGCCAGAAAAGCGGTCCCAT
>CAYQZM010000361.1:0-7721 GCA_964421935.1 uncultured Rhizobium sp. | reverse complement strand
GTCGCGGTCCAGCGGCGCCAGGCTAAGGATTCCGGGCAACCACAGCAGCAGCCCCAGCAAGGCGAGCAGCGGAAAGGGCCGGCGGCCCGCCCAGGCCACCCAGCGGGGCGGCGCGGCGGGTTCCACCGGCACCGGGTCAAGGGCGGTTTGCGCTTGTTTTTCCGCAGCTTGCGAGTCGGCCATCGCGGGGAACTATGTCGGTCCCGCCCCTATGTTGCAAAGAGCCGGGCCTGTATAAGGCCCCCTCTCAACAGATGCGACAGGGCTGGAGCAGAAATGACAGGCGGCTTAGCCGTTTCCGTGGTCGTGCCGGTCAAGGATGAGGCCGGCAATGTCGGCCCCCTGGCCCGGGAGATCGCGGCTGCCCTGTCCGGCGAGGCCCATGAGATCATCTTTGTGGATGACGGTTCGGGCGATGCGACGCCCACGGAATTGAAGGCGCTGAAGGCCGAGATCCCGACGCTTCGGGTGCTGCGCCATGCCCGCAATCTGGGCCAGAGCCGGGCCATCCGCAGCGGGGTGATGGCGGCCAGGGGCGCGGTCATCGCTACCCTGGACGGCGACGGCCAGAATGACCCGGCCGACATTCCCAAGCTGCTGGTCCTGTTGCGGTCCGATCCCGGCCTGGCCATGGTGTCGGGCGTGCGCGTCAAGCGGCGGGACAAAGCGAGCCGCAAGCTTGCGTCGCGGCTGGGCAATGGTTTGCGCAACGCCATGCTGGGCGACGGCGCCAGCGACACGGGCTGCGGCCTGAAAGCCTTTCATCGCGAGATGTTTCTGGGCCTGCCCTATTTCGATCACATGCATCGCTTCCTGATCGCGCTGACCCAGCGCGAAGGCGGTCGCGTCGCTTATGTGCCGGTGAACCACCGGCCACGCCTTCAGGGCGCTTCCAAATACACGAACTTTGGCCGCCTGCTGGTGAGCGTGCAGGACCTTCTGGGCGTGCGCTGGCTGCAACGGCGCCATCGCGGTATCACCTGGACCGAGGAGCTATAGATGAGCTTTCTCACCCACATCTATCTCAACGCACTGGCCAAACCCTACGACACGCTGTGGACGGTGATCGGTTTTGCCGGCCAGGCGGTGTTCGGCATCCGCATGCTGATCCAATGGCTCTCCAGCGAAAAACAGGGTCACAGCGTGATTCCCATCGCCTTCTGGTATTGCAGCCTGGTCGGTGGCCTGACCCTGTTTCTGTATGCCATTCACCTGGAAGCCTGGCCGCTGGTGCTGGGCCAGGGCCTGCCGCTGCCGATCTATCTGCGCAATCTCTGGATGATCTATCGCGATCGTGCCCGGGCGCCCCAAACTGCTTGAATCAGCACGGATTTTGTCCGCTTCCCGGCCCCTTGCCCCGGAGCCGTCGGGCGTGTATTTCCCCCTTCCCTGGCGCGGACAGGTGGCCGAGTGGTTGAAGGCGCACGCCTGGAAAGTGTGTAACGGTGAAAGCCGTTCGAGGGTTCGAATCCCTCTCTGTCCGCCAAAGCCTTGTGAATTGATTTCGCGCGCCCCAAAGCGAAAACCCGACGGGATCGCCGCGGGACTTCGAGGCTATTACCCGTCGCAATAACCGTCATGGCGCCGGCGGCGATGGTCATGCCAGCGATGAAGATCGTGCATGATCGCGTTCAGTGACCGGTACCGCGACGCAGCGCAAATGGCCGGCGTTGCCCCTTGAGAAATCGAATTCGCAGTGTGGCAGCAACCGCCAAAGCTGCCCCCGCATAGCCAACACTCATGAAGCGACCATCCCCAAACAAGGGAATAATCAAAAAGGTCAATCCGGCGGTCAGCACGAAGTACCAAAAGGATCGTTTTTCACGATTGCTGGTCATGATCTTACTGACAGGAAGCAAGACAAAAGAGCCTCAATACGAACCTTTTGAACGGAGCACGGCAGGAATTGTCCTGAGAAGGACGGCCAGTTCAAAGTTCACCTCGCCCAGATGTCGGCAATAGATTGTATCGAAAGCCACCCTGCGGCGGTACGTGACGTCATTGCGCCCGCTTACCTGCCACAGGCCGGTGATTCCCGGACGGCAGCGCTTGTAGTGCTGGATATAGCGCCCGTATCTCGCAACTTCGGATTGGACGATCGGCCGTGGACCGACAATGCTCATTTCACCGCGCAGCACGTTCAATAACTGTGGAAGCTCATCAATACTTGATTTGCGCAAGAATGCGCCGACGCGTGTAACGCGCGGGTCATTGCGCAGCTTCTGTGTAAGCTGCCACTCGCGACGGGCAGCCGCGTCGAGCTCAAGATGATCCTTCAACTTCTGGTCTGCGTTTGGGCACATGGTGCGGAACTTGAACACGCGAAAGAGTCTGCCGCCCGTTCCGACCCGGCTGTGGCCGAAAATCACATCACCGCCGTCCAAGTGAACCAGGACGGCCACAAAGAGTATCAACGGAAGGAGAAATAAGAGGGCCAGCGAAGCGATCGCCAGATCCATCGCGCGCTTCCAGGAAGGAAACGGATACCCACAGTCAGCTACAGCAGGCGTCGCGCGAGGGAGCGCGATGCCAACCGTCTCGGCCGTAATTTCGGGAGTGTCCAAAGTGGCTCTCGGTTGGTTCGAAACAGAACCGAAACTGTGCCATTTCGGTTTCGTTGATTATTCCCAATGTCCAGCATGATCATTTGTTGGTGGGCGCATCAACGCTCCGATGGATCGAATGCGGTTCCCAAACCGCGCTCTCAGGCTCGGCCGCCGTTCTCCGCCTGAGAGGCTTTATCTTGAGCGCTATTTTGCCGGAAATAGAACGCCGCCGCCACCCCTCACCGGCGATGCTCAAGCGTGTGCAGGAAATCCGTCCAGATCTGCTCATGGCGCGCGCCCAGATTGGCCGGCGTCATGCGGCCATCCATGGCATCGGCAGCCGTGTAGGTAAGGACCGAGTCGTAGCCATAATAGATGTCCATGTCGGACAGGCGGATGGCAGCGGTGAAAGCACGCTCGGCCTTGCGGATGCAGGCGATGTGCGCCGGAATGGTGGCGGCCGTCCAGCCGCCACAGCGCGCAACGGCCGCATCGCGCGTCTTGATGGCGACAGGAAAAACGGATCGATCATAAAGCGATCCGCGCCGCATCGTGCGGCGGTGCCAGGCCTGATAGGCATCCTCGACCGCGGCGCGAAACTTCACACCGGCCCGCACGATGCGGTTCTGCGCCTCATAAGGGGTGATGCGCCCCGCATCGGCATCGTCCGCCGCCTGGCGCAGGGTCTTGGCGTAATCCCGGAACAGGCCCATGTCGCGCAGTCTGGTAGCGACCGCATAGCCGCGGTGTGCGGCCAGCGAACAGTCGATCTGCTCGCGCATGGTGTGGGACGGCGCGGCGCGACAATGGTTGAGAGCATGCTGGCGAACGATGGTGGCCTCCGGCGTGGCCGCCATGTCGTAGGGCGGCGGGTCGTCCGCGGCCGCCAAAAGGGGGATAAGCAGCAAGGCCAGGGCAGGTTTGCGCATCAGATTTCCCGTTGTTTGAAAGAAGCTACCTGCATTTCCTGGTCGCGGCGACTGTTGGACCAGGCCCCGTCCTGCTATCGTCTTGCCGCCGGGGCATAGGGGTGCCGGCTTCAGCGCTCATTCCATCCGATGACAACAATGAGGGGAGTCTGTCTCATGAAGAAGTCACTTGTCCTGTTCAGTCTGGCGCTGATGGCCGGTGCATCGGTCTCCGTCATGGCCCAGGAAGGCGGCAGCCAGGCCGAAGCCCAGCGTGCCGCGCAGGCCGCGCGTGCCGCCCAGATGGAAATCGAATCCCACACGCCCAAGCTGGCCGTGACCGAGGAGATCCTGCCGTTGCGCATTCCCGGCCATACGATCGGCGAGACCGAAGGTGTCTCCAGGAACAAGGCCGGCCACCTGTTCGTCTATTCGCGCACCGGCTGGGGTGGCTCCTCGCGCGGCGGCACGGCGGCCCGGCTGTTCGAGTTCGACCAGAACTTGAAATTCGTCAAGGAATGGCTGCCCGATTCCTACGGCGCCTCCTTCGCCCATGCCGTGCGGGTGGACCCCGAGCAGAATGTCTGGGTGGTGGATGAAGGCTCCAACACCGTGCAGAAGGTGGACCCGACCGGCATGGTCAAGATGGTGCTGGGGCGCAAGCCCGAATCCATCGACTGGTGGGAGGAGTTCGTCGAGCGCGGCGAGAAGGATACCAATCCCCATCCCAAGGGCAATATGGGCACCTTCGGCCGTCCCACCGATGTCGCCTGGGGGCCGGACGGCACCATCTATGTCAGCGACGGCTATATCAATTCGCGGGTGGTGAAGATCGGCAAGGACGGCGTCTGGCAGAAGGTCTATGGCACCTACGGCTCCGGCGACGGCAACATGAAGATCCCCCACGGCATCACAGTGGGCGGCGGCCATGTCTATGTCGCGGACCGCAACAACAGCCGCATCCAGGTCTTCGACATGGACCTCAATTTCCAGAAATACATCACCGGAATCGGCCAGCCCTGGTCGGTGCAGTACACGCCGAAATATCTCTATAGCGGCGCCGGCGACGGCAAGATCTATCGCCTGGATCACGACGGCAAGCTTTTGGGTTGGGCCCAGACCAGCCTGGGGCAGGGACAGACCGGCTGTCTGATCCATTCGCTGCATGCCGAAAGCGACACGGTGCTCTACAAGGGCGCCTGCTCGCTGTGGAATGTGGAGAAGATCACGTTCAAGGAGTGATGTGCGAAGCTCCGCCACGCGTGAGGCGGGGCTCGTCATCCGCGCGAAAAAGGGGGGATTGTCTTGAAGCTTCGTCTTTCCGCCGGCCTGGTTCTGCTGGCCGGCATTACACCTTTCACGGTGAGTCAGGCCGCGCCGGGTGACTATCCCTTCTACCACGGCGATGCAGGCGGCACGCATTACTCGCAAGCCACCCAGATCAACCCCGGCAATGTCGCGCGCCTGAAAGAAGCCTGGCGCTACGACCTGGGCCGCAACAGCCAGCTGGAGAATACGCCCATCGTGGTGGATGGCGTGCTTTACGGCACGGGTACCGGCAAGGTCTTTGCGTTGGATGCCGCCACGGGCGCGGAGAAATGGAGCTTTGTGCCCGACCTGCCGCCAGGAGACCGCTCCAAGTTCGATTCTCGTGGCGAAAGCTGGTGGAGCGACGGCACCACCAGCCGTCTGCTGGTGGGGGCGAGCAACTTCGTCTATTCGCTCGATCCCGCCACCGGCAAGCCCGATCCCAGTTTCGGCATCAACGGCCGCATCGACCTGAACGACAATCTGCGCGGGGACGCGTCCGCCAATTATGTCCGCCTGGGCGGGGCGGTGAATGTCTGGCACGACATGTTCTTCACCTGCGGCGAAGTGGGCGAGCAGACCCCCGCCTCACCCGGTGATATCCGCGCCTGGGACGTGAAGACCGGCAAGCTGCTTTGGGCCTTCCACACCATCCCTCACCCCGGCGAGCCAGGCTATGAGACCTGGCCGACGGATGCTTGGGCCAAGGCCGGCGGCGCCAATGACTGGCCCGGCATGGTGATGGATGAGAAGCGTGGCATCCTGTTTGCCGCCACCGGCTCGCCCTCCGACGATTTTTATGGCGGCGAGCGGCCTGGCAAGAATCTCTATTCCGACAGCGTGATCGCGCTGGATGCCAGAACCGGCAAGTTGCTCTGGTATTTCCAGGCGGTGCATCACGACAATTGGGACAACGACTTTGCCGCGCCGCCCGTACTGGTGACGGTGACGCGCGGCGGCCGGCGGATCGATGCGGTGGCCGCCACCAACAAGACGGGCTTTGTCTATGTCTTCGATCGTGTCACCGGCAAAAGCCTGTTCCCGATCGATGAAAAGCCGGTGCCGGCCGCGACCGCGCCGGGCGACACCGCCTGGCCGACCCAGCCCTTCCCCCGCCTGCCCCTGCCCTTGTCGCACCAGAGCGTGACCGCGGAAGACCTCACCCAGCGCACGCCGGAAGCCAACCAATGGGCGCGCGAGAAATTCGTCACCTTCAAGAACGGACCGATCTTCACCCCACCCGCCTATAACCAGGAGACCGTATCGGCGCCCGGCTTTTCCGGCGGCAATGAATGGGGCGGCATGAGTTTCGATCCCAAGCTGGAATATCTCTTCGCCAATACCGAGAACGTGATCTGGACCACGGCAGTGGTGGACCGCAAGCCGCGCACCAACGGCACCGTGGCGCCCGAGCCGCATTCGCGCTTCACTTTTTCGGGCTACAACAAGTTCGTGGATCCGGACGGTTACCCCGCCACGGCCGCACCCTGGGGCCATCTAACCGCCATTGACCTGAAGACCGGCAAGTTCGCCTGGCGCATTCCCTTCGGTGAATATCCCGAGCTGGTGGCCAAGGGCCTGAAAGATACCGGCAGCGAGAGCTATGGTGGAGCGGTGGCCACCGCCAGCGGCCTTCTTTTCATCGCTGCCACCAACTTCGACCACAAGATGCATGCTTTCGATTCCAGGACGGGAAAGCTCTTGTGGGAAGGCATGCTGCCTTATGCCGGCAACGCCACGCCCATCACCTATATGGCGAACGGCAAGCAGTATGTGGTGGTCGGCGCCAGCGGCGGGCGCGATCACCATGGGCATGATCATGGGCCCGAAGGCACGGCCTTCGTCGCCTTCGCCCTGGACGGACCGCCATAAGAGGTCAGAACGCTATTTCGGCGCGCCCGAGACCGGCCCCTGCTCGCGGCCGCGCCGCTCCTTCAGGATGGCATCGAACTCGGCCCGGCTCATCTTCAGCTTGGATGGATTGGCGTTAATCCACTGGACGAAAGCGTCATACTTCTTTGGTGTCCAGCCGCCCTCGAATTCCCCGCCATTGGCGCCGCGCCGGTTCAGGTCGAAGTTGAAGGCGTCCTCGAGATTGATGAACTCGGCATGGGAGACCGCATCCTCGGCAAGATAGGCGGGAATGAAGATCACGCCTTCGCGCTTGGCCAGCACCAGATCGCCCGGCAACACCGTGGCGCGGCCGATGCGGATTGGCGCGTTGATCGAGGTCAGGGTCATGTCCTTCCAGGCGCTGGGATCATAGGCCCGGTAAAGGCCATTCATATTCTCCAGCTCGCGGTTCTCCTCCGCATCGCGAATGCCGGCATCGAAGACAAAGCCGGTATGGGAGTGCGTGGCGATGCCCGAACCCAGGTTGGAGCCGATCAGGGTGCCTTCCACGATCTTGCCAAAGCCGTCGGCCACATACATGTCGCCCGTGGTGAGCTCGGCGATGGGCCAGCTGTTGTTGCCGCTGACCCGCCCTTCCCGCTTTCCTTCCGCGGTGATGGCATCATACATGTCGCGGCGCAGCGGCATGTACTGGGCCGTCAGCGCCCGGCCGGCGAACGGCTTTTCCGGATGCAGCATCTGGAAGCCGGTGTCGAACTGGCAGTTGTAGCCCTTGTCGCGCAGATAGTCCCACAGGTCTTCGACCGAAACATCCACCACACGCTTCAACAGATCGTCGGACACTTTGGGACGGCCATCAGGGAAACGATCGCCCTTCCATTGCGCGGTGTAGAACATCATCTGTTCGCGGGTCTGCTTGACCTGCGCAAAAGCGGGCACGGCCAAAGCCAACACCATGCATCCGGCAAGAACGGGCGTGAGATGTTTCCGCATGACAATCTGCTTTCCCTTCTGTTGCGTCTGTTGCTTGCCGGCGGCTCGCCCCAGCGCGCCGCGTTTCCCCCGCCAAAAGGGCCGGCGCGCGCGACAGCGGAGTGGGGCCCCC
>CAYQZM010000360.1:0-8424 GCA_964421935.1 uncultured Rhizobium sp. | reverse complement strand
AAGCGGTTGAAAATTCAGGAGGAACGGCCTCCGCACATTATGTCGCGCGGAGTTTTTCTTCGCAGCCGCGCAAAAGGGCGAGAATCTCCTGTGGCGGGCAGGCTGCCGGAGAAACCACGCCCTTCTATTCGGCGGCAATCTTCTCCGCGTCCGCCAGGCTCACGGACACAAGCTGGCTGACACCGCGCTCGGCCATGGTGACCCCGAACAGCCGGTCCATGCGGCTCATGGTCAGCGCATGGTGGGTGATGACCAGGAAGCGGGTGCCCGACAACTTGGTCATCTCGTTCAGCATATTGCAGAAGCGCTCGACATTGGCGTCGTCGAGCGGGGCGTCCACTTCGTCCAGCACGCAGACCGGCGCCGGATTGACCAGGAACACCGCGAAGATCAGCGCCATGGCGGTGAGGGCCTGTTCGCCGCCCGACAGCAGCGCCAGCGACTGCAGCCGCTTGCCCGGTGGGCGGGCGAAGATTTCCAGCCCCGCTTCCAGCGGGTCCTCGGATTCGGTGAAGGTCAGCTTGGCTTCGCCACCCTCGAACAGCTTGGTGAAAAGCTGCTGGAAGTTGGCGTTCACCTTGTCGAAGGAGGCGAGCAGACGCTCACGGCCTTCGCGGTTCAGGCTCTGGATGCCGCGGCGCAGCCGGTCGATGGCGCCAACCAGGTCGTCGCGATCGGCCACCAGGGTGGTCAGGCGCGTTTCCTGTTCGGCGGCTTCTTCCTCGGCGCGCAGATTGACGCCGCCAAGCTGCTCGCGCTCCTGCTTCAGGCGCTCGACGCGCTTCTCGGCCTGTTCGATCGGCGGCAATTCCTCGCCATCCTTGATCTCGGCCCGTTCGGCAAGGTCGGAGGGCGCACATTCCAGCTCGTCCTGGAAGCGGGTCTTCAGCTCCTCGATGCGCTGGGCAGCGGCTTCCGACAAAGCCTGGGCGCGGGCGCGCTCCTCGCGGGCGGTCGAAAGTGTGGCTTCCGCGCTCTTGGCTTCCTTGTCGGCCTCGATCAGCACGCTCTCGGCCTGCTGGCGGGCGTCGCTGGCTTCGTTGCGCGCGGTTTCGGCGGCAACGATTGCATCGAGCAACGCACCGCGCTTTTGCGCGATCTGTTCGGGCACCTGTTCGGCGGCGGCCAGCTCGCCGGCCAGCTCGTCCTGGCGGCGGGCCAGTTCGGCGACATGTTTTTCGGCATCGGCCTTGCGGGCGGTCCAGCGCGCCTGTTCGTCCGTGATGGTGACCAGGCGCAGGCGCCGGGCTTCGCCTTCCCGGCGCAGGCTTTCCAGGGCGCCGCGCGCTTCGCCGGCCTTGGTGCGGGCCTCGGCGGTTTTCTCGCGGGCTTCGGTCACGTTCTGGGTGAGGGTGGTGCCATCGCCCAGCTCGTCCAGCCCGGACTTGGCCTGGCCGTGGGATTCTTCAGCGGCTTCCACCGACTGGGTAAGGCGGCGGATTTCCGCTTCCAGCGAGGCAAGCTGGCTGGCGCGCTCCGCGGCGGCGCGGGCGGCGCGCGTGGCCTGATCCTGGGAGGCAATCAGGGTCTGCTCGGCGGCGCGTTCCTGGGCTTCGGCGATCCTCCAGGCTTCGCGCGCGGCCTCGCGCGCTTCCTTGGCCTTGGAATAGTCGGCGAAACGCGCGGCGCGAAGGTCCTTGGCCTGCTCGACCTCGCCTTCCAGGGCAGTGAGGCGATTGCGCTGGGAAAGACGCACGGCGGAGACCGAGGGTGCGTCGGCCGAGGCGACGAAGCCGTCCCAGCGCCAGACATCGCCGCGTGCGGAGACCAGGCGCTGGCCGGGCTTGAGTTTCTTTTGCAGGTCCGCGCCCTGGTCGGGGAAAACAATCCCCGTCATGGCCAGGCGGCGGTCCAGCGCGCCCGGCGCCTTGACGAATTCGCCCAGCGGCTTGACGCCGTCGGGCAGCACCGGATCGAAATCGAAAGCGCCCAGATCGCGCCAGTGATGGGGCGAAGAATTGTCCAGCGGTGCCTGCAGGTCATCGCCCAGCGCGGCAGCCAGCGCTGCCTCATAGCCGGCCTGCACGGTGACCGCGTCCACCAGTGGCGGGAACAAGCCTTCGCCGCCCGGATGGAGCAGATCGCTCAGCGCCTTCACTTCCGCGGACAAGCGCTGGACTTCGCGTTCGGCGGCCTCCAGCGGTTCGCGGGCCTGGGCCTCGGCGGTTTCCGCATCGGTGAACTGGGCGCGCGCGGTCGCGGCCGCAGTGCGGGCCGTTTCCCGGCCGCCGCGGGCGGTTTCGGTTTCCCGTTCCGCCGCGTGCACGTCCGGTGCCTCGCGGGCGGCTTCCAGCGCCGCGTCCAGGCGGCTTTGCGCGCTGGTGAGCTGGCTGGTGCTGGACTCCAGCAGGGCCGTGGCCAGATCGCGGCCCCGTTCCAGGCTGGCTTTCTTGGCGTTCCATTCCGCCAGCTCGGCGGTCAGGCGCTCCAGCAGGCGCTCGGTTTCCGCCAGGGTCTCCGACATTTCGGCGGAGAGGCGCTCGGCGGCCGCCAGATCCTCGGCGGCGCTGTCATTGGCGGCGTTGAGATTGCCGGCTTCCTTGCCAAGGTCGGCCAGGGCGCTGCCGGCGTCATGCTCCAGCAGTTTTTCGCGTTCCTGGTCGGCTTCGGCCTGGGCGATGAGCTGGCGGACCCGCTGGGCGGCTTCGCGGGCGCGCGCTTCCTCGGCATCGAGTTGCTCGCGCTGGGCAACCAGGCGGTGATGGGCGGCGCCGCGTTCGGCTTCGGTGTGGCGCAGGGGTGGCAGCACCGCGGCCGCCTCGCTTTGCACAGTGGAGGCCTTGGCCGCGAGCTCGGTGGCGGCGGCGACCTGGGCCGCGGCGGCCGTCAATTCTTCGGCGGCGACGGCGGCGCGAGCCTCGGCCGCCGTCCAGCGCAGATAATGCGCCAGCGCTTCGGCCTTGCGGATATGGCCGGAGAGGTTGCGATAGCGCGAAGCCTGCCGCGCCTGGCGCTTGAGGCTGGCAAGCTGGCCTTCCACTTCCCGGATCACGTCTTCCAGGCGCGAGAGATTGGTTTCCGCCGCGCGCAGGCGCAGCTCCGCCTCATGGCGGCGCTGATGCAGGCCACCAATGCCGGCGGCTTCCTCCAGAATGGCGCGGCGCGCCAGCGGCTTTTGCGAGATCAGAAGGCCGATCTGGCCCTGGCGCACAAAGGCGGTCGAGCCGGCGCCGGACGAGGCATCGGCGAAGAAGATCTGCACATCGCGCTGGCGCACGTCGCGGCCGTTGATGCGATAGACGCTGCCGGCCTCGCGCTCGATGCGGCGGGAAACCTCGATCGTGTCGCTCTCGGTGTAAGGCGCGCTCGCGGTGTGATCGCTATTGTCGATGAAGATCGTAACTTCCGCGACATTGCGGGCCGGCCGGCCCGCCGAACCTGCAAAGATCACATCGTCCATCTCGCTGCCGCGGATCGAGGAGGGGCGGGTCTCGCCCATCACCCAGCGCATGGCATCGAACAGGTTGGACTTGCCGCAGCCGTTCGGGCCGATCACGGCCGTAAGGCCGGGCTCGACATAGAGCTCCGTCGGTTCGACGAAGGACTTGAAACCGGAAAGCCTGAGACGTGTGAACTTCAACTGTTCGGTCCTAACTCTTTAAGGAGCGCGCCTAGTGCTGCTTGGCGAGCTCGGTATCCAGAAGCTTCGACATGGTGTCGTACGGGATGTTGCCCGATCCGATCTTCACGCCGTTCAGTATGAAGGTGGGCGTCGCATTGATGCCGTACCGGGCCTCGCCGTCCGACGCCACCTTGTTGATCCGATCATCCTCAGCTTTGTTCGCCATGCACTGATCCACCTGCTGCGCGCTCATCCCCGCGATACGCCCCAGCAGCACCAACCCCTCATGGACGCCTTCCGGCGATTGGACCCCGAACTCTACGTCCCATTTGGGTTGATTCTTGAACAACAGGTCAATGAAGGCGAGGTACTTATCCTCAGGCAGACAGCGGGCAATTTTCTCTGCCATGCCGTCATCCGAGCGCAGCGGGAACATGCGGAAGACGTAGAAAACCTTGCCCGTATCGATGTATTTGGTCCTGATCTGCGGGAAGGTCTGGGCGTTGAAGGCAGCACAGACCGGGCAGCTGGGTGCCCCATATTCGATCAGTACCACCTTGGCGTTTCGGTTCCCCAGGGTGCGGTCGGTGGGGACGATCTCATAGCCCGCGCCGGACGTCGCATCGGTGCTGGAACCGTTGGTCAGGTAATAGCCAATGCCCGCCGCGACGATCAGGGCGATCACGCCTGCCAGGATCCAAAGGGTCTTGCGCGACAAGGACGACTCTCCGCCGGAAATGCTCTTTCTTTTTGGCAGAGAATGGCGCGCCGGTCCAATAGGTTAACCCATTGGAAACTGTGAGTTATTTCGCGAGCGCGGCGTCCAGCCGTTCGAAAAAGGCCTCAAAGCCCGCTTGGCCCTGGCCGTTGATGACGAAGGTCGGGGTGGCGCTGACATTGTATTTGGCAACCCCATCCTCGCCGACCTTGCTGATGGCGTCTTCGTCGGTGGTGGAGGCAAGGCAGCGATTGGCTTCATCCGCGCTCATGCCGGATGCGCCCGCCAGCTCGATCAGCGCCTTATGCACGCCGTCGGGCGAGGGAACGCCATACTCGTAATCCCATTTCTGCTGATTGCGGAACAAGGAATCGGTGAAGGACATATATTTGTCCTTGGGCATGCAGCGCGCCAGCTTCTCCGCCGAGGCGTCGTCCGGATTTCGCAGGAAGGTGCGATACACGTAAAAAATCTTACCTGTATCGATGTAGTCCTTCTTCAGCCGCGGATACAGGCTGATCATGAAGTTGGCGCAGACGGGGCAGGTCGGCGAGGCATATTCGATCACCGTGACCTTGGCATTGCGATTACCGAACGTGTGATCGGTGGGCAGCGGTTCATAGACGGCCGCGGACGAGGCCTGGCCGACCGACTGCATGTCGTTATCGCCGCCAAGGAAATACCAGGCGCCGCCACCTGCGACGAGCAGCACCAGCACGGCCAGGATGATCCAAGTCTTGCGCGACATGCCGGCTCTCCCGATCTAGGACTTCGCCAGGGCGGCGTCGAGAAAGCCGCGCATCTGCTCAAGCGTCGGAACCATGCCGGGACTGACATTGACGCCATTCACCACGATGGTCGGCGTGCCGCCGATATTGTAGCGGGCCTGGCCATCGCTCGCGACCTGGTTGATCACGGCCTCTTCCTTGGTGTCGGCGGTGCAGCTGTTGAACTGTTCCTCGCTCATGCCGGCGATACGCGCCTGCTGCAGCAAGGCGCCGCGCACGTCCTGCACACCATATTCCGGGTCCCATTGCTGCTGGTTGTGAAACAGCTGATCCATGAACGGAAAGTATTTCGCCCTGGGCATGCAGCGGGCGAGCTTCTCGGCGACGCCATCGGGAGCGCCGATCGGGTAGACGCGGAAAACGTAGAACACCTTGCCGGTATCGATATAGGTCTTCTTGATCTCGGGCATGATGTCGTTGTTGAAATGCGCGCAGTGCGGACACATGGGCGCCGCATATTCAATGAACACAACCTTGGCCTTGGGATTACCCATGGTCATGTCGTGCTCGGTGATCGGGTCTCTGGCCTGCGCAGCCGCCGCAGCGCTGTCGCTTGAGCCGCCCAGGAAATACCAGCCACCGCCGCCAGCGACCAGCGCGACCACCACAGCCAGGATGATCCAGCTCTTGCGTGACATCGGGGCCCCTTCGACTTGTGCCTTACTTTCCTGCCAGAGTTATCGCCGCCGGGCTAGGGCCTGAAGCGCTTTGGCCAAGCCCTCCGGCCCGAGATAGCGGCGGCTGGGATCGCCCGGCGCCAACGGTCCAGGCGGCTTGGACGGCTTGGGCGCGGGCGGCCGAGGCATGAGATGGCCCTGGCTGAACTTGAGCTGGGCCACGGCGGGCCGGCCCAGATAGGCATTGATACGCTCGCACAGCGGCCGCTTCTCGTGCGCCAGGAACAGCGCGGCGCCGGGTGTGGCACGCAAGGTCAGGATGCCGCCGCCCGGGCCGTCGGTGAATTTCACCGGCTGGGCAAGGCGCGCCACTTCGGGACCGGCGATCTCGCTCCAGCGCAAGACCAGGGTGGGATCGGCAAAGCCGGCGCGGGCAAAGGCCAGGGCCGCGGCGCGGCCGGCGTCGCCGCCCACGGCCATGACGCGATTGCGGCGCTGGGGCTGCGCATCGTCCTTGGCTTGAGTTTCTTTCGGGCTTCGGGCCATGGTCGAAGTATGCCGCGTCCCGCCAAAGCAAAAAAGCCCAGCCTCAGTTCTTTGCTGTTGGCCTGGTATGACGCGCACCGCCGCGTTCTGCCGTGGCGCGCTGCGAAAGGAAAGCGCGCCGATCCCTATCGCGTCTGGCTGTCGGAAATCATGCTGCAACAGACCACGGTGCAGGCGGTGGCGGGCTCTTATCGCAAATTCCTGGCGCTGTGGCCCGATGTGACGGCGCTGGCGAGCGCTCGCCAGGATGACGTGCTCGCCGCCTGGGCCGGGCTCGGCTATTACGCCCGCGCCCGCAACCTGCATGCTGCCGCCAAAGTCGTGTCACAGCAGATGGGGGGCAGGTTTCCCGCCACCCCCGAAGGCCTGCGTGCCCTGCCGGGCGTAGGCGGCTATACCTCGGCTGCTATTGCCGCCATCGCCTATGACGAAAGACAGGCGGCGATGGATGCCAATGCCGAGCGCGTGATCGCGCGCGCCTTTGCCGTCAGGACGCCGCTGCCGCAGGCCAAGAAGGAACTGCATGCGCATTGCCAGGCGCTGGTGCCGGAACGGGCAGGGGATTTCGCCCAGGCGCTGATGGATCTGGGCAGCGCCATCTGCACGCCCAAGCGGCCGGCCTGTCCCAACTGTCCGTGGTCTGAGGGTTGTGAAGCGCGCAAGCTGGGCATCCAGGAACAGCTTCCGGTGAAAGCGCCCAAGATCGCACGGCCCCTGAAGCGGGGCGCCGCCTTTGTGGTGCGCGATGCTTCCGGCGCGGTGCTGCTTGTGAAGCGGCCGGACAAGGGCTTGCTGGCTTCCATGCTGGAGCCGCCGCTTGGCCCCTGGAGCGAAGACTTTCCGTCAGGTGCAAAAGCGCTGCAGCAGGCGCCGTTCGAGGCCGCATGGAGAAAACGGCCAGGCATCGTCCGCCATGGCTTCACACACTTCGAGCTTGAAGTAGAGGTTTATGCCGCGGAGGTCGCGAAGCGACCAACGCATCTGTGTCATCCCCGGCCGAGCGAAGCGAAAGCTTCGCGAGGGGAAGGGGACCCAGGTGGCAACCACAAGCCCGGTGGCAACCACCTGGGTTCCAGTCCGGCCGCTCGCTCAGGCTCGCGGCGCTCGGCGCTCAAATCGGTCTACCGGACCGATTTGCCGGCTTCGCCGGACACGCCTCACCCCTCTGCGCGCGGATCGCGCGCCTCGTCGGGAATGACATGGTGGGTTAAGCCCGAAGACTTGCGAAGCGTCGCCTTGCCCACCGTCATGCGCAAGATCGTCGAACATGGGCTGGAAGATGCGGGTCCGCTCTTCCGTTCAAGAAAGCCCTGAACGCAGCTGCTGGCGCAGCACATCGATCGGCACCAGGCTGCCGTTCATCTCGAACTGCCAGAAGGTCCAGCCATTGCAGGCATCCAGCCCCTGCACATGCGCGCCCATCTGATGGATCGAGCCGGAGGCATTGGCGGTCACCAGGGTGCCGTCGGCGCGGACCTTGGCGGTCTGGTGCTTGCGTTGACCTTGCAGCACCGTGCCCACCGGCAGCAGGCCGCGTTCCACCACCCAGCCGAAGGGAATGCGCGGCTCGGCGCGCTTGGATTTGGTGACTTCCAGAACCTCGCTCGCCGCCGGTTCGATCTCGGCGATACGGGCGCGGGCCACATCGGCATAGGTCTTTTCGCGCTCGATGCCGATGAAGCGCCGGCCCAGCCGCTTGGCCACGGCGCCAGTGGTGCCAGAACCGAAGAAGGGGTCCAGGATCACGTCGCCCGGCTTGGTGGAAGAGACGATCACCCGGTGCAGCAGGGCTTCCGGCTTCTGGGTGGAATGGGCCTTCTGGCCATCGGCGCCGCGGATACGCTCGCCGCCGGCGCAGATCGGCAAAGTCCAGTCCGAGCGCATCTGTAGTTCGTCATTCAGCGCCTTCATGGCTTCATAGTTGAAGGTGTATTTGGTTTCTTCGGTCTTGGCGGCCCAGATCAGGGTCTCGTGCGCGTTGGTGAAGCGCCGGCCCTTGAAGTTGGGCATGGGATTGGACTTGCGCCAGATCACGTCGTTGAGGATCCAGAAGCCCAGGTCCTGCATCACCGCGCCCACGCGGAAGATGTTGTGGTAGCTGCCGATGACCCACAGGGTGCCGTCGTCGCGCAGCACGCGGCGGCATTCGGTCAGCCAGGCGCGGCTGAACCGATCGTACTCCTCGAAGGAGCC
>CAYQZM010000359.1:0-19041 GCA_964421935.1 uncultured Rhizobium sp. | reverse complement strand
TGGTCAAGAACAAGGTCGCCCCGCCCTTCAAGCAGGTGGAATTCGACATCATGTACGGCCAGGGCGTGTCCAAGACCGGCGAGCTGGTCGATCTGGGCGTCAAGGCCGGCATCGTGGAGAAGTCGGGCTCCTGGTACTCCTTCGATGGCTCGCGCATCGGCCAGGGCCGGGAAGCCGCCAAGACCTTTCTCGCCGAGAATGGCGATATCGCCGACAAGATCGAAACCGCCATTCGCACCAATGCCGGCCAGATCGGCCAGAACCTGGTGCTGGATGCCTCCGAAAAGGCGGACGAAGACGATTGAGATTTGGGGTCTTCCGGGTCCCACCCAAACGGTTGAGCTATAGGTCGCAGCCTGGCTCAACTTCCTCGGCAAAGGGCGCTCCTTGTGAATGGGGAGCGCCCTTTGTTTTTGTGGCTTTGGCGTGCTTTTTTGCCGGGTCAGGAGCGGCAAAAGCTAGGCGTGACAAGGTTTTTTGGAGCCGTTACAACCTTCGGCCATGAAAAGCCTGTCAGACGTCCGTAGCGGATTCCTGGAATTTTTTGCCGCCCGCGGCCACACCGTGGGGCCGACCTCCCCGCTCTTCCCCCGAAACGATCCCACCCTACTGTTCACAAATGCCGGCTTGGTGCAGTTCAAGAACCTGTTTAGGGGGGCGGAAAAGCGGCCCTATAGCCGCGCCACCACGGTGCAGAAATGCGTGCGCGCCGGCGGCAAGCACAACGATCTGGACAATGTCGGCTACACCGCCCGCCATCACACCTTCTTTGAGATGCTGGGCAACTTCTCCTTCGGCGATTATTTCAAGGAAGACGCCATCACCTTTGCCTGGGATTTCGTCTCCAAGGTGATCGGCCTGCCCAAGGACAGGTTGTGGGTCACGGTCTACAACACCGACGACCAGGCCCGGCAACTATGGAAGAAGATCGCCGGCCTTTCCGATGACCGCATCGTCGGCCACCACAGCAATCTCTGGGCCATGGGGCCCACGGGTCCCTGCGGCTATTGCTCCGAGATTTTCTACGACCAAGGCGACAGCGTGTTCGGCGGCCCGCCCGGCTCGGCCGATGAGGACGGCGACCGCTTCCTGGAATTCTGGAATCTGGTCTTCATGCAGTTCGAGCAGGTGGACGAGAATACCCGCCTAGACCTGCCCAAGCCTTCCATCGATACCGGCATGGGGCTGGAGCGGATCGCCGCCATCCTGCAGGGCGTCACCAACAATTACGACGTGGACCTGTTCCGCCACCTGATCGCGGCTTCGGAATCGGCCAGCGGTGTGCCGGCGCAAGGTGAGGCGGTGTTCAGCCATCGCATCATGGCCGACCATCTGCGCGCCACCTCGTTCCTCATCGCCGATGGCGTGCTGCCCTCCAACGAGGGCCGCGGCTATGTGCTGCGCCGGATCATGCGCCGCGCCATGCGCCATGCCCATCTGCTCGGCACCAAGGATCCGCTGATGCACCGGCTGGTGCCGGCGCTGGTCGCCGAGATGGGCTCTGCCTATCCCGAGCTTCAGCGCACCGAGGGCTTGATCGCCGAAACCCTGAAGCTGGAGGAAATCCGCTTCCGCGATACCCTGGCGCGCGGCCTCAAGCTCCTGGAGGAAGCCAGCTTGGGCTTGCGCCGGGGCGATCGGCTTGCCGGTGAGATCGCCTTCAGGCTTTACGATACCTATGGCTTCCCGCTGGACCTGACGGAAGAATCCTTGCGCGCCCGCGGCGTCACCGTGGACACCGAAGGCTTCGCCGCGGCCATGCAGAAGCAGAAGCAGGAGGCGCGTGCTTCCTGGACCGGCACAGCAGACGCTGCCTCCGAAGCCAAATGGTTCGCCGTGCTCGACGAAGTCGGCCGCACCGAATTCCTGGGCTACGACACCGAGGAAGCCGAAGGCGTGATCCTGGCCATCTTCAAGGATGGCGGCCGGGTGATGAGCGCCGGTCCGGGCGAGGCGGTGGACATCATCACCAACCAGACGCCCTTCTATGGCGAATCCAGTGGCCAGGCCGGCGATCAGGGCCATATCACCGCCGCCAAGGCCAAAGGCCAGGTCACCGATACCCAGAAGAAGCTGGGCGCGCTGCATGTCCATTCCGTGCGCGTGACCGAAGGCAGCTTCGCGCCCGGCGATGCTGTGGACCTGAAGGTGGACGAGGAACGTCGCCGCGCCACGCGCGCCAATCACAGTGCCACCCATCTGCTGCATGCTGCCTTGAAGCGTGTGCTGGGTTCACATGTCAGCCAGAAAGGGTCGCTGGTGACCGCCGAGCGGCTGCGCTTCGACTTCTCCCATCCCAAGCCGGTGACGGCGGAGGAACTGGAAAGGATCGAAGCCCAGGTCAACGCCGTGGTCCGGCAGAATTCCGATGCCACCACGCGGCTGATGGCGACCGACCAGGCAATCGCCGCGGGCGCCGAGGCGCTGTTCGGCGAAAAATATGGCGATGAAGTGCGCGTGCTTTCCATGGGCACCGACCTTGACGCCGGCAAGGCCTATTCGGTCGAACTGTGCGGCGGCACCCATGTCCATCGCCTCGGTGATATCGGGCTTTTCGCCATTCTTTCCGAAAGCGCGGTGGCGGCCGGTGTGCGCCGGATCGAGGCGCTGACATCCGAACATGCCCGCCGCTATCTCTCAGGCCAGGCCGAAATCGCGCGCGAGGCAGCCTTCGCCATCAAGACGCCGATCGGCGAGTTGGCCGGCCGCGTGACGCAGCTGGCCGAGGAACGCCGCAAGCTGGAACGCGAGTTGGCGGAAGCCAAGAAACAGTTGGCGCTGGCCGGTCCCGCCCAAAGCGGCGGCGACACCAGTGAAACCATCGCGGGCCTCAAGACCGTGCTCAAGCTGGTGGAAGGCGTCTCGCCGAAGGACCTCAAGAGCCTGGCCGATGGTGCCAAGGGCCAGGTCGGTTCCGGCGTGGTCGCTTTCGTCGCCGCGGCGGACGGCAAGGCTTCCATCGTGGTGGGCGTCACCGATGATCTCACGGGCCGCATCAGCGCAGTCGATCTGGTTCGGGTGGCGGCGGAAGCGATCGGCGGCAAGGGCGGCGGCGGGCGGCCCGACATGGCCCAGGCCGGCGGCCCGGATAATGGCAATCCGGCAGTGGCGCTGGACGCGATCCGCAAGAAGCTCGGTGCGCTTACGCCGGCATAGAGCCAGCGGTTTGTATCCCCTTTCCCGCAAGGGGCGAGGAGAAGAACGCTAGGCGATAATATCGGGCAGCAGCCCGTTGTGAATCTCGGTAATCTCGTCCTTCAGCTGCAGCTTGCGCTTCTTCATACGCGATAGCTGCAACAGATCAGGATTGGCCGTCTGCGACAATGCCTCGATGGCAGTGTCCAGATCGCGATGCTCCTGCGTCAGCTGGGCCAGCTTGGCGCGCGCGGCGACTTCATCAGGGCCGACGACGCCCGTCATTGCTTTTTCTTCCTGCGGCCCTTGGCCAATTCTTCGCCCCAGCGCTTCACATCGGGCCAGTCATAGCCGAACAGATCTAGCGCACGCCCCACCATCTGATCGACCAGATCGGACAAGGTGCGCGGTTCGGCATAGAAAGCCGGCACCGGCGGCAGGATGATCGCGCCCATTTCCGTCAGCGCCGTCATGCTGCGCAGGTGACCCAGATGCAGCGGGGTCTCGCGCACCATCAGCACCAGCGGCCGGCGCTCTTTCAGCATCACATCGGCGGCGCGGGTGAGAAGACTGGTGGTCACGCCGGTGGCGATCTCGCTCATGGTACGCACCGAACAAGGTGCCACCAGCATGCCGGCCGTCTTGAAACTGCCGCTGGCAATGGGTGCGGCGATGTCGCCGATCGCGTAGGCGTAATCCGCCTTGGCCGCAACCTGGCGGGGAGAGAGCCGGGTTTCATAGCCGATGGTCATTTCCGCAGGCTTGGTCATAACCAAATGTGATTCTATCCCCAACTCGCGGCAGGCTTCCAGCGCACGGATGCCATAGGCCACGCCCGAAGCCCCGGAGAGGCCGATAACCAGCCGTTCTGCTTTGCTTTTTGAGGTTCCCGCGCCCGCCATGGCCCCCCGTTACCACTCTTTAAGTCAAGCGCAAAGAGATTCGCTTTTGTGAGCTTTTTCCAGTGACAGAAAGTGGGATTGGTGGTTGAATTTTGGTGCCAGGCGCGAGCCTTCCGGCCCAACGCGCCCCGCCCGAAATCTAACGATGAGGTGCATGCATGGCGCTAGAAGGACATATCGAGCATCTGTCCAATCAGCACAGAAAAATCCAGGACATTATCGAGGCCGAAATGGCCAATCCCGATTGGGATGAATTGCGCGTCGCCGCGCTGAAAAAACAAAAACTCAGAATTAAGGATGAGCTCGAGCGGCTGAGAAGCGCCGTACACTGAGCCGTCACGTCCTCCGCCGGCCGCGCCGAAAGCGCTGGCCGCGGGGGAGTGTTCATAGATTCTTCGCACGCTCCCGAAGCACGAACTTCTGAATCTTGCCCGTCGAGGTCTTGGGCAGGTCGGAAAACACCACCGTGCGCGGCACCTTGAATTTCGCCAATCGCTCGCGGGCGAAAGCGATGACCTCGTCTTCCGTCACGCCGGCGCCGACTCGAAGTTCGACAAAGGCGCAAGGATGTTCGCCCCATTTGGGATCCGGCCGCGCCACCACCGCCACGAACATCACCGCGGGATGCCTGGCGATGGCATTCTCCACCTCGATGGACGAGATGTTTTCGCCGCCCGAGATGATGATATCCTTGCTGCGGTCTTTCAGCTGGATATAGCCGTCCGGGTACATCACCCCCAGATCGCCGGAATGAAACCAGCCATCCTTCAGCGCTTCGCGCGTGGCCTTGGGATTCTTGAGATAGCCCTTCATCACAATATTGCCGCGGAACATCACCTCGCCGATGGTCTTTCCGTCCGCCGGCACCGGTTTCATCGTCTCGGGACCCAGCACTGCCAGCTCTTCCAGGGGCGCATAGCGCACGCCCTGGCGCGCCTTCTTGGCGGCGCGGCCGGCGCTGTCGAGCGCGTCCCATTCGGTGTGCCACTCATTGACCACGGCGGGACCATAGACTTCGGTCAGGCCATAGACATGCACCACCTCGAAGCCGGCTTCCGCCATGGCTGCCAGCACGCTTTCGGGCGGCGGCGCTGCGGCCGCCATGAAGCGCACTTTCTGCGGAAAGCTTTTGCGCTCGGCATCGCTGGCATTGACCAGGGTGCTCATCACGATCGGCGCGCCGCACAGATGGGTAACACCGTGCTCGGCCAGCGCCTCGAAGATCGCGCCCGCCCGCACCCAGCGCAGGCAGACATGGGTGCCCGCCACCGCCGATAGCGACCAGGGCATGCACCAGCCATTGCAATGGAACATGGGCAAGGTCCAGAGCAGCACCGGATGCTCGACCATGGTGCCGGCCAGGGCATTGCCGTAGCACATCAGCGCGGCGCCGCGATGGTGATAGACCACGCCTTTGGGATTGCCCGTGGTGCCCGAGGTGTAGTTCAGGGCGATGGCGTCCCATTCATCGTCCGGCATTTTCCAGGCAAAGCCGGGATCGCCGGACTTCAGGAACTTTTCATAGTCGAGCTTGCCCAGCCGGGCGCCGCTTTGGGGAAATTCCGGATCGTCGTAATCGATCACCAGCGGCTTCTTTTTCAGCAAGGCCAAGGCCTCCGCCACCGTCGCTGAAAATTCCCGGTCGGTGATCAGGATCCTGGCGCCGCCATGTTCCAGCATGAAAGCGACGGACTTGGCATCCAGCCGCGTGTTCAGCGCGTTCAGCACCGCACCCAGCATGGGCACGCCATAATGGGCTTCCAGCATGGGCGGGGTGTTGGCCAACATCACCGCCACGGTGTCGCCTTTGCGGATACCCTCCTTGGCCAGCGCCGAAGCCAGGCGTCGGGCGCGCGCATAGAAGGTCGCGTAATCGAAGCGCTGCCGGCCATGGATGATGGCAGTGTGGTGGGGGAAGACCGACGCGGCCCGCTCTAAAAATGAGAGTGGGGTTAACGGCTGATGGTTGGCCGCTGTCCGGCCCAGTCCCCCTTCGTAAGGCTTATTCCGCGCCTTTCTGGGGATTTTCCGCGACTGTTGCGTTTTCTTGACGGTCTTTTTGGCGGCCATGACCGGGACGCTATTGAAAGGTCAGCGGCCCGGCAAGGTTGGATGAACCCGCCGGCAATGTTAGAAGCCGATCCACCATGATCATTGACGAACCCACGACCAAACCGCGCGGTTTGCGCGCCGTTTATGCCTGGATGCTGAAAAACGCCAAGGGCCGCCATGCCTGGGCGGCCGTGGCGCTGTTTGCCTTTGCCGAGGCCAGCTTCTTTCCCATCCCCGCCGACGTGATGGTGCTGCCAATGATGCTGGCGGACCGCAAACGCGTCTTCCGGCTCGGGCTCTGGGTGGCCTTCTGGTCGGTGGCGGGCGGGATGCTGGGCTACACCATCGGCGCGGTGTTCTGGGAAACGGCCGGGCTATGGCTGATCCATGCCCTGCATGTGCCGCTGGAGCAGGTCGAAGCGCTGCGCGCCAAATACACCAGCAATGCCTATCTGATCATGGTGCAGGGGGCGACGCCCATTCCTTACAAGCTGGTGACCATCGCTTCGGGCCTGGCCGGGGTCAGCTTCCCGCTCTTCATGCTCTATTCGGCCGTGACCCGCACCATCCGTTATGTGGTGATCGAGGCGCTGCTGATCTATTTGTTGGGTGAGCGCGCCCAGGCGCTGCTCGAGAAATATCTCGAGCTGGCGCTGGTTCTGTTCCTGGCTGCGCTGGTGCTGGGCTTCGTGGCGCTCAGGTATCTTTAGCGCCGCACCGCTCAATTTTGTCATTCCGGCCAAGCGCCGCCAAAGCGGCGCGCGAGCCGGAATCCAACTTGCCGATAGTGGCCCCCCGATCGGCGGCGCACCACTGTGTGCTGCGCCGCGCCCGGGATGACCAATGAATCAGTCCTGTTCCAACTCGCTCGACAAGGCGTAGTTGTCCGGCGCCGGCGTGCCCGCGGAGGGTTCTTCAGCGCGCGGCGGCATTTCCACCGGGGCCGTGGTCTCGGAAATCGGCTTGAGCGACGGGCCCTTCTTGGCGGCGCGCTTGGCGGCGCGTTCCACCCGTCCGGCGGCGCGGCTCACCGCCAGATCCAGTTCCAGCTGTGAGGTCAGGCCCAACGTCACCGGATCCACCGCCTTGATGTTGGCGGCATTCCAATGCGAGCGCTCGCGGATCTTGGCGATGGTGGCCTTGGTGGTGCCGATCAGCTTGATGATCTCGCTGTCGGTGAATTCCGGATGGTTCTTGATCAGCCAATAGACGGCATCCGGCTTGTCCTGGCGCTTGGAGACCGGGGTGTAGCGCGGCGCGCGCTTCAGGCGCACGTTGGGCATCTTGTGCTTGGCCGGCGCCATCTTCAGGCGCTTCTTGGGATCCTTCTCGGCCTCGGCGATCTGCTCGCGGGTGAGCTGGCCTGACGCCACCGGGTCCTGGCCCTTGATGCCCTTGGCCACGTCTTCGTCGGCGATGCCCTTCACTTCCAGGGGATGCAGGCCGCAGAAATCCGCGATCTGCTCGAAGGTCAGCGCGGTATTGTCCACCAGCCAGACGGCGGTGGCTTTGGGCATCAGGGGCTTCTGTTCGACAGCCATGGCGGTTTTCTCCCGTTGAGCGGGAACCCTTTCCAGGTCCACCGCCCCTCGTCAGGTCTATCCTTTCGAGGAATGGCGGTGTTTTAGACCTGCCCGGCCCCGGCTTGCAAAGAAATTCACATAAGTTGCAGCAGGATTTTGCCGATGTGGCCTGTTTTCCTCATCAAATCATGGGCTTGGCCGGCCTCCGCCAAGGGGAAAATGCGGTCGATCGCGGGTTTTACCTGTGTTCCCAGAAGGGGCCAGACCTCGCGGACCAAGGCGTCGCGGATGGCTTGTTTCTGGGTGGTATCGCGTCCGCGCAAGGTGGTGGCGGCCAGGGTCAGGCGCTTGGTCAGGACGGCTCTGAAATTCACCTCGGCCTGGAAGCTTTCCTGATAGGCGATGTTGATGATGCGGCCCCAAGGCGCGGCGGCCTCGATATTGCGCTGGATGTAACTGCCGCCGACCATGTCCAGGATCACATCCACGCCTTCGCTGTTCGTTTCAGTCTTCACCACCGCCACGAAATCCTCGGTGTGATAATTGATGGCGCGCGCCGCGCCGAAGCTGCGCGCCGCTTCGCATTTCCTCTCCGAACCGGCGGTGGTGAAAATGCGATGGCCGCGCGCGGCGAACATCTGGATGGCGAGGCTGCCAATGCCCGATGTGCCGCCATGGATCAGCAAACTCTCGCCCGGCTGCAGGCGGCCTGTATCCATGACGTTGGTCCAGGCGGTGAAGGCTGCCTCGGGCAGGCCTGCAGCTTCGACCAGATCGACACTCTCGGGCACGGTCAGGATGCAGCCGGCATCGGCCACCGCGAATTCGCCATAGCCGCCGCCGGCGAGCAGGGCACAGATTTTTTCGCCGATCTTCCAGCCCTGCACCCCTTCGCCCAGTTCGGCGATGACGCCCGACACTTCCATCCCAAGGATTGGCGAGGCCCCGAAGGGCGGGGGATAAAGCCCACGCGCCTGCAAAAGGTCGGCATTGTTGAGGCCGGCGCCCGCCACGCGAATTAACACTTGGCCCGCGCCCGGCCGCGGCGCGAGGACTTCGTGCAACACCAGCCGGTAATGTTGACCGGGGTTTTCGACGGCGATGGCTTTCATGTCTTGCGTGTCATTTGAGACGGGCACAGACTAATCTCCGGTGCGGCTCCCGCGAAGGGACCAAAGCACCGCCAAAGCGAAAAGACCATGGACCTGGACGACCTGCAGCCGCGCAAGAAGTTGCCCGATATCGTGCTGGGCGAAGATATTTCCACGCTTTCCGCGCATGAGCTGGAAAGCCGGATCGCGCGGCTGGAAGAAGAAGTCGCGCGCTGCCGCCAGGCCATCGCTTCGCGTCACGCGACGCGCTCGGCGGCGGAGAATTTTTTCAAGAAGTGATCAATGTTAATACGCACAGCGGAAATACACTGTGTTGAGCGCGATCGGCTTGTTTACCAACCTCTGCACTTGCGCATCTCATAAGTCTTGCTAGCGTTCGCCGGCTTTCGGGGGAATATATGTCCAGGACTGATCACGACCGCGCCTTTACCGACTCCGTCATGTTCGACAAGACCTTCGATGAAGGCATGGCGCTGGTGGAGGAAACCGCGCGCTATCTGGACGGCAAGGGCCGCGAGGAAGCGCGCGTGCTGCCGCGCAAGGCCGCCATGCTCTATGCCGGCGAAAGCATGCGGGTGACTACCCGGCTGATGCAGGCCGCAAGCTGGCTTCTGGTGCAGCGGGCGGTGCGCGACGGCGACATGGCGCATACCGATGCCCTCAACGACCGTTACCGCCTGGGCAGCCGGGAATTTTGCCTGGGCGTTTCGCCCGATGATCTTTCGACCTTGCCGATGGCGCTGACCGATCTTCTCACCCGCAGCGACCATCTTTACCGACGCATCGCCCGGCTCGACGACATCCTGTTCGGGGATCAGGCGTTGGCGCCTGCCGGAGCGCGGGGGCAGATGGACGCCCTGGCGCAAGCCTTCAAATAGGCGCGGTCCCTTTGGGCCATAAGTTCGTCGCGCCTTCGCTCACGCACGTCTTGTACGCATCGCGCGGCGCTCCTGCTCACGGCCCAAAAATCCTCACGCCCAGGCAAGCCTCGTGCAAATAAAAACGCCGCCGGGGAACCGGCGGCGTTCCTGTATTCCGTGGAAAGGGTCTCAGCCCTTCACGAACCCAGCAAACTTCTTGTTGAAGCGGGTGAGCCGTCCACCGCGGTCCATCAACTGCTGCTGGCCGCCGGTCCAGGCCGGGTGCGTGGTGGGATCGATATCCAAGGTGACCTTCTGGCCCGCCGTGCCGTAGGTTGTGCGCGTCTTGTACGTGGTGCCGTCGTTCAGCTGAACTTCGACAAAGTGGTAGTCGGGGTGGATACCCTTTTTCATGACGCGAAACCTTTCATGGCGGGTCGCCCATGCCGACGGGTACCCGGGAGCGGCGGCTTATACGGGAAGGGGTCCCACCGAGGCAATAGGCCCATTTATCCGGCCGCTTCACGCCTATATACAGCCCTAACCTGTTAACGAGGCACCGCTTTTGGCCCGGGGCGACACCAGTTTTACTACCGAAACCGCCCGCGTCGCGGCCGGGCGGCCCAAAAGCCGGTCCCTGGCCCCGTTAACGGCTGTTCTACCCTTTCTGAAGCCCTATCGAGGCCGGATCGCGGTGGCGATCCTTGCTCTGCTGGCTTCCTCGACCGCCACCCTGGTTCTGCCCCTGTTTCTGCGGGGGCTGATCAATGCCCAGGGGCTGAGCGAGGCCCAGGCTCACGCCCTGACCGGCTTTTACGGCGCCTTTGTGCTGGCGGCTGCCATTCTGGGGTTGGCCTCGGCCACCCGCTTCTATGCCGTGACCTGGCTGGGCGAGCGGGTCGTGGCCGATGTCCGCAAGGCGGTGTTCGACAATGTGCTGCGGCTGTCGCCGCAATTCTTCGAGATCACGCGCACCGGCGAAGTGCTCTCCCGCATGACCGCCGACACGACCCTGATCCAGACCGTCATCGGCTCATCGGCCTCGCTGGCCATGCGCAACCTGGTCAACATGACCGGCGGCCTGATCCTGATGTTCGTGCTCAGCCTGAAGCTGGCGCTGCTGGTGGTAGGCTCCGTGGTGATCGTGATGCTGCCTATCCTTCTGTTCGGCAGATGGGTGCGAAGGCTCTCGCGTCAAAGCCAGGATTCCATTGCCGAGACGGCGGCGCGCGGCACCGAGACCTTGAATGCCGTGCCGACGGTGCAGGCCTTCACCCAGGAGGATTACGAGCGCCGTTCCTTCGGCGAGGCGGTGGAGCGTTCGTTTGAATTTGCCCGCGATCGTACCCGGGCGCGCGCCATCCTGACGGCGGTAGCAATTTTCACCGCCTTTGGCTGTCTGGCGACCATCCTTCTGGTGGGGCTGCATGATGTCATCGCCCATCGCACCACCGGGGGCGATCTGGTGGCGTTCATCGTCTTTGGCGTCCTGGTCGGCGGCGGCGTCGGTTCGCTGTCGGAGGTGTGGGGCGATCTGCAGCGCGCCGCCGGCGCCACGGAACGCCTGATGGAGCTGCTGCATGAGATCCCGGTGATCCGCGCGCCGGCAAAGCCGTTGGCGCTGCCCGCGAACCCGTCGGGCGCGGTGAGCTTTGAAAATGTGAGCTTCCGCTATCCCACCCGGCCGGACTTCAAGGCACTGAATGATTTCTCGCTGACGGTGGCGGGCGGAGAGGCCGTGGCGCTGGTGGGGCCCAGCGGCGCGGGCAAGTCCACCGTCTTTCAGTTGATGCTGCACTTCTATGAGGCACAAGCCGGCGCCATCCGCTTCGATGGCGTGGACATAACCCAGCTCGATCCGGCGGACCTGCGGCGCCACATTGCCGTGGTGGCGCAGGAGCCGGTGATCTTCTCCGGCTCGATCGCCGCCAATATCCGCTATGGTCGCGAAGACGCCACAGACGCGCAGGTGCGCGCCGCAGCCGATGCCGCCGCTGCCAGCGAGTTCATCGAGAAATTGCCGGACGGCTTCGACACGCTGGTGGGTGAGCGTGGCGTGACCCTGTCGGGCGGCCAGCGCCAGCGGCTTGCCATCGCCCGCGCCATCCTGCGCGATGCGCCGCTGTTGCTGCTGGACGAGGCCACCAGCGCGCTGGATGCGGAAAATGAGCGGCTGGTGCAGACGGCGCTGGCCAATCTGATGGTAGGCCGCACCACCCTGGTGATCGCGCACCGCTTCTCCACCATCCAGCGGCTGAAGCGCATTGTCGTGATGAATGACGGCCAGGTGGTCGCACAAGGCAACCATGCCGAGCTGATGGCCGGCGGCGGTCTTTATGCCCGGCTGGCTTCACTGCAGTTCGCGGACACATCGGAATTGGGGCCGGCATGAGACGGCGGCTGTGATCGCGGCGCGGCGTTGCCATCATGGCGGGCGTGGCGCTGGCAGTGTTCGTGGGCCGGGCGCTATGGGCCAATGGCCTGTTTTCCAGTGTGCCGACCGGCTTTGTGGGAAGCTGCAAAACCGTGGCTTCGGTGCCGGGCGTCGAGGACATGGAAGCCGCCGGCGGCCCGGTTTTTGTGGCGGTGGCCAGCGCCCGCGGACCCGATGCGCGCGATGGCATCTATGTCCTTCAAAAGGGCAAGCTGACCAAAATGACCGGCGGCCCGAGGGACTTTCATCCCCGCGGGATCAGCCTTTATCGCGCGCCCGGCGGCAGCGGCGTTTATCTGTTTGCCGTCAACCGGCACAGCACCGGCCGTTTCAGTATCGACTCTTTCGAGATCGCCACCGGCGACAGTCCCGCATTGAAACCGCAAGGGACCATCGAAGGCGGTCTTTTGACCGATCCGCAGGATGTGGCGGCAGCGGGGCCGGGCGCCTTCTATGTCAGCAACAACCGCGCCGGAAATAACACCACCCGGCAGCTTGCCGGTTACGGGCTGCTGCCGGCCTCGGAGGTGCTTTACTTCAATGGCATGACCTTCAAGTCGGTTGCCGATGGACTTTATGGCGCCCGTGGTCTGGTGCTTTCCCCCGATGGCAGTCATCTCCTGGTGGCAAGCCTGACCACCCGCAGCATCAAGTCCTTCAGCCGCGATATGTTCAGCGGCAACCTGAAGGAAGACGATTCCTTGACCCTGGCCGCCGCGCCGGAAAAGCTCAGCCTGGATTCCTACGGCCAGGTCTGGGCGACAGGCCATGCCAACCTGTTCCACTGGCGCGCTTTCGCCGCCGACCCGAAGGCGCACGACACCTCGCAGGTGTTCCGGGTCAGTCTGCTGAACGGGGTGCCGCAGGAGGCTTCGCAGATGTATGGCAATGACGGCAGCGAGATTGCCGCGGCCAGTGTGGCGGTCTCGTCCACACAGGGCCTCCTGATCGGCTCGTCCCTGGACAACCGGCTGCTGAACTGCACCGCAAAGTAACCTCGAGCGAAGCCTTTCGCCGAGCGACGTTCAGCATCTGCCAGCTTCCTTCCCCCTCGCGGCGAAGCCGCTGGAAGGGGGAAGGTGTCGCAACGAGATATGGGCGCAGCCGATTCGAGTTGCGACGGATGAGGGTAAACAAAATAAAAAGGGCGGCCGAAGGCGCCCTTTTCTCGTCCATCTATCCAGCGCTTACGCGACCTGGATAATTTCCTCGCCATTGGGATCGCGCAGCACATAGCCGCGGCCCCAGACAGTCTCGATGTAATTGGCGCCTTCGGTGGCGGCGGCCAGCTTCTTGCGCAGCTTGCAGATGAAGACGTCGATGATCTTCAGCTCCGGTTCGTCCATGCCGCCATAAAGATGGTTGAGGAACATTTCCTTGGTCAGGGTGGTACCCTTGCGGAGCGAGAGCAGCTCCAGCATTTGATATTCTTTGCCGGTCAGGTGCACCCGGGCGCCGTCCACTTCCACGGTCTTCGCGTCCAGGTTAACCGTCAGCTTGCCTGTGGTGATCACCGACTGGCTGTGGCCCTTGGAGCGGCGGACCACGGCCTGGATGCGCGCGACCAGTTCATCCTTGTGGAAGGGTTTGGTCATATAGTCGTCGGCGCCGAAACCAAGTGCCTTAACCTTCGCCTCGACGATGGCGTTGCCGCTGAGGATCAGGACCGGCGTCTGCACCTTGGCGACGCGCAGGGCCTTCAAAACCTCGAAACCCGACATATCGGGCAACTGCAGGTCGAGTACGATGATGTCGTAATCGTACAGCTTGCCGAGATCGATCCCCTCTTCACCGAGATCGGTGGTGTAAACGTTAAGTCCTTCGCTGCGCAGCATCAGTTCGATGCTGCGCGCCATGGCGCTGTCATCTTCGATCAGGAGTACGCGCATATCTGGCCCCTCTTTCACGTTCGGACATGCCTCGTAGTTCTACGGGGCACGGTTAACCGGTTTCCGAACGGTAAGCGCAAATAGTTAACAGCAGATTTAACACCTTCCCCCAGGCTTCAGCCTTTCCTCATCCCGGCTTAAAGGCCCGGAAAGGACTCCGGCACCGGCTAGGGGGTTGATTCGATTTGTTAAGTTTACCGCCATTTAAAGTTCTGGCCTCAGGATGGCAGGGCGGGAGAGGCAAAATTCTCCGTAGTCTGAAGGATTTTTGATGCACGCCCTTATCCAGGATATCGAGGCGGTTCCCGCTCTGACCCGCTTTGGCCGTGTCGCTCGAATCGAGGGCCTGGCCGTAGAAGTGACGGGGGCGCAAGGTGCTGTCAGCCTGGGGGGGCAATGCACGGTAACCATTGGAAAAGACAAGAAAATTCCCTGTGAAGTGGTTGGTTTTCGGGACGGCCGGGCGCTGGTCATGCCGCTGGGTCCGCTGGATGGAATCACCCTGGGGGCCCGCACCGATTTCGAGGACAGGCCTGCCTCCATCTATCCGTGCAAGGCCTGGCTGGGCCGGGTGATCGACGGCTTCGGCAATCCCACCGATGGCAAAGGCGCGTTGCCTCAGGGCACCAAGGCCTATCCCATCAAGGCGCCCCCGCCGGCCGCCACCAGGCGCGCGCGCATCGGCGGCAAGCTGGATCTCGGGATTCGCGCTCTTAATCAGTTCGCCACCTGCTGCGCCGGCCAGCGCATGGGCATTTTCGCAGGGAGCGGCGTGGGCAAATCCACCTTGCTTTCCATGCTGGCACGCAATTCCGACGCCGACGCCATCGTGATCGGCCTGATCGGCGAGCGCGGCCGCGAGGTGAAGGAATTCGTCGAGGACGATCTGGGCCCGGAAGGTCTGGCCCGTTCGGTGGTGGTGGCGGCGACATCCGATGAAGCGCCGCTGGTGCGCCGCCAGGCGGCCTATGTTGCCATGACGGTGGCCGAACAGTTGCGCGACCAGGGCCTGAATGTGCTGCTGTTGATGGATTCGGTGACCCGCTTTGCTATGGCCCAGCGCGAAATCGGCCTTTCCGCCGGTGAGCCGCCGGCCAGCAAGGGGTACACGCCTACCGTCTTTGCCGAACTGCCGCGCCTGCTGGAGCGGGCCGGCCCCGGCGAACAGGGCGGGGGCACCATCACGGGCCTGTTTACCGTGCTGGTGGAAGGCGATGACCATAACGAGCCGGTGTCCGACGCGGTCCGCGGCATCCTGGACGGCCATATCGTTTTGGAACGTGCCATTTCGGAACGTGGCCGCATTCCCGCCATCAATATTCTTAAATCGGTCAGCCGCGCCATGCCCGGCTGCAACAGCGAAGACGAACAAAGGCTTGTTTTAAAAGCCCGCGCGCCGATGACCATTTACGAAGATATGGCCGAGCTGATCCGGCTTGGCGCCTACAAGGCTGGCACGAATCCTGAAGTGGACGAAGCTGTGCGGCTTTACCCGCAGCTCGAGGCCTTCCTGGGCCAGTCCAAAACCGAGCGCGCGAGAATGGCCGATGGCTATGACGCGCTGGCCGTCATTCTCGGCGGGGCGCAAGGGAGTGCGCGATGAACCGGACCGACACGCTGCTGCGCCTGAAACGCTTCCGCGTAGATGAAATGAAGCGCCGCATTGCATCCATTGATGCGATGAAGGCAGACCTTGAACGCAAGCTGGCCGACCTGGACGATAACGTGGTCCGGGAAAAGCAGCGGGCCGGCGATTCCGACATCGGGCGCCTGGCCTTCCCCTCCTTCCTGCGCTCCATCGAGGCGCGGCGCGAAAACCTGCGCACCACCCTCAAGGAAATAGAGCGTGAATATGCGGTCGCCCAGGCCGAACTGGCGACAGCCTTTCAGGACTTCAAATCGCTGGAAGTGGCGGCCGAGCAGCAGACAAGACGCCTGGCCGAAATCCAGGCTCGCCGTGCCCAGGTGCGCCTGGACGAGATGGCCCTGGTACGCCATTTGCGCAAGCACACTTTACGGTCGGCTTAATTCGTCGAACGCTGCAGGCTGTGACAGGCCTGCACTGATATCCGCTGATCCCCAAGGCCCTTTCTGAATCGCCGGAAAGGGCCTTTTTGGCTTTTCAGGCTCCCGACGTCAGACCACAAAAGCCAGAAAAACCGACGCCAAGGCCACAAGGCCCACGCCACGCATGATCAGCGTGCTCCAGGGCAGCAGCGGCTCGACGCGATTTTCCCATTCCATATTCCGCAGCATCAGGGATTGCTGACGCTCGAAGCACAAATGCGCATGCCGCACATCGGCATAAGCAGAAATCGCAAATCCCTTCCCGCGGGGGGCGGGCATACCAATCGCAGACATCTTCTAGACCCTCAAAATCCAGGTCCCTTCGGCGAATAAACGCGGGCGCCGATTTCGCCGTTCCCTATCCGAGCCGTCCTGACGCAGCTGTTGTTGCTTAAAAGTCGCAACGACTCGCGGTTTTCCGCCAAAAGTCTTAGTTCCGCCATCTGGTTGAACGGCGGTGCGGCTGGCTTATGCTTTCCGGGGATGAGTCGGCTGACCGCCGGCTTGGGGGCATCACGGTCATGTCATTTTCAGAAACAATCGCGCCTTTCTTCGGTCGCTGCGCCTTCGTCTATTTTTACCTAAGCTGCGCCGGCGATATTTTAGGCAACTGGCAGGGCATCGCCGCGGAGTTGGCCGCGCGGCATGTGCCGATTCCGCCGCTGGTACTGCTGGTGGCGTTGGTCCTGATTGTCCTTGGCAGTATCTCGCTGCTGTTCGGCTGGCATACCCGTCATGGGGCAGTGATGCTGTTTGTCATGACCCTTGGGTCCACCTTCGCGCTGCATGATTTCTGGCACTATGGCGACGCGGCGGCCCGAACGGCGCAATTTTCCTTGTTCATCCGCGACTTCGCCATTTCCGGCGGATTGTTGCTGATGGTGGGACTGGGCCCGGGACCGTTGGCGATAGACAACAAGCCTAGGGGCGGCGGCAAAAAGCGCTAGTCTTTGGCTTAGCTTTTCTTATGAGCGAAGCGAATTAGAAAAGCTTGCCCTGCGCGAGCCCGCAAAGCGGGCGAGTGCTGTGCGTCAAAGTACAAGGCTATAGCTCCCGGCGCGTCGCTTGTGCTCCGCGCGTTCGGCCCTCGAAATGGTCCCCCGGACCATTTCGTTCGCGCGTACCGCGCGAACCGGGCCTCACCCTGCTCACGCCGCAAAATTCTTGGCGCTTTAATGCGTTGTCGTATCAAGCATTTGCGCGGCGAGGGCGCCGGGCGACAGCATGCCCAGTCCATCCTCGGCGCCCGGGCCATAGGTGACACAGGCCAGCCCCGCGCCG
Organism: uncultured Rhizobium sp.; assembly: GCA_964421935.1. Taxonomy (GTDB): domain Bacteria; phylum Pseudomonadota; class Alphaproteobacteria; order Micropepsales; family Micropepsaceae; genus Rhizomicrobium. The sequence continues at coordinate 1,786 of CAYQZM010000359.1, read as the reverse complement.
CTCATGGCCGCGGCCAGCGCCGCGCCCAGGCGGCGCGTCAAGTCCAGATGGGTGACAATCACGCGGGGAAAGCGGAAGGCCGACATCAGATCACTGACATCCTCGGCATCGTTAAGGGCCGAGACCACGCCGATGGTCTCGACATTTTCGATCTCGCCAAGCGCACGAAAGGCCGAGGCGGCGCGGACATTTAAGGGACTAAACCCGTCCGCCTCCATGATCGTCAGAAGCTCCGGCACGTGGGAATTGGTGCGGAAAAGGGCAAGCCCGGTATCGGCCCGGGTGATTTCCACCTTGCGCCCGGCCAGGGTCGCGGCGTGGGCGATCTTGGCCGCGACCGCGCTTTTGCCGGCGCCGCGCGGACCTGCCAGCAGGATGCCGCGTGCTGTTTCAAAGGCGATCGGCGCAGGCTTGATGCGCTGGGCAATGGCGAAAGCCAGTGCCGCGTCCGCGCTCACCTCTGGAAAGTTCGCCGCCTCCCGCACCAGTTCCTGGCCCAGGTTTTCGGGCAGGCGGTGGCGGCGTACCGCCGCACCCAGCAAGGCGCGCAGATCGGCCTGGGGGAAGGCAACCAGATTGATGCCCAGAGCCATGCCGGGGCCTTAGACCTGACCAAGCGTGCGCAACCGCACCGAGGCGTGGATTTCGTTCTGGCTCATCACCACGGTCGCAGGCCGGAAGCGCTCGATGATGGAGCGGACGAAGGGCCGGATCTGCGGCGAGGTCAGGAGTACGGGCACTTCATTCTTGCCACTGGCCTCGTCGAAGGCCTCGCGAACCTGCTGGATGAACTGCTGGAGCTGGGAGGGCGCCATGGCGAGTTGGCGCTCTTCGCCTTGGCCGATGATGGATTCGGCAAAGGCCTGTTCCCAGGCTGGCGACAGCGCCACCAGTGGCAGATAGCCGCCGGGCGACAGGTTGGCGTGGCAGAGCTGGCGCGCCAGCCGCGCCCGCACATGCTCGGTGATATAGAGCGCGTTCTTGGTGTGGCCGACGGCCTCGGCGATGCCTTCCAGGATGGCGGGCAGGTCGCGGATAGAGACGCGCTCGGACAGCAGGGTCTGCAGCACGCGCTGCACGCCGGTGACGGAAATCTGGGAGGGGATCAGCTCTTCCACCAGCTTCTTGTTTTCCGGCGGCAAGTCATCCAGCAGCTTCTTGGTCTCCGCATAAGAGAGCAGCTCCGCCATATGGTTCTTCAGCACCTCGGTCAGGTGCGTGGTCAGCACCGTGCCGGGGTCCACTACGGTGAAGCCGCGGAAGCTGGCTTCTTCCTTCAGGCTGCCGGTGACCCAGGTGGCGGGCAGGCCGAAGGCGGGCTCGGTCGTATGCGTGCCGGGCAGGTCGATCGGCAGGCCCTTGGGATCCATGATCAGGAATGAGCCGGGGAAGAGCTCGCCCTTGCCGGAATCGAATTCCTTGACGCGGATGCGGTACTCGTTGGCGCCAAGCTGCATATTGTCCAGGATGCGCACGGCCGGCATGACAAAGCCCATCTCCTGGGCAAGCTGGCGGCGCAAGGCCTTGATCTGGTCGGTGATGCGGTGGCCCTGCACATCGTTGATCAGTGGCAACAGGCCATAGCCCAGCTCGATGCGCAGCAGATCCAGGGCAAGTGCGCTGGAGATCGGCTCTTCTTTCGGCGCGGACGCAGTCTGGGCGTTTTCGGCGGCAGCTTCCGCGGTACGCTGGTTCTTGCGCTTGTGCGCATACCAGGCGAGCGAGCCGGTGCCGCCGGAAAGTGCGGCGAACACGATCGTCGGCATACCGGGCAAGAGGGCGACAA
>CAYQZM010000358.1:0-4246 GCA_964421935.1 uncultured Rhizobium sp. | reverse complement strand
GCCGGCCGGCACCATCTTTACCGTCGGACACTCGACCTTGCCGATCGAGCGCTTCATCCAGATTTTGAAAACCTATGGCATCGCGTGCCTGCTGGATATCCGCACCGTCCCCAAATCCCGGCACAATCCGCAGTTCAGTGGCGACGCGCTGCGAAAATCTCTGGCGGTGGCCGGCATAGGCTATCGCGCCCTGCCCTCGCTTGGCGGTCTGCGCCACGCGCGAAAGGATTCACAAAACACGGGTTGGCGCAACAAGAGTTTCCGCGGCTATGCCGACCATATGCAGACCGCCGAGTTTCAAGAAGGACTGCATGATCTGATCGAGACCGGCCACAAGGCTCGTGTCGCGATCATGTGCGCCGAAGCGGTTCCCTGGCGCTGCCACCGCTCGCTGGTGGCGGACGCCTTGAATGCCCGCGACATCCCGGTTGTGGAGATCATCTCCGAAACCGCGCACCGCATGCACAAGCTGACGCCGTTCGCGCATGTGGAGGGGAACCAGGTCAGTTATCCGCCGGAGCAAGGCTCGTTGCTCTAGGCGCAAAACAAACCCCACCGGGGAGGGGCATTCCGGTGGGGTTCGCTGCTCCATCTGCCTGCCGAAGCAGGACATCGGGAATGATTGGAGGATAGGTTTTCCAACCTGAACCGGGCATGAACAGAATCTGGAACACCCGGCACGGATCCTGACAAGCGGATTTTGGCGCCTGATCAGGAGCGACGCGTACAAGGGCACCTGAGCGAGGAGGTGAGTAGCGTCAGCGTGCTAACAACCCGGGCGCCAAAAGGCGCCGTCAGGCGGCGCCCCGCCCGTGATAGCGGGCAATCAAATTAAAGGATGCGGCTATGCCGCATCCGCGACGACCTTGTTGCGGCCCGTGCGTTTCGCGCGATACAGCGCCTGGTCGGCGCGGTGCAACAACTTGTCGGCGGTATCGCCCTCGCCTTCACACTGGGCGATGCCGATGGAGATGGTGATATTGAGCTGGTTGGGCGTGCGGCTGATCTTGACCGGCGTGGTCTCGATGGACTGGCGCAGCCGCTCGGCGATGTTGCAGGCAAAGGCCATGTCGGTATCCGGCATGGCGACCACGAATTCCTCGCCACCATAGCGGCAGGCCAGGTCGATGCCGCGCACATTGGCGGCGATACGGGCCGCGAATTCCTTCAGCACCTCATCGCCGATGTCATGGCCATAGGTATCGTTGACATGCTTGAAGAAGTCGATGTCCATGATGACGAAGGCCAGCGGCCGGCCGTTCTTCTTGGCACTTTCCAGCAAGGCATCCAGATGCCGCGCCATGTAGCGGCGATTGTGCAGGCCGGTAAGCTGGTCGGTGATAGCCATCTCCAGGCTGAGCTGGACATTGTGGCGCAGCCGGTCGGCATAGCGCTTCTTGCGCAGCTGGGTGCGCACCCGGGCGACCATCTCGTTCTTGTCCACCGGCCGGGTGAGATAGTCGTTGACGCCCTTTTCCAGGGCCTGGGTGAGCTTGCGGCGGTCGCCGTCCGACACCACCACCAGGATCGGCACGTGACGCCCTTCCGGCAGGGAGCGAAGCTGCGAGCACAAGCGCAGGCCATCAAAGCCGCGCATGCCCAGCGAGACCACGATCAGATCGAAATCGCCGCCCTTCACCCGCACCAGGGCTTCCTCGAAGGTGTCGGCCGAGGCGACCTCATGTTTGGGGGACAGCGCGCCAATGAACCAGGCGACGCTTTCGGGGCGGTCCTCGATCACCAGGATGCGGCCGGACTGGTTGCTATCCACCAAGGTCTCGGCCGGATCGATCAGGCCCATGCCCTGACCGGTGGATTCGCGCATGCGAAGCTCGTCGGTCATCATCTTCAGGCGCACCAGCGAACGGACCCGGGCAAAGAGCGCGGCGTCATCCACCGGTTTGGTGAGAAAATCATCGGCGCCGGCATCCAGGCCCGCGACGCGATCCGACGGCTGGTCCAGGGCGGTGACCATCACCACCGGCACATGCGCGGTCCTGGGATTGGACTTGATGCGGCGGCAGACCTCGAAGCCGTCCATGCCCGGCATCATCACGTCGAGCAGCACGATATCGGGAACGACCTGCTCCATCTTGGCAAGGCATTCCATGCCGTTGAAAGCGGTGATGACCTCGAAATACTCGGCGGTCAGCTTGGCTTCGAGCAGCTTGACGTTGGAGAGGATATCGTCGACGACGAGAACGCGTGCCGTCATGAAAAATTACCCGATGAAACGCCGCACGGTATCCAGAAAGCTGGTCACCGAGATGGGCTTGGAGATGTAAGCCTCGCAGCCCCCCTGGCGGATGACTTCTTCATCGCCCTTCATCGCAAAAGCGGTGACGGCGACCACGGGAATGGCCTTGAGGGAATCGTCTTCCTTCAGCCACTTGGTGACTTCCAGGCCCGAGACTTCCGGCAGCTGGATGTCCATCAGGATCAGGTCGGGATGATGCTCCCGCGCGATATCCAGGGCCTCCATCCCATCCTTGGTCTGCAGGATGTGGTAACCATGGGCGTCCAGCAGGTCGTGGAAGAGCTTCATATTGAGCTCATTGTCCTCCACGATCAGGACCGTCTTGGTCTTGGCGTCCATCGCTCGCTTCTCCAGGCGCACGGACGGCGCCACCCTGCCGGCCCAACGGGACCCTGGCTGTTTGCGGCAGTATTAGGGATTATCTCTTAACGCTCCCTTGACGATGCCCCGGTGATGACCCCCGAAAACGCGGAAATTCTGGCTTTTGCGACCCTTGGCTGGCTGGCCGGCGAGCCGGAGGATTTACAGAAGTTCCTCAACCTTTCCGGTTTGGATGTGGACGCACTACGCCAGGGTGCCGGAAGCCCGGAGATGAGTGTCGCAATTCTGGACTATCTGCTCGCCCATGAGGCGCTTTTGCTGCGCTTCTGCGAGACCGAAGGGGTCAAGCCGAAAGACCTGCACCTGGCCCGCCATGTCCTGGGGGGCATTTGATGCCGCCCGCTCCGCTTCGTTTGGGCATAGACCTGGGCGGCACCAAGACCGAGATCATCGCGCTGGCCCCGGATGGCCGGGTCGCGCTGCGCCGCCGGGTTGAGACGCCCAAGGGCTATAACGGCCTCCTGGAGCTGCTGGCCGAGCTTGTCTCGGGCACGGAAGCCGAACTGGGCGCCCGCGGCAGTGTCGGCATGGCAATACCCGGCACCGAAAGCTCCGGCACCAATCTGATCAAGAACGCCAATACCACCTGGCTGATCGGCAAGCCTCTGCGCCGCGACCTCGAGCGGGCGCTGGGGCGCCGGGTGCGGCTGGCCAATGACGCCAACTGCTTCGCTCTGTCGGAAACCAGCGACGGCGCCGCGGCCGGCGCCGCCACCGTGTTTGGCGTGATCGCCGGCACCGGTGTGGGCGCCGGCGTGGTTGTGGACGGCAAAGTGTTGGGCGGCGCCCATGGCGTCGGCGGCGAGTGGGGGCACATTCCCCTGCCCGCGCCTAGCATCGAAGAAGTGAAGACGGCGCCGCTTTGTTATTGCGGCAAGCGTGGCTGCCTGGAGGTCTGGTGCAGCGGGCCGGGTCTCTCTGCCGACTTCAAGCGCGCCACCGGACGCGATGCCAGCGCGGAAGAGATCGCCGCCTCGGACAACGCGGAAGAACGCGCCGCAATGGAGCGCTGGGTTGACCGCTTCGCGCGGGCGCTGGCCACCATGGCCAACATCCTGGATCCGGATGTCATCGTGCTGGGCGGCGGACTTTCGAATATCGAGCGGCTCTATCGCGATCTGCCGCCGCTGGTGGAGAAATATGCCTTCAACCTCGGCGCCCCGCCGCGGATCGTGAAGAACTTGCATGGGGATTCCAGCGGAGTCCGTGGAGCAGCGTGGCTGTGGCCCGATGGCAATTAAGGATTGGCCCGCTTTCTGCCGCGACTGCCTGTCGGACGCACAGGCCGATCAACCTTGTCCGTCCTGTGGTTCGATGCGCGTCGTCGCCCATCCGGAACTCGACCGGCTCGCCATCGCGCACATGGACTGCGACGCCTTCTATGCCGCCATCGAGAAGCGCGACGATCCCTCGTTGAACGACAAGCCGCTGATCGTGGGCGGGGAAGTGCGCGGGGTGGTCTCTACCGCGTGCTACATCGCGCGCACCTATGGCGTGCGCTCGGCCATGCCGATGTTCCAGGCCAAGAAGCTCTGCCCGCACGCGGTGATCCTCAAGCCGCGCCATTCCTACTACAGCGCTGTGGCGCGCCAGATCCGCGGCTTCATG
>CAYQZM010000357.1:0-4448 GCA_964421935.1 uncultured Rhizobium sp. | reverse complement strand
GCTGGTGGGGCAGGCGGTCGAGCTGGGTTACGAGGCGCTCGCCGTTACGGACGAATGCTCCGTAGCCGGTGCCGTTCGCGCTCACGTGGCGGCCAAGGGCCAGCAGCTGAAGCTCATCATCGGCTCGGAGCTGCGCCTCGCTTGCGGATTGAAGCTCGTGGCGCTCGCCGCCGATCGGCGGGGCTACGGCCGGCTCTGCCGGCTCATCACCCGCGGCCGGCGCGCCGCCGGGAAGGGGGGATATTTCCTGACCCGCGCGGACCTCGAAGAGAACGGACTCGAGCACTGCCTCATCCTCTGGCTGCCTGAACGCCCATCCTCCGAAGAGGCGCGCTGGCTCGAGGATCGCTTCTCCGACAGACTGTGGATCGCCGTCGAGCTGCTCCGCGACGGAAAGGACCGCGAGCGGCTCGAGACGCTGCGGCGGGTCGGCCGTGAAGTCGGCGTGCCTCTGGTGGCGAGCGGCGATGTCCATATGCACGTGCGCGCGCGCCGCCGGCTCCAGGACGCGGTGACCGCGATCCGGCACAATGTGACGATCGCCGAGGCCGGCAGGAAGCTGTATCCCAACGGTGAGCGGTATTTACGCGAGCGCGAGCGGCTCGCGAAGCTCTATCCGCGTGAGCTGCTGGAGGAAACGGTGGCCATTGCCCGGCGGTGCACCTTCTCTCTGGAGGAGCTGCGATACGAGTACCCGCATGAGCTCGTCCCTCCGGGCGAGACGCCGGCAAGCCATCTGCGCAAGTTGACGGAAACCGGTGCGCGCTGGCGCTGGCCACAAGGGGTCCCCAAGCGCGAACGCGACGCCCTCGAGCACGAGCTCGCTCTCATCGCGGAGCTGCGCTACGAGCCTTACTTCCTGACCGTTCACGACATCGTCGCCTATGCGCGCAGCAGGGGAATTCTGTGTCAGGGCAGGGGCTCCGCCGCCAATTCCCGCGTCTGCTACTGCCTGGGGGTGACCTCCGTCGATCCGCTGCGCGGCGCCTCACTGCTCTTCGAGCGATTCATCTCGCGAGAGCGCAACGAGCCGCCCGACATCGACATCGACTTCGAGCACGAGCGGCGGGAGGAGGTCATCCAGTATGTCTACGAGAAATACGGCCGGGACCGGGCGGCGATCGCCGCGACCGTGATCATGTACCGGCCGAGAAGCGCGCTGCGCGATCTCGGCAAGATCTTCGGCCTCGACCCCGATGCGTGCGCGCGGCTCACCAAGGTCATGCAGTGGTGGGACGAGGGCGAGGTGATGCGCGAGCGTCTGCGCGAGGCCGGCTTCGATCCCGACGGCTCAGTCCTCGCAAGGCTGCTGCCCCTCGCGCAGGAGCTGGTCGCCTTCCCGGGGTTCCCGCGGCACCTCTCCCAGCATGTCGGCGGATTCGTGATCTCGGAGGGAGCGCTCGAGGAGCTCGTGCCCATCGAGAATGCGACCATGGAGGGGCGCACCGTAGTGCAGTGGGCCAAGGACGCTCTCAACGACCTGGGGCTGCTCAAGGTCGATCTGCTGGCCCTCGGGATGCTGACCGCGCTGCGCAAGTCATTCGATCTCGTCAACGACTTCCGCGGCACGCGGCACGCCCTCGGAGGCCTGCCGGCGGAGGCGCCGGAGGTCTACGAGATGATCTCCCGCGCCGATACCATCGGAGTCTTCCAGATCGAGTCGCGCGCGCAGATGGCGATGCTGCCGCGCCTGCAGCCGCGCTGCTACTACGACCTCGTCATCGAGGTGGCCATCGTCCGTCCGGGTCCCATCCAGGGCGACATGGTGCATCCGTACCTCAAGCGCCGCAAGTCCGGCGAGCCGGTCAGCTATCCCGGTCCCGAGGTCGAGGAGGTGTTGAAACGCACGCTCGGCGTGCCGATCTTCCAGGAGCAGGTGATGCAGCTCGCCATCGCGGCCGCCGGCTTCACGCCCGGAGAGGCGGATGCGCTGCGCCGCGCGATGGGCGCATGGAAGCGCAGCGGGGGAATAGAGCACTTCCGCGGGAAGCTGATCGGAGGCATGAGAGCGCGCGGCTACGCGGCGGAATTCGCGGAGCGGATCTATCAGCAGATGCTGGGGTTCGGCGAGTACGGGTTCCCGGAGTGTGTCGTGGGTGAGACCCGTGTGGTGGACGCGGATACGGGACGATGGCTGACCATTGACGAAATCATCTCCGGAAAGGCTCGGATCAAGACGACACTGGCATGCGATGAGGAGTTGCGCCTGCGCAAGCGTCCGGTCGTGGCGGTGAGGGCGAGCGGTAAAAAGCAGGTATGGCGTTTACAGACTGCGCTGGGTCACTCGATCATGGCGACAGCGGAGCATCCATTCATGACCAAGGGGGGGTGGTGTCAGCTCGGTGGATTGAGGGTCGAAGATCAGGTGGCCACGGCATGCCCGCTGAGTGAGCCGCTGCAACTGGTGGGCGCGGAGATTTACTGGGACAGAGTCGTCGAAATCGAGGCGGTTGGGATACAGGAGACCTACGATCTGCAAATTGAAGGAAATCACAATTTCCTGGCGAACAATTTCGTGGTCCATAACTCGCATTCCGCAAGCTTCGCTCTGCTGGCGTACGACTCGGCGTGGCTCAAGTGTCACGAGCCCGCGGCGTTCACGGCCGCACTGCTCAACAGTCAACCGATGGGCTTCTACGCGCCGGCGCAGCTCGTCCGGGATGCGCGGGCGCATGGAGTGGAAGTGCGGCCGGTCGATGTCTGCGTGAGCGATTGGGACTGCGCCCTGGAGCGGAGGGAGGATGGTCAGCCGGCATTGCGGCTGGGATTGCGTCTGGTGAAATCGCTGTCGCGCAATGGCGCGGACAGACTCATCGCCGCCCGGCGGCGGCAACCGTTCGCGAGCGTGCAGGATCTCGCCGCTCGCGCGGCGCTGGATCGCGGCGATCTGGAGGCGCTGGCGGCGGCGGGTGCGTTCACGTCGCTGAGCGGCAACCGGCATCTGGCCTTCTGGGAAGTGGCCGGGACCGAGCGGCCGCTGCCGCTCGAGTCGGCCATGATCGATGCGCCCCAGGAGGCGGCCCGCGAGCCTACTCCGCTGCTGAGGACTCCCACGGAAGGGGAACGTCTGGTGGCCGACTATGCCTCCGTGGGCCTCACCTTGGGACGGCATCCGCTGGCGCTATTGCGGGATTCGCTGCAATCCAGGCATCTGCTCAGCGCCCGCGATCTGGACGGCATTCCGCACGGTAAGCCTGTACATACGGCGGGTATCGTTCTGATGCGTCAGCGTCCCGGCACCGCAAGCGGAGTGACCTTCCTCACGCTGGAGGACGAGACGGGACAGGTCAACATCATCGTGTGGGAGCGGATAGGGGACGAGTATCGCCGCGCTCTGCTGGAATCGCGATTGCTCGAGGTGCAGGGTGAGCTGCAGCGGCAGGAAGGCGTCATGCACGTCGTGGCCCGACGATTGATCGACCGCTCACCGCTGCTTGGAGAGCTCATCACCCGGTCGCGAGACTTTCATTGAGGTGCGGGAGAGGCGCTTCAACTATCCGGCTTTCGGCATGCGCGGCGTCGCATCGTGGTGCGCGAGCTTCATCCTGTACATGCATTCGTCGGCCACCCTGAGCAGGGAGTCGGCATCCTCGCCATCGAGCGGGTAGAGGCTGATGCCGAAGCTTGCTCCGACCGACACCGGCCTGCCGCCCACTTGTACTGGCGCCGAGATCGCAGTGGCGACGGCTTGCGCCAGCCGCTCGGCCTCTGCGCGGTCGGTGATGCTCGAGAGCACGATGACGAATTCGTCACCGCCGATTCGCGCGACCGTGTCCGTCCTGCGTACGATGGAGGAGATCTGCCTGGCGACGTGCTGCAGGACTTCATCTCCGGCCGCATGGCCGAGCGTGTCGTTGATCTCCTTGAACGAATCCAGATCGAGGTAGATCAGCGCGAGAGCGCCCGCGGCGCCGGCCATCTGCGCCAGCCGCTCGTAGAGCGAAGCGCGGTTCAGCAGATTCGTCAGCGCATCGTACTGCGCCCTGAAGGAGAGCTGCTTGTAGAGGCCGCGCCGCTCGACCGCGAGGCTCGCGAATCGTGCCCAGGACTCGAGCAGCCGCTGCTGCGAGTGCGAGTCCGAGCTGTCCTGGCGGGTGAAGGAGAGAATGATGCCGGTCCGCCGCGAATCGCGCATGACCGGGACGGCACGGTACAGGCGGTGCGCGACCAGCGTTCCCGCGTTCTGTACGTAGCGTCTCCAGTCCGCCGCATCCGCCAGGTGCTCGATCGAGGCGCACGAGAGCGTCTCGTTGATTGAGGAGATCTCGATCCGATCGAGTGCCTCCGCGAGCGAGCGGGGAAAGCCGGGATAGAGTGCGATCCGCTGATCGCCGGGCATCTCGATCCGTATGGCGCACAGCGACCGCGGCAGATGGCTCGCCATCGCCTCCGCCATGCTCGCGGCGACGTGCTCGAGCGGCTGATCGTTGGCGACCAGCTCGAGGATC
>CAYQZM010000356.1:0-4450 GCA_964421935.1 uncultured Rhizobium sp. | reverse complement strand
TGCCAGAATTGGGAATCATCTGGGACTGCAACGCCTTGCGTTCCGCCTCGGTGGGAACAGCGTTGCCGAACTGCTGGCCGACTTCGGGGGTTCCCGGCACCCAGGGTTTAGATGGCTTCACCTTGTAGATGTGTGGCTCATTTATCGCCATCGTGTAAAAATATTGGGTGAGCGGCGAATAGGCCGGCGGCTGCCACATCGCACCGCCATGATTGGCCGGATAATAGACCCGCGCGGTGTCGTCCGGTGGAATCATCTTGATGATGGATTCGCTCTGCGGGACGAAGGCATCGGAACGCCGGATCAATGCGCCGGTATCGCGATTGACGATGTAGAGATGGCCGTTCTTGTCCTTGACGTCGAACAATACGGTGGGCGCCGCTGAATCCAAATCCCATACATCGTGCGGGATCTGTTGATAATACCAGGCCAGCTTGCCCGTCTTGGCATGCACCGCCACCATCGAGACGGTGTAGAGATTGTTACCCTTGCGGAAACCGCCATAAAGATCGGGATTGGGATTGCCGGTCGCGAACATCATCAGGTCGCGCTTGGGATCGACCGCCACCGCATCCCACATCGAGCCGCCGCCGATCTTCCAGGAGTCGCCTTCCCAGGCGCCCTTGAAGTTGGGGTCATCAGGACCTGCGGTGATGTTGAAACGCCACACCAGCTTGCCGGTCTCGGCATCCAGGGCTTCGACAAAACCGCGCGTCGGCCATTCGGCGCCGCCGTTGCCGACCACGACCAGGCCGTTATAGACCTGTGGCGCGCCGGTGAAGGTATACCAGTGGTAAGGCTGGGGCAGGATGTCTTCGCGGCGCGTCTTCCACACCACCTTGCCGGTTCTGGCATCCAGCGCCACGACATGGCCGTCCACTTGCGCGACATAGACCTTGCCATAGGCCACAGCCACGCCGCGCGCCTGGGGACCGCAGCAAAGGCTCGAAAATTCAAGGGCCGGCGTATAGGACCATAACTGCTCGCCCGTCACCGCGTCATAGGCCTGCACAAGATTGCTGGCGGTTTCGACGAACAGAACCCCATCGATTTCCAGCGGCGTGGCTTCCATCGCATTGGCCATGCCAGTCTGGATCAACGCCACCGGCTTCAACTGCTTGACATTGGACGCGTTGATCTGGGTCAGCGGCGAGAAACGCTGATTGTCGTAGGTGCGGCCATGCAGGCGCCAATTGTCGTGATCGGCATCGGCATTCAACCGCTGCTGGTCGGTGTTTTCGACATCGGCCGTCACCGGCTTCATCTGATAGGAGGTGACGTTGGCGCCGGCGGGGCCCAGCGGACCGGTGCCGCCCTCCTCCTGCCCCCAAGCCAGGCTCACGGTGACCAGACCTGCCGCAAAAAGAGCGCAGACGCACGCCAACACGCGCACCTGGTGATGAATCATGAACAACTCTCTCCCAACCTCCGCCGATTGCCGGCGGCCTGCGGCACTCCGCGCGAGCGCGCGATCAGACCGTGGCGGTGGTAACAGCCAGCTGGGGATTCTGCTGGACGGGGCTGCCATTGGAGCCAGACGCGACACCGATCGCGATGGCGGCTACCACGCCGAAGCCGATCAGGACGATGGAGGTCGTGCTCAGTTCGGCCTGCTTGACGCCTGCGGGTTTGCCGGGCGCCAGCGGGCCGGCATTGTCGGCAGCCATGGCCATGGACGACGCCAGGAGACTGGTGGACAGGATCAAGGCGGTCAGTGCGCGCATAAAAAATCCCCCTAGCGAAATACTGTCTGTTTTCGGGCACTATACACCAACACTTTCCGCGCACAATGAGCCGGCCCGCAAGTGCTTGTGTGGAAAAGCCATGTGCCATTCTGCCCTTAACAACATACCGACGACGGCCGATGACAAGCCTGTCAGTACACTGGTCTTCCCGGCGCCTCTCAGCAGATGAGAAGTCAGACAATGTCTATCCGGAAGATCCACCCGACCCCGGGGCCATCCTTGTCCGGCCAGCCGGGATGGTGGCCGGCGTCACAGCCGATGAAGGCGCCCCTGTGGAAGCCCAGGCCATGGGGATCGCAGGAGCCCGGTTCCAAGGTCACCTGCTCCAGCACTTCGCCGGTCTTTGGATCATATTTGGACATGCCCTGGACACCTTCCGCATACCTGCGGCTGCTGTTGGCGGTGGCGAGCCAGATGAAGCCCTGATCGTCAAAGGTCATGTCATGACTGCGCACCATATCCGGCGTGTCATTGCGGATGCGGATGGCGTAGTCGACGGTCCAGGCGTCGGGATCCACCCGCAGCATGCAGTTGAGTCGGCTGGCAATGATCCAAAGCTTGCCGTCATGCCATTGCGCGCCATGGGTACCGCCTCCGCCCAGCGGGATCTGCTTCACCCAGCGGGTGCGGCCGGTATTCACGTCCAGATTGTGCACGCCGGTATAGGGCGGCGGATAATCGGTCTCATTGTTGGCAAAGACATAGAGCGAGGTGTCACTGACCGCCAACCCGCTCGTGACCTGCGAAGCACTGGAATAGGTTTTCAACACTCTGCCATTCCAGTCCATGAACCAGACCTGATCGGGGCCGGGCTGCTCGGGCACGCCGGAGCCCGATGCCTGGATGCCTTTCAGCTTTTGCTGGCCGACCCAGATACCCGCATCGCCATGGTCGGGAACGGCAAGGCAGTTGGGATAGAATTCCGGCGCCTTGAACAGCTTGGTGGTCTTGGCGCGGCGCTGGGGTATCTGCTTCCTGCCGGGCGGCGTGGGACTGTGGATCTGCGCCAGGGCCGATGACGTCGCCATGACGCCAAGCCCTGCAAGAAATTGCCGTTTGCCGATCATCGTGTCGGTATATCCTTTGCGTCCGCGCGCTGCTGTCCATCGTAGAAGACGTTCATGCTGTCCGGTATGACACAGTTGCTGGTGGAAAGCGCAGTCACGATTTTTGCCCTTGCCGTGATCAGGGATTGGGTCGCCAGCGCGTCACGCCGCAGGCGCGCAACCTCGGCGGCCGTGAAGGGCTTGGCGCCGCGCGGCGCGCTGCTCCCACCCAGGCCGAAGACCACGAAGTTCATCATGTCGGCCAGTTCCTGATTGTCGCTGATCGCCGAATAGGCGACGTTGGGCAGCCGGATCAGGTAATCGCGCCCTTCCCGCGTGCAGAGGAAATAGCCGACGCGATCCCGCAGCACCGGAATTTCGGCCGGCGCGCTGTTGCCCTGCATGCCGTGGCAGCCGCTGCAATGCTCGACATAATCGGACTGCGGCGTGGTCAGAAGCGGCAATGCCGGCTCGGCCTGGACGCCGGCGATGCCGGACAAAAGGACGGCGGCGGCCAGCGCCTTCATTGCACGACTTTCTTTGCCGCCAGGCTCGTATGCATCGCTGCCATGTCGGACGGCCCCCGCCTGGGCAGCGTGCGTGCTTTTTTGATCTCGGCAGCCGTATACGTCACGGGCTTGTGGTCCAGGCCGGTGATATAAATCAGCACTGCGGCGATGTCGTCGTCGGAAAGACTGTCAAAGCCGGGCATGGCGCCCAGAATCTGCTCGCCATCCACCGTGATGCGGCCACCCATGCCGTTGAGGACAACCTGCAGCAGGAATGCCTTGCCTTCGGGCTTGGCGGCGATGGCCCCCGCCCGCGTCGTCAGACGCGGAAACTGACCCGGAACGCCGACGCCGCCGGCCTGGTGGCAGACCGCGCAATTGCTGTCGAACACGGCCTTGCCGTCGGCCAGCGCGGCGCCGGTCGTGCTGGCCAAAAGCAGCGCCGCACAACACCCGCTCCTCACTGGACTTCGCCCACCAGCGCCGCGGTCGAGCAGTGATACTGCATATTGTCCAAGCCGAAGCACCAGATGATGTCGTTGTTGGTCTGAGGCACGTAGAGTTGAGTGTCGCGATCCTCATTGTCGCAATGGCACTGGCCGCAAGCCGGCTTGCCGCAACAATCGCGATAGGCGATCAGATAGGTCTTGTTGTCGTCGGGATTGACGCAAGTACCGACCCAGGAGGTGGTGGACGCGACCGCGCCCGCCGGACAGGTGTGCGGGCCGCCGCCGCAGCAGGCGCAGAGATTGCCGTCCACGCCGCAATAGCGCCAGTAATCGCACTTGGTATCGTCCTTGGTCTGGGCGTTCATGGTGAAATGGGTCCGTGCCCTCTCGCCTCTATCCGGCTTGCCCTGCGCATGGGCGCGGTTGATGGGAAGCACCGGAAAGGCCGGCGCCGCCGCCAGCGCCAATCCGACCCGGGACAGCAATCCGCGCCTGGAGGTGTGGCCTGCAAGCCGGCGCACCAATTTCTCCCCCAACCTATCAATGCTGATGCGCATGGTTAGGCTACCTTCGATTTGGTTTTGGACGGTTTGGATTTGGCGAGATAGTCCTGCACCGAGACCACGCCCAGCTCATTGGCGGTGATCAGGCTTTCCAGATGTTCCCGGCTGTTGACCAGTCCCCTGGACAGCAGCCTGCCA
>CAYQZM010000355.1:0-26677 GCA_964421935.1 uncultured Rhizobium sp. | reverse complement strand
CAGGCGATGGATAAAGTCGATCAGGGACTTGCCGGTCTCGCTCTCCGTCAGGCTCCAGTCGAACCAGGACGTCTCATTGTCCTGGCAATAGGCATTGTTGTTGCCGTGCTGGGTGCGGCCGCATTCATCGCCCCTCAGCAGCATGGGCGTGCCCTGCGATCCCAAGAGCGCCGCCAGCATGGCCCGCTTGACCCGCTCGCGATAAGCATTGATGACCGCGTCCTCGGTCTGGCCCTCGGCGCCATAGTTGCTGGAATAGTTTTCTGATGCGCCATCGGCATTGTCTTCGCCATTGGCCTCATTGTGCTTGGCCTCATAGGAGACCAGATCGTGCAGGGTGAAGCCGTCGTGAGAGGCGATATAGTTTATGGAGGCGTGCGGCTTTTTCTTCCGTGGATCAAACAGGTCACCCGACCCCGACAGGCGGGCCGCCACCTCCGGGCGCATGCCCCCGTCGCCGCGCCAGTAGCGTCTGAGCCCATCGCGATAACGATCATTCCACTCCGAAAAGCCGGGCGGAAAATGCCCAAGCTGATAGCCACCCGGGCCCACGTCCCAGGGCTCGGTGATCAGCTTCAGGGGTGACAGAACCGGATCCTGGCGAATGGCATCGAAAAACCCGGCATGGGCGTCGAAACCCCAGGATTCACGCCCCAGGGTCAGCCCCAGATCGAAACGGAAGCCGTCCACATGGAAGGCCTGCGCCCAGTAGCGCAGAGAATCCATCACCATCTGCAGCACGCGGGGATGGGAAATATTCAGGGTGTTGCCGGTGCCCGTATCGTTGATGGTGTGGCGGGCATCCTCGGCCAGCCGATAGTAGCTGGCATTGTCCAGTCCGCGCCAGGAGACGGTGGGGCCCATCTCGCTGCCTTCGCAGGTGTGATTGTAGACGACGTCCAGGATCACCTCGAGGCCCGCTGCATGATATCGGCGCACCATCTCGCGGATATCGCGCAGCGAGCCCTGTCCCAGATAGCGTGGCTCGGGCGCGAAATAGCTGAGCGTGTTGTAGCCCCAGTAGTTGGTGAGCCCTTTCTCCACCAATACCCGGTCCTGCATAAAGGCATGCACCGGCAGCAATTCGATCGCGGTCACGCCCAGGCGCTGCAGATGACTGATCACCGCGGGATGACAGAGCGCGCTGAAAGTGCCGCGCTGGTTCTGGGGTACCTTGTCCAGAAGCTGGGTGAAGCCTTTGACATGGGCTTCGTAGATGACGGTCTCGCTCCAGGGATTTTCAGGCCGCTTGTCATCGCCCAGGCTGAATTGGGTATCCACCACCACGGCCTTGGGCATGGCGGAGGCATCATCGCGCCGATCGAGTGACAGATCGGTGCGGGGGGAATTGAGGCGATAGCCGAACAGCACGTCGCTCCACCGCAGGGTTCCGCATATTTGCTGGGCGTAAGGGTCCAGCAGAAGCTTGTGGGGATTGAAGCGGTGGCCATGCGCCGGATCGTAGGGTCCATGGGCGCGGTAGCCATAGACCAGCCCTGGCGAGGCGTGCGGCAGATAGCCATGAAAGACTTCATCGGTATAGGAAGGAAGATCGAAGCGCGCGATCTCGCGCCGGCCTGACGCCTCGAACAGGCACAGCTCCATGCGGGTCGCATTGGCGGAAAAGACGGCAAAGTTCACCCCCAGCCCGTCCCAGGTCGCGCCCAAGGGATAGGCTTTGCCGTCTTCCAGCTTTTCGGGCCAGGGCAACATGGTCAATCTTTGCATTCAAAAATCAGGGTGGCGAGCGGCGGCAGGGTGAGAGAGAGCGACTGCGGCAAGCCGTGACTTGATACGTCTTCAGCCATCACCTCACCGTCATTGCCGATGTTTCCGCCGCTATAGTGGGCGGAATCGGTATTCAGGATTTCACGCCAGGTGCCGCCGCCGGGCACGCCGATGCGATAGTTGTGGCGCGGGACGGGCGTCATGTTGATGATTACAGCAATCCTTTCACCACGCGCATAGGCGAAAACACTGTTGTCGGCATCGTCGGACACCAGCCAGCGAAAGCCTTCCGGGCTTGCATCGGTCTGGTGCAAATCCGGATGGGCGCGATAGATCCGGTTCAGGTCGGCGATGAGGCGCAGAATGCCGGCATGGCCGGGATCGTCCAGCAATCGCCATTGCAGGGCGCCGTCATGATCCCATTCCTGGGGTTGGCCCAGCTCTCCGCCCATGAACAACAACTTCTTGCCGGGATGCGTCCACATGAAGGCGAAATAGGCCCGCAAGGTCGCCAGCTTCTGCCAGGCATCGCCAGGAATGCGGCCATAGAGAGAACCCTTCCCATGCACCACTTCGTCGTGGCTCAAGGGCAGGACGAAACGCTCGGAGAAGGCATAGAGCAGCCCGAAGGTGAAATCGTGGTGATGCCAGCGGCGGTAGATCGGGTCCTGGCCCAGATACCGCAAGGTGTCGTGCATCCAGCCCATGTTCCACTTGAAGGAAAAGCCGAGCCCGCCGGCCTCGACCGGTGCGGATACGCCCGGCCAGGCGGTGGATTCCTCGGCGATGGTGATGGCGCCCGGCACGCGCTCGTGGACGACGGTATTGAGCCGCTTGAGGAACGCGATGGCTTCCAGATTCTCCCGTCCGCCATATTGATTGGGGATCCATCGGCCAGGCGCGCGGGAATAGTCGCGATAAAGCATGGAAGCCACCGCGTCCACGCGCAGCCCGTCCACATGGAAGGTTTCAAGCCACCACAGCGCGCTGGCGATCAGCCAGCCTTGCACTTCGCTCCGGCCCAGATTGAAGACACAGGTGTTCCAGTCGGGGTGATAGCCCTCGCGCGGGTCGGTATGTTCATAGAGCGCGGTGCCGTCGAAGCGCGCCAAACCATGCGCATCGTTGGGAAAATGCGCCGGCACCCAGTCCAGGATCACACCCAGCCCGGCGCGATGGCAGCGGTCCACGAAGCGGGCGAAAGCCGCGGGGCTGCCATAGCGGGCCGAGGGGGCGAACTGGGACAGCGGCTGATAGCCCCAGGAGCCCGCGAAGGGATGCTCCATGATGGGCATCAACTCGACATGGGTGAAGCCCAGTTGCGTGACATATGGAATGAGACAATCGGCCAGACCATCCCAGCTCAGCATGCCGCTGGGCGCGCCCGGTGGCCGCATCCAGGACGCGGCATGCACCTCATATATGGCGATCGAGGCTTCAGCCGACTGGCGCGCGGCGCGGCCCTCGATCCATTGCTGGTCGGTCCAGGCGAAATCCGGCCGCGGTGCCACCACGGAGGCGGTGGCGGGGGGATGCTCGGTGGCGCGGGCGAGAGGATCAGCTCTCAGCGGCAGCACGCCGCCATCGGGACCTTCGATCTCATACTTATAGATCTCGCCAGTCTTGAGGCGCGGAATGAATATCTCCCAGACGCCCGCCTCATGCCGCAGGCGCATGGGATGGCGCCGGCCGTCCCAGGCGTTGAAATCCCCCACCACCGAGACGCGCCGCGCATTGGGCGCCCAGACCGCGAAGGAAACGCCCGGCGTGCCCTCATGGATGAGGGAAACGGCGCCGAATTTCTCCGCCAGCTTCCAGTGCGTGCCCTGGGCGAAGAGATAAAGATCGGTCTCGCCCAGCACGGGCGCGAACGCATAAGGGTCCTCGCACGCCTCGATCACCCCGCCCGGCCAATGGATATGCAGGCGATAGCGCGGCACGCTGGCGGGAATACCATGGAAAAAGCCGCCGCCCATGTCGTGCATGGCGACCGGCGGATCGCATTCGGTCACGATTTCCACCCGCTCGGCGCCGGGCAGAAAAGCACTCACGCCCCACAGATTGTTTTCCTGGTGCAGGCCGCGCACCGCGAAGGGATCATGCAGATACTGCCCCCAGAAATTCTGGCGCAGCGTGTCGGCGACATCGGGATCGCGATCAGGCAAGGGCCATGTCCTCTGCCAAAAGACGTTCGACCAGACGCCGCAAGCCTTCCACGGGCAAGGCCAGCCAGTCGGGCCGGTTGGCGCTTTCATAACAGACTTCGTAGGCCGCTTTTTCCAGCATCAGCAGGTCAAGCAGCCCTATCTGCTGGTCCGACAGCGGTCGGCCCAGCCCTTCCTGATATCCCGCGAGCAGGGCATTGGTGGCCTGGCGGCGGAAATCGGCAAGGATGGCCGCGGCCCGCGCCATGCCTTCACCGCCACCGGCCTGTGTCGTTCGGCGCTCGACCTCATGGGCTGCATAGTCGAAAGAGCGCAGCATGCCGGCCACGTCACGCAGCGGCAGATATTTGCGCCGCCGCTCATCCAGCGTCTTGGCCGGCTCGCCTTCGAAGTCGATGATCTGCACGTCCTCGCTGGTCACCAGCACTTGGCCCAGATGCAGGTCACCATGGATGCGGGTGCGCGAGAGGCCGGCGGCGGTCTGAGCCCGATCATTGATCCGGGCGGCGATTTCGTTGCGGCGCGCCGCCAGATCTCTGATCAATGCCGCCGTTTCGCTGTCGCGGCTTGCCCGCCCCGCGGTCAGGGCCGCGTCGAGTTGGCCAAGAATGCGCGCGCCGATGGCGGCTGCCCGCGATGGCGTAATCGTTTCAGGCGCAAAGGCCGGATCGTCGGACGGTTCGCCCAGCAGGCGATGCATCTGTCCGATCCTGAGGCCCGCCCGGCGGGCGAATTCGGCATATTCCGCAAAGCCGCTCTCGCCGGTCTCGGTGAAGGGCGTGGCCCCTTCATCGACGATGCGCGAGAGCCGGTTCATAGTCCATTCCCAGCCGTCGCCCTGGTTGAAGACATAACCTTGCACGATCACCAGGGTGGCGGTGTCGCCGTCGCCATCCACGCGCAGCATTTCGCCCAGGAGCGGCGGGGTGCCTTCAAAGCCCTTGTCGGTGAGGAAACGGCTCATCTCGCCTTCGGGATGGCGCCCCGATCCGAGCCGCCGCAGCAGTTTCAGCACAAGTTTGCGGCCCACCACCATCGTGGAATTGGTTTGTTCAGCCGCCGGCCATTCCATAGCGGTGTCGTCAAGACCGGCGTTTTGCGATTCCAGGAAATAGTCGGTGGGACTGAAAATGATTTCGCCATTGCCGAGCGGGATGTGCTTCTCGGCGCGCAAGCCGGCAACGACGGTGTGCGCCAGGGCAGGGGAGGCGAAGGCATCGGTGAGCAACCCTACCCGCGGACCCTTGCGCACCCGCGCCAGCGCCAGGGGAGATTCGAACGGGTTGGACGGCGCGTTTTCCCAGGCGATGGCCATCGGCAAGGCATAGCGAGTCTGGCGCCCGTCGGTGGTCACGGCGATCTCGGTATAGAGGAAGCAGTCTGCATCGGCGCCGACCAGCCCGGCCAGTGCCACCTCGATATTTTCAATTTGCTTGTCCTTCTGCTGGAACCAGCGGCGCTGGCGCACATAGGCAGGCAGGACTTCACGCTGCAATATGGTACGCGAGCCGTTCTCGACAACCTCGGACAGGCTGTGGCGCAGCACGAAGGTATGCTGCTCGATCGCCGGTCCCATAGTGGCGGAGCTCCAGGCCGGCGGTGCAACGTCGGCGGCGAGGTTGAACCAATAAAAGCCAAAGGGCGGCAGGGTCAGCAGATAGGAAAGCTGCCCGATCATGGGAAAGACCGCGCCACCGGACAGTTCCACCGGCACGCGGCCGGCAAATTGCGACAGGTCCAGCTCTACCGCCTGGGCGGTGCGCGCCACATTGGCGATGCAAAGGATGGTCTCGCCGTCATGCTCCCGCAGATAGGCGAGGATCTTGCGGTTCTGTGGCTGCAGGAAACGGATGGTGCCGCGGCCGAAAGCCTGGTGCTTGCGCCGTTCCACCAGCATGCGGCGCAGCCAGTTGAGCAGGGAATGGGGATCGCGCCATTGCGCCTCCACATTCACCGCTTCATAGCCGTAAAGCGGATCCATGATGGAGGGCAGCACCAGCGCGGCCGGATCGGCGCGCGAGAAGCCGCCATTGCGGTCACTGGACCATTGCATCGGGGTGCGCACGCCATCGCGGTCGCCCAGATGCAGATTGTCGCCCATGCCGATCTCGTCGCCATAATAGATCACCGGCGTGCCCGGCATGGTGAGAAGCAGGCTGTTCATCAGCTCGATGCGGCGGCGATCGCGCTCCAGCAGCGGCGCCAGCCGCCGGCGGATGCCCAGATTGAGCCGCGCGCGGGGCTCGGCGGCATAGGTCTTCCAGAGATAATCCCGTTCCTTGTCGGTGACCATCTCTAGGGTCAGCTCGTCATGATTGCGCAGGAAGATCGCCCATTGGCAGTTCGGCGGGATTTCCGGTGTCTGACGCATGATGTCGGTGATGGGAAAACGGTCTTCCTGGGCGATGGCCATGTACATGCGTGGCATCAGCGGGAAATGGAAAGCCATGTGGCATTCATCGCCATTGCCGAAATAGATCTGGGTGTCTTCCGGCCATTGATTGGCTTCCGCCAGCAGCATGCGATCGGGGAAACGGGCGTCCACCTCGGCCCGGATGCGCTTCAGCACCGCATGGGTTTCCGGCAGGTTTTCATTGTTGGTACCTTCCCGCTCTACCAGATAGGGCACGGCATCCAGGCGCAGCCCGTCGACGCCCGCATCCAGCCAGAAGCGCATTACCGCCAGCACCGATTTCAGCACCCGTGGATTGTCGAAGTTGAGGTCCGGCTGATGGGAATAGAAGCGGTGCCAGAAATAGGCCTTGGCCTCATCATCCCATGTCCAGTTGGACTTTTCGGTATCCAGGAAGATGATGCGGGTGCCGGCATATTTCTTGTCCGTGTCCGACCAGACATAGAAGTTGCGCGCCGAAGAGCCGGGCCGCGCCTTTCGGGCGCGCTGGAACCAGGGATGCTGGTCGGACGTGTGATTGATCACCAGTTCGGTGATGACCTTCAGGCCCCGCTTGTGCGCTTCGGCGATGAAGCGGCGCGCATCTTCCAGATTGCCATATTCGGGATGGACGCCGCGATATTCGGCGATGTCATAGCCATCGTCGCGGCGCGGCGAGGGATAGAAGGGCAGAAGCCAGATGGCGGTGACGCCGATCTCGGCGATGTAATCGAGCTTGGAGATGAGTCCCTTGAAATCGCCGACCCCGTCATTGTTGGAGTCGAAGAAGGACTTGATATGGAGCTGATAGATGACCGCGTCCTTGTACCAGAGCGGATCGGCGCGGTTCTCGCTCATGGGGCATCCGCAGGCTGGATGCGCCAGATGGCATAGGGCGCCTCAGGCTCGAGGCGCATGTGCTGGATCTTGCCGGTCCAGGTGAATTTGTGGCCGTGAAGCAAGTCTTCGACCGCCAGGCTCTCACGGTCGGAAAGCTTCCATTCCCACAGAGGAATCTCGAAATCGCATTCCTGGACGCGGTGAGGGTCCAGGCTCACGGCGACCAGGATGCGATCGCTCCGACCTGGCACAGACTTGGCGTAATAGAGAATGTTGTCGTTGAAGGCGTTATAGAAAGTGACGCCCAAATGACTCTGTAAATGCGGCTCGGCACGGCGCAGCCTGTTCAATTGGCGGATTTCGGCAGTAATGCTGCCGGTGGCGGCAAAGTCGCGCCATTTCAGCTCGTATTTTTCCGAGTCCTTGTATTCCTCCCGCCCCGGCAGGGGTTCTGCTTCGCAGATTTCAAAGCCCGAATAGACGCCCCACAGCCCTGAGAGCGTGGCGGCCAGCGCGGCTCGGATCAGGAAGGCAGGCCGGCCGCCTGTCTGCAGGAAGGGCGGATTGATGTCGGGCGTGTTGACGAAGAAGTGTGGCCGGAAGAAATCGCTGACCGGCGGCGTGCTCAGCTCGGTTAGATACTGGGTCAGCTCCCGCTTGCTGTTGCGCCAGGTGAAGTAGGTATAGCTCTCGCTGAAGCCGATCTTGGCCAACTGATACATCAGTTTCGGCCGGGTGAAGGCTTCCGCCAGGAAGATCACATCGGGATGGCGGCCGCGAATGTCGGCGATCAGCCATTCCCAGAACGGCAGCGGCTTGGTGTGCGGATTGTCCACCCGGAAGATGCGCACGCCTTGTGCGATCCAGTGCAGGAAGACGTCGCGCAGCGCGCTCCATAGCCCCCGGTCTGTGTAGAAATCGGGATTGACGATGTCCTCGTATTTCTTGGGCGGGTTCTCCGCATAGCGCATCGAGCCGTCCGGCCGGCGCTTGAACCAAGTCGGATGCCGGCTCAGCCAGGGATGGTCCGGCGACATCTGTACTGCAATATCCAGTGCCAGTTCCATGTCGGCTTCGTGCACGGCCCTGTTCAGGGCGCGGAAGTCTTCCAGGGTTCCGAGCTGGGGATGGATGGCGTCATGGCCGCCGGCTTCCGAACCGATGGCATAGGTGCTGCCGGGGTCGCCGGGTTCTGCCCGCAGTGCGTTGTTGCGGCCTTTGCGGTTGGTGGTGCCGATCGGATGGATAGGTGTGAGATAAAGGACGTCAAACCCCATCGCCTTGATGCGCGGCAGCTGGGCGATAACCCCGCGCAAGGTGCCATGCTTGCCCTTTTCCCCCTGGCTTCTGGGAAAAAGCTCATACCAGCTGGCAAATCCGGCCCGCTTGCGTTCCACATCTATCTGGCGGCTCGCGCTCTGCACCAGGTGCGGATGGCCTTCGGCCGCGGCCACCGCCTCCGCGGTTTCCGGCGCCAGCAGCAGGGCGATATGCTCCTCGCCCGAAAGCGCACGCCAGCCATCCAGAATGCTGGACAGTGCAGTCTTGATCGCGCCACGCGCCCGGCTGGCCGCCTCGGCGATCAGCAACCGGCCTTCCTCCGCTTCCAGGCTCAAGGGCAGGCCGGCCGCCTGCTTCTTGGCGGTGTCGCGCGCGAAACCGCCAAACACATCGAGCCAGGCCTCGATGGTGAACTGCCAGAGGCCGGTGCGATGCAGCAGCCTTTCCGCCCGCCAACGGTCATTGCCGAGCGGGCTCATCGGGATGGCGAAACTCTCCCCGTCCGGCGCACGCAACAGCAGGCGGGCCGCCAGCTTCTCATGGCCGTCGGCGAAAATGTCCGCTTCCACATTCAGCAGATCGCCTTCGCAGCGTTTGGCAGGATAACGCCCGTCCTCCACCGCGGGCGCAATTGCGGAAATTGCAATGCGCCGCGACATGTCCATGGCGTCATGCAGTTTTTCATCCGCCTGCATGATGCGGGATAAATCAGCGTTCATGGTCATTCCGCCGCGAGAGCTTCCTGCTGACGCGGGCTTTTACGTAAGAGAGAGATGAAACGCTCGCCCCACTTGGAAATGTCGGTGCGCCGGACGGCGCTCATGAGTTCCTTGTGGCGGCTTTTGCGCTCGGCCAGAGGCATGACCAGCGCACGGTGGATCGCGGAAGCGACGCTTTCCGGATCATTAGGGTTGACGAGAAGGGCCGCCCTGAGGTCGGCGGCGGCGCCGGCGAATTCCGACAGCACCAACATGCCCGGATCGTTCTGATCCTGGGCCGCGACATATTCCTTGGCCACCAGGTTCATCCCGTCGCGCAATGGCGTCACCAGTCCGACCCGCGCCGCGCGGAAGAAACCAGCGAGCTTGTCGCGTCCATAGCTGCGGGTAACGAAACGGATCGGCGTCCACAGGACATTGCCGTGATCGGCATTGATGCGGCCCGAGAGCGTGTCCAGCTCCTGCTCCATGGCGGCATATTCGGCTATGGCGGAACGGCTCTTGGGCGTGATCTGCAACAGAGTCACCTGGCCGCACCATTCGGGGTGGTTTTTGAGCAGGTGCTCGAAGGCGTCGAATTTCAGGCCCAGGCCTTTGGAGTAATCCAGCCGGTCCACGCCCACGACCAGGCCTGGCGTGGTCGCCGAAAGCCGGGCCACGGTCTCGTCCTCGGTGCCTTCCGTGGCCATGCGGGCAAAACGCGCGGTCTCGATACCCACCGGAAACGTGCCGAGCCTGAGGCCGCTGGGCAAGGTGCCCAGATGTGGCGAGGAACCGAGTTGGCGCGCGATATAGCGGGCGAAGTTCGCCGTGTCGGTTTCGGTCTGAAATCCCACCAGGTCGTAATCGGCGAGCGCGCCCACCACTTTTTCATGATGGGGCATGGCCGCGACCACTTCGGGCGGCGGCATTGGAATGTGCAGGAAAAAACCGATCCGGTTGGTGAGGCCACGCGCGCGCAGCACCCGCGCCAGCGGCATCAAGTGGTAATCATGCACCCATATCAGGTCGCTCGGCTTCAGTTGCGGGATCAGGACGTCGGCGAAGCGATCGTTGACACGCATATATCCCGACATGTCGCGGCGGGTGAATTCCGCCAGGTCCTGCCGGTAATGAAGGACCGGCCACAGCACCCGGTTGGCGAAGCCGTTGTAATATTCCTCGAAGTCCTGGCGTGCGAGGTCGGTGACAACATAGTCATTGCCGTCAACACTTTGATGGTGCACCTGGACATCCGACGTCTCGTCAACGGCCACGCCGCTCCAGCCAACCCACACACACTTATTGTTTCTAAGGGTCGCGCGCAGCACCACTTCCAGCCCGCCCGCGCTCGTCAGGCGCGGGTGAGATGGGACTGACACACGATTGGAAATAATGAAGATGCGCGCCATGCTGCCTCTATTCAGCAATGTCCGCCTGTCCTGAAAGTTCCACGAAAAAGCCGTGAAAAGTTCCGAAGTTCCCTGAGGGAACTCGTGCTCTCACGCCGCGGGTCAGTGTTCCTGGGGTGTGCCGGGAACTCCAAGGTGCGCCGCAAGATAGTCGCGGATGCGAAGCTCGGCCGCATCGTCCATCTTGGCGCCGCGCGCGCGCATGTCCTGAAGAACCACCTGCCAGTCCGATGCCGTGTGCCTTTGTGCCGTGACGGTGCCCAGCACATGGCAGGCGGTGCAGGTGGTCAGCAGCTCATCGCGACCCGGTGCCGCTGGCAGGTCCTCGGCGCGCAGGACGGCCGGCACGCCCGCAGGCGCGTTCAGCGCGCCGCGTTGCACCGGCGCGGCAGGCTTGAGGTCGAGCTGCGGATCGCCGGGTTGTGGCAGCGCAAAGGCGATCAGCGCGCTGTCGCTATCCCGCCGCCCGCTGATGCCGACGACCAGATACTGGCGCCCATTGCGGCCAACGAACGTCATGGGGGCGCTGGTCACCGGCGCCGCCAGCCGGACGTTCCAGATTTCCTGGCCGGAGTGGGAATCGAAGGCGTGAAGGACTGGCTGATCGGCGGTGCCGCCCATGAATACCAGTCCGCCAGCGGTTGCCAGCGAGCCGCCCCGGTTGATAAGGCCGGTGGCGGCGCCTGGCTCGCCATACATTTCGGCGCTACCCAGGGGATGACGCCACGCGATATCGCCGGTATTGCCATTGACCGCGATCATCTCGCCCCAGGGCGGCTGGATGCAGGGCATGCCCTTCTGGTCGACCAGCTTGATATAGGCACGGTCGACGCGCAGGCCGCCCGCGTTCCTGGGGGAGGTGCCGTCATCGGCTGTGATGTAATTGTAGCTGGGCAGATTGTTGGTATTGACGAAGATCATGCCGGTGCGGACATCGATAGAGACCCCGCCCCAGATTCCGCCGGCGCCACCGATATTGCCGGGTATCGCCAGATTGGGGCTACCCAAGCGCGGCGGCTCGAAGGCTTTGGTGTCGCGCAAACCAACCCGGTCCCAGAGCGCCTCGCAATAGCGGTGCGTTTCCGGCGTGACATTGCTGAGATCGGCCCGCGTCATGCCCATTTTCACCAGCGGCGGCGGCTTGATGGGGAAGGGCTGGGTAGGCGAAGCCTTTTCGCCCGGGATGGTGCTGGCGGGCACCGGCCGTTCCTCCACACCGAACACCGGCTTTCCGGTGCGCCGGTCCAGGATGAACATCAGGCCCTGTTTGGTGACTTCCACCAGCGCCGGCACGCGCTTGCCGCCGACCGTCAGGTCCACCAGTGCGGGCGGTGCGGCATCGTCATAGTCGAAGAGGTCGTGATGCACCATCTGGTAATGCCAGCGGTATTTTCCCGTGGCGGCATCGAGCGCCAGGATGGAGTCGGAATAGAGGTTGTCGCCCGGCCGGTCGGTGCCGATATAGCTGTCGGCGGGGTTGCCCACCGGGATGAAGACCGTGCCGCTCTTTTCATCCAGCGAATACATGCCCCAGCTGCTGGGACCGGCGCGATCCTTCCAGCCTTCGGCGCCCCAGCTTCCCGCATTGCGCTCGCCAGGACGGGGCACTGTGGAAAAGCGCCAGACCAGTTTTCCGGAGATCGCATCATAGGCGCGAGGATCGCCGGGTGGGCCCTTGGCACCGAATTCCTGCGTGCCGGGACCGGTGATCAGCAGATTGCGATAGACCGTCGGCGGCGAGGTGATGTCGTAATTCGCGTCCTTGGGCGCGAAGCCCTCCCGGATGTCGATATAGCCCTTGGCGCCGCCAAAACCCTCAGCGGGCTTTCCGGTTACCGCATCCAGGGCATAGATGCGGTCATTGCCGCTGATGATTACGCGCGGGCCATGACCGGCATCGCCGGGCCACCAGGCTGGAGCGCGCATCCTGCCCACTTGACCGGTCGCAAAACGCCATAGCGCGCGCCCGCTTTCCGGATCGAGGGCAAAGGCGGTGCCTTGCATGTCCTGCGCATAGAGCACGCCGTTCGCCACAATCGGCGTGACTTCCCAGCCGCCCGTCTGTTTCATCCAGGTGATCCAGACCGGCTTCAGATCGCGGACATTGGTGCTGTTGATCTGGTCGGCAGGGGAATAACGGTCGAAGCGGGCGCTGTTGCCCCAACCCGGCCAGCTGCCGGCATTCCGCTGCGGCGCGGCAGCCAGCGCGCCCAAGCCACCCGTCATGGCGATGACAAAGGCGCACAACAGGACAAGCGGACGCGACATCCCCGGCCATTCCCCAACCTAGGCAAAGCCGTTTAGGCGGTTCGAAAATCCTGCGCAATAACGCAATGCAGCATGGCTGGGCGCGGCTTCTGTGTGCCGGTCATGAACTTGTGTTGCCAGCCTCGGCCGCTTCTGCCTGAATGGCTTTCGGGAAGGACGGCGTGCGCTGTCCCGGCGCGCTTCGCCAGACGAAAGGGCGCATCGTGTCAAAATCCGATTCCGAAAAGGCGATTGGCCGGCGGCGCTTTCTCAAGCGGGCAACGGCGGCCCGCCAAGGATATCCCGATCCTCAACAAGCAGAACAAAAACGGAGGGTTTGATGCGCACTTGTCTTCTCGGCTTGATCCTGGTGGTTGCCGCGGTAACGAGTGTTCGCGCCCAAGACCCGCCGCTTCCGCCCAACTATGCCAAAAGCCCGGAGCTGCATGACGGCATGGCGCCGGGAATGAAAGCCACCGAGCTCAGCCCCAAGGTGCGCATTTTCCGCCTGGTCTTCTCCAAGGGGGACGACGTGGCGTCCGGCCTTGCCGAGTTCGCAAAGAAGAACCACCTCACCGATGCGCATTTCTCGGCCATCGGTGCCTTTGGCGCGGCCGTGATTGGCTGGTCGGACCGGCCCAAAAAGGCCTTCAAGGTGGTGCGTCTCAATGAAGAAATGGAGGTCTCGGCCTTCAATGGCAGCATCACCCGGGGGCAGGACGGCAGCCCGGTTGTGCATGCGCATTGTGTTGTGAGTCTGCTCAGCAACGGCACTGTCTATGCCGGCCATTGCCTGCATGAAGAGGTCAGTCTGACCATGCAGCTCTATCTGACGGATTCCGAGCCGCTCAAGACGGCGGAGCAGACGCACTGATCGCTTGCAGGCCGTTTACTGGCGGACGAATTTCTCCGCTTTTCCACTGAGCAGGCCAAGATAGATATCGCCGTTGGGCGCGATGGCGCCGCCGTGGGCGCCACCCGGGGTTTCGCCCGGCAGGCGCTCCAGCACCTTGCCGTCCAGATCATGAAGCACGCCGCCTGTCCAGATTTTCTGGTCCGGGGTGATGATCAGTGACGACACCCCGCCGACATGGTCCCATTCGGTGAGATATTTTCCGGCGGCGTCGAACACTTCCACCCGCTGGTTGTCCCGGTCACTGACATAGAGGCGCCCCTGCCGGTCGATCACCACATTGTGCGGCAGCTGGAATTCGCCGGGGCCATTGCCGCGATGGCCGAACTCACCCAGGAAGCGGCCATCGGCCGAGAAGCGCATGACCCGGGCATTGCCATAGCCATCCGTCACCACCAGTTCGCCGTTGGGCGCGAAGGCGATATCGGTGGGCAGATAGAAATTGTGATCGGTCAGGCCCGGCTTGCCGCGCGTTCCAAGAGTCATCAGGACATGACCCGACGGATTCAGCTTGATGATGACATGGGCCGGTGCATCCACGACCCAGACGTTACCCTCAGGGTCCACGCGGATCTCATGGGCGCCGCAATTGCTGCAGCCGGCCGGTCCATACACTGCCTGATAGGCGGACTTGGCGGGATTGCGGAATTGCTGCGCCACCGGCATGACCTTGCCGGATTCGAACTTCACCTGGCCCCAGGGACCTATCAGATCGCCATTGGGCTTGTATTCCAGGATGGGAAAATCGCCCCGGTGCATGACCAGGATATTGCCGTTCTTTTCCACGGCAACGCTGGTCACCTGCCAGTAATTCCAGGCGCTGGGCGCGCCCTGATCGCCCATCGCAGGCTTGGGCCATTCCGGGACCGCCTTGTAATGTACTACCGGAATATCGGGCGGCGAGGCAGGCTGGGCAAAAAGCGGAAGCGACACGCCGATCAGGCCGGCGGCCAGAAACAGAACAGCACGCATGGCGGACCCCTTCGTCTTGAGGCTTCTGTTCCGGGCAGGATAGCGCAAAAAGCCGGCCGGTTGCCGATCTTGAAGGCGGGCCGGTCAGCGGCAGCCGGGGCCGGGTCAGCGCCGCCGCCTGCTTTCATAGCCCAGTTCGCCCAATAGCGGCTTCAGCAGCGGCGCCAGGCGTTTGAGCTCTTCCCTGTGGGCCTTGGACAATTTGGCCAGCTTTCGCTGGCCCGCTTGTGTCAGGCTCAGCATGACCTGTCGCCGGTCCCGGGCGCCGGGCTTGCGGATGACCAGGCCCGACTCCACCAGGCGGTCGGCCATGCCCACCGCGCTGTGCGGCTTGACCGCCAGACGTTCGGCCAACTCACCCACCGTCAGCCTGCCGCCGAAACCGCGGATGGCCAGCAGCGCCTGATGCTGCTGTGGCGAGAGGGCTGCGGCGCGAGCTGCCTCCTCGCTGAAGGAAAGAAAGTGGCGCAGGAAATACCGAAATTCGGCCAGGTGACGATAATCCGCGTCAACCAGGGTTCTTCGCAAGGCAGGCATCCATGTTCCAGCGATATGGTTATGTGTTCCTTATCTTCTGGCGCCTCCAGAGACAATCCGCCCCTCGATAAGGGCGAAACTTCTCCTTTTGTCAGAAATGCCAGGGTGTTGCATTGCAATATGTCGCGGCACGATATATGCGCTCCTCGCCAGGAGTTCCGATGTCCAAGCCACATATTGCCAGTTTCCAGAATCAGCTCGGCGACTTTTCCGCCTCGCCCCGTCTTTTGCTGCTCGCCGGGATGGCCATCGTTGGGGGCATTGGCGGCGCCATCTCCGCCTATGTGCTGCTCAAGCTGATCGCGCTTTGCACCAATCTGGCTTATTTCCAGAGCGCGTCCTTTGTGACGCGGCCCTTTCCGGCCTCTCTGCCGCTCTGGACCATCGCGGTGCCGGTCGTTGGCGGGCTGATCATCGGCCTGATGGCCCGCTACGGCTCGGACAAGATCCGCGGCCACGGCATTCCCGAAGCCATCGAGGCCATCCTCATCGGCCAGAGCCGGGTGGCGCCCAAGGTGGCGCTGCTCAAGCCGCTGTCCTCAGCCATCTCCATCGGTACCGGCGGTCCGTTCGGTGCCGAAGGACCGATCATCATGACCGGTGGCGCGCTGGGCTCCCTGTTTGCGCAGCTCTTTCATCTGAGCGCCGCCGAACGCAAGACGTTATTGGTTGCAGGCGCGGCCGCGGGCATGACCGCCATCTTCAACACGCCGATCGCCGCGATCTTGCTGGCGGTGGAATTGTTGTTGTTCGAATGGAAGCCGCGCAGCTTTGTGCCGGTGGTGGTGGCGGTCCTGGTTGCGGCCTTCTGCCGGCCATTCCTGATCGGCTCGGGCGCGCTCTTTCCGTTCAGTGCGGTTCCTGCCTTGCCCTGGTGGGGCCTGGGTCTGTGCATCGTCGTCGGCATCGTATCGGGCCTGCAGAGCGCGCTGATGACCCTGTGTCTGTACGCCATTGAAGATTTCTTCCATCGCCTCCCGATCCATTGGATGTGGTGGCCGGCGCTGGGCGGCCTGATCGTGGGGATCGGCGGTTATTTCGAACCCTCCGCGCTCGGGGTGGGTTATGACAATATCCGCCAGCTGCTGGGTGCCGGGCTCGACAATCACGGCGCGACCATGCTCCTGCTGGTCAAGGCGGCCATCTGGCTGGTGGCCTTGTCGTCCGGCACGAGCGGTGGTGTGCTGGCGCCGCTGCTGATCATGGGCGGCGCCCTGGGCTTCCTGGAAGGCCAGTTGATACCCTTCGGCGGCGTGGGTTTCTGGGCTTTGGTGGGCATGGCGGCCATTCTGGGCGGCACGATGCGCTCGCCTCTGATGGCGACCTTCTTCGCCGTCGAGCTCACGGGCAACACCCATATTCTGTTGCCGGTGATGGTGGCGACCGTCTCAGCCTTCACCCTGACCGTGCTGCTGATGAAGCGCTCGATCCTGACCGAACGCATCGCGCGGCGGGGATTGCATCTCAGCCGCGAATACAGCGTCGATCCGTTTCTCAACAGCCGGGTCGCCGACATCATGATCCGCAATGTCGAAACCCTTCCGGCAGGTATGAAGGTCGCTGATGCCATCGATTTCTATTCCAGCGAGGCGCACCGCCATAAGAGCTATCCGGTGACCGATGGGGAAGGGGCGCTGCTCGGCATGATCGCCCGGGCCGATGCGCTGAGCTGGGCGGAGGACCCGGAGGCGCAGAAGCTGACCCTGGCCGAGGCACTGGACGGGACCACCTTGCTCAAGGGCTATGATGACGAGATCGTCGCGGCGCTGGCGGACCGGATGATCGCCAATGATGTGGGGCGGGTGCCCATTCTCGAGCGCGCGACGGGCCGGCTGGTCGGTCTGGTGGCGCGGCGTGATCTGCTGAAGGTGCGCGCGCGGCTGACGCATCAGGAGGTCAGTCGCAGCCAGGGCTTTGCCTAGAGCCGGGCTTATTGCGGTTTCGGGGTCGGGGCGGGCGGGTCGGCTTTCACCGCGATCTGCGTTGGATCGGTCAGGAAAATTTCCGGCTTTCCACGGAAGGTGGAGATCTGGCCGGTGATCTGGACGTTCTTGCCATCCAGCTTCTCTACGTCCTGGAATTTGGCGCTGTTCGTGCGCGAGACATAGGCCGAAAATGGCGCGCTGGCGCCATCGCCGCCAATATCGAGATAGGCTTCGCCGGCAGGGGTTTTGCTGACGCTCACGCGCCCTTCGACCGTCGCGGTTTGGCCGATATGGGCGCGGGCCTGATCTGCCTTGATCGCCCCGCCTTGAGCAACGATCAGGGCGATCGAAGCGGAAAAGATCAGACTCGCTGTCATCGCAAAAGTCTCCACTGACACGGCAACAGGATGAGAGTGTACGCCGCTGGTTTCAAGTTGTGCCTGGCGGATGAAGGCGATGTCACGGCTTGTGTTCCCGTTGAATATCTTTTGCGACAATTTTTGGCAGCCAAATGGCAGCGCTATATTGATCTAGATATCACGCGCGGGAACGCGGTTCGCTTGAAGTGAAAAGCGAACAAGCTCAGACTGCACTGCGAGTGTATTACGCGGAGGCGGCATGTTGCAGCTCCAGGTCAACGGTCAGACACGCCAACTTGGCGAGGATGTAGACCCCAAAACGCCACTGCTCTGGGTCCTGCGCGATCATCTGGGACTGGATGGCACCAAATATGGCTGCGGCATTGCCCAGTGCGGCGCCTGCACCGTGCATGTTGATGGCAAACCCATGCGTTCCTGCCAAATTCCTGTCTCTTCCCTTGCCGGCAAAAAGATCACCACCATCGAAGGGCTGGCCAAGGACGGCAAACTGACCCGTCTGCAACAAGTCTGGGCCGAGATGGATGTCGCGCAATGCGGCTATTGCCAGTCGGGGCAGTTGATGAGCGCATCGGCACTGCTCGCTGCCAAGGCCAGTCCGACCGATGCGGATATCGATCAGGCCATGTCCGGCAATATCTGCCGTTGCGGCACCTACAACCGGATCAAGGCGGCGATCCATGAAGCGGCCGGACGTGTGGCCGCGATTCCGCAAAAGGAGGCCAGCAATGCCCGCGGTGGTTGATGCTCTCATGCCTTCTCAGACGAAATCTGCCGTGAATGCCGGCCTTGGCCGCCGCGGTTTTCTCAAGCTGGCCGGCGCCGGTGGGCTTGTGTTGGCCTTCGATCTCAACTCCGGAGCGGTCTTTGCCGCGGGCAAAGCCGATGCCGCCAAGGTCAATGCCTATGTCGCGGTCGCGCCCGACAACAGCGTCACGATCTACGCCATCAATCCCGAGTTGGGGCAGGGCATCAAGACCTCCTTCGGCATGATCATCGCCGAAGAGCTCGATGCCGACTGGTCGAAGGTGAAGGTCCTGCAGGCGCCGATCTCGCCGACACTCTACGGCACGCAAAGCTCGGGCGGCTCGATGTCGACGCCGCGCTGCTGGGATGCGATGCGCCAGGCCGGCGCCACCGCGCGCGCCATGCTGGTGGCGGCTGCGGCGGAGCAATGGAAAGTCCCGGTTTCGGAATGCACCGCCGACAAGAGCATGGTCATGCATGGCGCCAGCCGGCGCAAGGCAAGCTATGGCGTGCTGGCGCCGGCGGCCGCCAAACAGCCCGTGCCCGATCCCAAGACCCTGACCCTGAAGACGCGCCAGGACTACAAGCTGCTCGGCACCCGTGTGTCGCAGGTGGACAGCGAGCCGCTGGTCACCGGCAAGGGCCTGTTCGGCATCGACGTCCGGCTGCCCAAGATGGTTTATGCCAACTACACCAAATGTCCCGCCGTCGGCGGCAAGCCGACAGCTGCGAACCTGGAACAGATCAAGGCGCTGCCGGGCGTGAAGGATGCCTTCATCCTGGAAGGCAACGGCAATGTCGCCGAGGTGATGCCGGGTGTCGCCGTCATCGCGGCTTCGACCTGGCAGGCTTTCAATGCCAAGAAGATGCTCAAGGTCGACTGGGATGAAAGCCAGGCATCGAAGGACAACTCCACCCAGGCTGCGGCCCAGGCCGCGGAGATTGCCAAGCGACCCGGCAAATCGGTCATTGCCGACAAGGGCAATGTGGATGCCGTGTTCTCGGGCGCCGGCAAGACGGTAGAAGCTTTCTATTCCTATCCCTTCCTGTGCCACGCCACGCTCGAACCCCAGAACACCACGGCCTGGTTCCATGACGGCGTGATGGAGGTCTGGTCGCCGACCCAGGCTCCCACCCGCGGCCTGAACCAGCTGGCGGCGATGCTGAAGCTGCCGCCGGAAAAAGTGGTCGTGCATTCTACCCGCGTCGGTGGCGGGTTCGGACGCCGCGGCACCAATGATGCCATGTGCGAAGCCGCCGCCATCGCCATGAAGGTCAAGGCACCGGTCAAGCTGGTCTGGATGCGCGAGGATGACCTGGCGCACGACTTCCACCGCGTTGCCGGGTTCCACTCTTTCAAGGGAGCGGTCGATCCTTCCGGAAAATTGTCGGCCTGGCAGGACCATTTCATCACCTTCACGCCGGACGGCGAAAAGCCGATCTCGGGTGGCGGGCTGCCGGCCGCGGAATTTCCCGCCAATGTCATGACCAATGTGCGCGTCACCCAAAGCATGATGCCGCTGAAGATTCCCTGCGGCTCCTGGCGGGCGCCGGGCTCCAACGGCTATGCCTTCGCGATCGAGAGTTTCATCCATGAACTGGCGGTCGCGGCCGGTCGCGACCATCTGGAATTCCGGCTGGAGATGCTGGGCGATCCGCGCTGGCTCGAAGAGGGCAATCAGCGCGCGCTGCATACCGGGCGCGCGGCCGGGGTCATCAAGCTGGCGGCCGAAAAAGCCGGCTGGGGCAAAACCCTGCCCAAGGGCAGCGCTCTGGGGCTTGCCTTTCATTTCTGCCATCTCGGCCATGTCGCTGAGGTGGCGGAGATCAGCGTGGATGCCAACAAGAAGCTGACAGTGCACAAGGTCACGGTGGCGGCCGATGTCGGGCCGATCGTGAACATGAGTGGCGCAGAGGGACAGTGCCAGGGTTCGGTGCTGGACGGCCTCTCCACCATGTTCGGCCAGGTGGTGGATATCGAGAATGGCCGCATCAAGCAGACCAATTTCGATACCTATCCCTTGATGCGCATGCGCAGCGCCCCGCCGGTGGAGGTCCATTTCATTCAGTCGGATTTCCGTCCGACGGGATTGGGCGAGCCGGCTCTGCCGCCTCTGGCGGGCGCGGTCTGCAACGCGATCTTCACCGCGACTGGCGAGCGTATCCGCGAGCTGCCGCTCGTCAGGCACGGTTACTCGATTTAGGGCTTGCTTTGGGGAAGAGCAGCCTCGATGGCCGTGTCCAATTCGGCTGACTTGAACTCGCCGCGCCAGCTTCGCAGCACCTTGCCATCGCGCCCGATCAGATAGATCTGCGGCAGGCCAAGCACGCCGCCATAGAGCCGTCCCAGGGCCGCATCGCCCATGACGACCGGATAGTTGAGGCGATATTGCGCCACCGTCTGTTTCGGAGCGGCCGCATAATCGTCCATCGAAACGCCGATGATCTGCAGCTCGCCGCGATGGCGCGTCTGTAAGGCCGCCAGGTGTGGCAGCTCGACGATGCAGGGTGCGCACCATGTCGCCCAGAAATCCACCAGGACCAGTTTGCCGTGGAATGCGGAAAGGGAGATGGTCCGGCCAGTGAGGTCGGGCCGGGTGAACGCCGGCGCGGATATGCCGGCGGGCAGGGGCGCGGCCACGGCTGAGGCAGCCAGCAGGCAAAGCGCGCCGGTCAGCGCAGCCTTAGCCGTGGACAACCGGATAGCCTTTTTCAGCCCAATCGGCGCCAAAATTGTTCGGGATGTAGAGAACCTTCAGCTTGGCGAAGCCCAGCTCCGAGAGGGTCTTCCAGGCCGCGGCGATATTGGGGCAATGCTCCCATGGGCAGCATCCACAATAGATCACCACGGGCTTGGCCTTGTCCAAGGATCGGGCCGCACTCTTCAACTGGGCGACGCCATCTTCCTTGCCCGTCGGGCCGGCATAGAGGGCGCCGGGAATATGCGCCTCGTCATACATTTTGCGGAAGCCGACCTGCAGGATGACCGGCGTCTGTCCCGCTTTCAGGGATGCGGCCAATTCGTCAGGCTGCACCAGCGCGGATTGCGGAATGGTGGAGGCACTGCCCGGCTGCGCACCGGCGTGGCTGATGAAGGCAAACGCCATCAGGAAAGCGACGAGACAAGGGCGGATCATCAATCACCTCGCGCGTAACTCTGACATCATCATAGGCGTGGTCTTGCCTTCCATCAACGCGGGGGCCGCCAGCCGGGGCTCCATCCGAAAACCCGCGCCCGAAGCCTTCAGGCTCGTGCAAGCGGCGCGAACCGTAACATTTGAAACGATCCGGTTTGCATGGCGGGAAACGCTTGCGTGGCAACATGAAAGAAGTGTCGCAAAACCCTCTCGTCTGCCGCCAACGATGAGGAGGAATGACGCAAACGCAGTCATTCGAACCGCTTGCCCCGTTGGCAAGCCGGGTGCTTCCGCCTAAAAGCCTGCGGGTAATTTTGCGGAACAGCCTCTTTGCTGTCTTTCGTCCGTCTCGCCCTCCGGCGTCCCTATACCGCCGCGATTGCTGCGCTCCTGATTGCTCTGCTGGGTGTCCTTTCGGTGACCCGGATGATCGTGGATATCTTTCCGGTCATCGATATTCCCGTGGTGCTGGTGGTCTGGAACTACCCGGGCCTTTCCGCCACCGACATGGAGCGGCGCGTCAATCTGATCAGCGAGCGCGCCTTTTCCACCACCGTCAACGGCATCTCGCGCATCGAGTCCCAGGCCATTCCGGGCGTGGGCCTGCTGAAGGTTTACTTCCAGCCGGGCACCGATGTTGGCGCCTCCATCGCCCAGATCAACTCCGTCACCTCCACCATCATCCATAACGTGCCGCCGGGGATGTCGCCGCCCAGCGTCATCCAGTTCAACGCCGCCAATGTGCCGGTGGTGCAGATGACGATCTCCAGCAAGACGCTGCCCGAGCAGCAGTTGGCGGATTACGCCCTCAACTTCATCCGCATCAAGCTTTTCACCGTTCCGGGTCTTTCCTCGCCGGCGCCCTTTGGCGGCAAAACCCGCCAGATCATGATCTATGTCGATCCGGCCAAGCTCGCCGCCAAGGGATTGCCGGTCAGCGCGGTGCTGAACGCGCTGCAGAGTTCCAATGTGATCGTGCCGGCGGGCGCCGCCCGTATTGGCGGCCACGAATATAATGTGGCGCTGAATTCCAGCCCCGAAGCGGTGCAGGAGTTCGCCAATATCCCCATCGGCGTGGTGGGCGGCGTGCCGGTGCTGATCGGCGATGTGGGCACGGTGAAGGACTCCTTTGCCGTCCAGAACAACATCGTCCATGTCGATGGCAAGCGCGCCACCTATCTGGCCATCCTGAAGCATTCCGATGCCTCGACCCTGGCGGTGGTGGACGCGGCGCGCGGTCTCCTGCCTCAGATCCAGGCGGCCGCGCCCAAAGGGATGGAGCTGCGGCTGGACTTCGATCAATCGGTCTTCGTGCGCGCCGCCGTCACCAATGTGATCCGGGAAGCGGTGATCTCCTCCATCCTGGTCTCGCTGATGATCCTTCTGTTCCTGGGGGACTGGCGCAGCACCGTGGTGGTGTCGCTCTCCATTCCGCTTTCGATCGGCGCCGGCATGATCGGCCTGCTGCTCACCGGTCAGAGCATCAATCTGATGACCTTGGGCGGCCTGGCGCTGGCCATCGGCCTTCTGGTGGACAATGCCACCGTCACCATCGAGAACATCCACCGCAACCAGACTTTGGGCAAAGGGCTGACGCGCGCCATTTTCGACGGCTCGGCCGAGGTGATCCAGCCCTTGACCGTGGCGACGCTCGCCATCTGTATCGTCTTCTTCCCGGTGGTGCTGTTGGAAGGACCGGCCCGCTTTCTCTTCATTCCGCTGGCCATCACCGTCGTCCTGGCGATGGTGGCTTCCTATATTCTGTCCTTCACCGTCGTGCCGCCCTTCGCCCGCTTCATCCTGACCGACCATGTGCATCAGGAAGGCGAGGGCAAGGGTCTGTTCGGCACTTTCGAGCGCGGCTTCATTCGTTTGCGCGAGTCCTATGGCCGCGCCCTGCATGTGGTGCTCGAGCAGCGCAAGTTCGTGCTGGCCAGTATCGGGGTGCTGCTGATCCTGACCGCCGGCGTCTTTACCATCATCGGCACCGACTTTTTCCCGACCGCGGATGTCGGCATCATCAAGCTGCATTATCGCGCCCCGCCCGGCACCCGCATCGAGCAGACCGAGAAGCTGACTCTGGATGTGGAAAAGCACATCCGTCAGATCATTCCGGCCAACGAGCTGCGCACCATCAATGACATGATCGGTGTGCCGCTTTATTACAATCTGGCGTTGGTGCCGACCGACACTGTCAGCGGCATGGACGCGGAAATCCTGATCCAGCTGGCCGAAGGCCACCGGCCGTCCGCCGAATATATGCAGGCGATCCGTCAGAAGTTGCCGCCGGCCTTTCCCGGCTCGACCTTCTATTTCCAGACCGCCGATATCGTCAGCCAGGTGCTGAACTTCGGCCTGTCCGCCCCGATCGACGTCCAGATCCAGGGCCCCGACATCAACAAATCCTATGATACCGGCCGCAAGCTGCTGGCGGCGATGGAAAAAATTCCAGGCGTGGTGGACGCCCATATTCAGCAGGTGATGAGCTATCCCGGCCTGAAGATCAATGTCGACCGCCAGCGCGCCATCGAAGTGGGGCTTTCCCAGCGCGATGTCGCCAACAACATGCTGACGGGCCTGTCCTCCAGTGCCGGGGTTTCGCCGTCCTTCTTCCTCAGTCCCGTCAATGGCGTGAACTATTTCGTGGCGGTGCAGATGCCTCTGCCGCAGGTCTCGACCGTTTCCCAGTTGATGAACATGCCGATGGCTTCGCCCGCCACCGCGGCCAGCCTGTCCACCGCGCCGGGCGCGCCTTCCTTGCGCCTGTCCGATATTGCGAGTGTGACCCCCGACACCGGCATGGAATCCATCAATCACTACATGGTGCAACGCGTGGTGGACGTGGATGCCAATGTCGCGGGGCGCGACCTCGGCGCCGCCGCCGCCGACATCCAGAAAGTCATCGACAAGATGAAGCCTTCTTTGCCGGCCGGCAGCGCCGTCACCATACGCGGGCAGAACGAAGTGATGAACACGGCTTTCACCGATCTGGGGGAAGGCCTGATCCTGGCCGTGATCCTGGTCTATGCCCTGCTGGTGATCCTGTTCCAGTCCTGGCTGGACCCGCTGATCATTATGATGGCGGTGCCCGGCGCGCTGATCGGCATTCTCTGGATGCTGGCCCTGACCGGCACGACCATCAATGTGGAATCGCTGATGGGCGCCATCATGTCGGTCGGTATTTCGGTGTCCAACTCGATCCTGGTGGTCAGCTTTGCCAATGATGTTCGTGTTCGCCGGGGTCTTTCGGCCTTCGAGGCCGTGGTCGAGGCGGGGCGTACCCGCCTGCGTCCGATCCTGATGACGGCGATGGCCATGATCCTGGGCATGATCCCGATGGCGCTGGGCCTGGGCGAGGCAGGCGAGCAGAACGCGCCTCTGGGACGTGCCGTGATCGGCGGGCTGATGCTGGCAACCCTGGCAACCCTGTTCCTGGTGCCGATCGCCTATATTCTTTTGCGCAAAGCGCCGCCCGCGCTCTACACCCTCGACAAACGTTTCGAGGAAGAGATCGGCGGCAAAGGAGTGGAGCAGCATGGCTGAACCCAACCCCGGCAGCGGACATTTCCGCCGCGGCGCGGTTCTGGTGCTTGTCGCCGCGGCGATCCTGGCGGTGGTGCTGGTCACCTTGCATTTCACCAACCTGTCCGCGGCCCGCAGCGACCTCGGTCAGGCCACGGCCAAGGGGCCGGTGGTGCAAGTCGTGGAAGCGGGCGCCGCACCCTCCCAGCGTACCGTCACGGTGCTGGCCAGCGTCACGCCCTACCAGCAGGCCACGCTCTACGCCAAGGTCAGCGGCTATCTCTCCAAGGTGCTGGTCGACAAGGGCGATCATGTAAAGGCGGGCCAGCTGCTTGCCACTATCGAGTCCCAGGAAACCGATGCCCAGTACAACAGCGCCCGCGCGGACCTGCTCAACAAGCAGCAGATCGCGCGCCGTTACGACCAGTTGCGCCGCCAGAACGCCATCGCCCTTCAGCAGGCCGACCAGGCCGATGCCGATGCCCGCATGGCCCAGGCGACGCTTCAGCAATATGGCACCCTGAAATCCTATGAACGGCTGGTGGCGCCCTTCACCGGCCAGGTGACGGCCCGTTTCGCCGATGCCGGCGCCCTGGTACAGAACGCCACCACCAGCCAGACCGCAGCCCAGCCGGTTGTCACCATTTCCGACGACACCCGCCTTCGCATCGATGCCTATGTCCAGCAGGACGTGGCGCCCTTCGTGCACGAAGGCGATACCGTCGAGATCGTAGATGCCGCCAATAGCGGCCGCTCCATCACTGCCACGCTGACGCGTGTCTCCGGCCAGCTCGATCCGCGCACCCGCACCATGCTGGTGGAAGCGCTGGTGGACAACAAGGATCGCTTCCTGCTGGGCGGCAGCTTTGCCTATATGACCCTGCATGTGCCGGTGACCGCCAGCACCCAGGTGCCGGTGGGGGCGCTGATCACCCGCGGCGATAATCAGTATATCGCCGTGGTGGGGACCGATTCCCGTCTGCATTACGTCAAGGTGGCGGTGGCCTCGACCGATGGTGACACGGTCACGCTCGGCACCGGTGTCAAACCGGGCACCCGCATTGCGGTGGACCTGCCGGCGGAGGCGACAGACGGTGCCCTGGTCAGCACGGTCCGATAAGCGTCGGTCGTTGATTACACGGATGACAGGCCTGCGATAGAATGGTCTTGCGTTTCGTTGGCAGCGGGAACCAAGCTCGTGCGTTAACGACAAGCCCCCAAGGTGGGAGATCCCCATGCGGCCTGCACGCATTTTTGGTCTGATCTTCATCTCCGCGTCCCTGTTCGTGTTGCCGGGGTCGGCCCTGGCCCAGCGCCATGGAGGCGGGGGACATGGCAGCTTCGGCGGCGGCCATGCTGGCGGCCACTTTGGCGGTGGCGCCCGTTTTGGCGGCGGCCATTTCGGCGGAAGCCATTTTGGAGGCGGGTTCCGCGGTTATGGCGGTCATTGGGGCCGGGGATATGGCGGCTTCAGCTATGGGATCGGCTTCGGCTGGCCCGGTTACGCCTATCCGTATTACGGCTATTACGGCTACTACGACTATCCCTATGTGGACCCTTATGCCTATGCGGCGCCGTATCCTTACGACTATCCACCGCCGCCCTACGATTACTATGACGACTATTGAGGTCCCCATGCGCCAGGTCCTGACAGTGCCCGCCCTGCTGATTTGCGGAGCCATCCTGTGTGCGCCGCCCGCCTTTGCTCAAGGCGTCGCCAATCCGGGTGCCAATCCGGGTGCGAGTGCGAACTCTGCCGCCAGTCCTGCGCAGATGGAGAACAG
>CAYQZM010000354.1:0-16223 GCA_964421935.1 uncultured Rhizobium sp. | reverse complement strand
AGCGCGAACGCCGCCAGCGCATTCAGTTCGTCCGCCGGGACAGTGAACGCCGGCATGCCCTTGTCGGCAATGCCATGCTGAATGAGGTTGCGCAGGGCCTTTTCATTGTCCAGCCCCAGCCGCGAACCGTTGGCGATGGCTGGCGCCCGTTCGCCGCCAAGGCCGTCCTGGCCATGGCAGCCGGCACAGCGCACATTGAAACGTGCGCGTCCGGCTTCCACCAGATCCCCCGACCCGTTGACTGGCTGTGCCCGGCTTCCGTCCAAGGTGAGCAGCCCGAAAGCAGCGACCAGCCCCGCGCAGCCCAAGCCGACCAGTTTCTTCAAGCGCCGCCCCCGCCTTCACCCACGCCATCTTAGCGGTCGGTTGCAGCTTCGGCCAAGCTTCGCCTCCACCGAACCTTGCGGCCTAGGGCGGCGGCAATCTTTTCACGACGATCTTGGCAAGCATTTCCGCCTGGGGTTGGCGCGTGGCCTTGTCACCGAATTGCGCCACCGAAATGCCGAAACTTATGCCGTTCTTACGGGCCGCCACGCCATCACCCCACCAGAGCGAGTCGTCGGCGCCGACCTGGACAGGAACAGGCTTGGAGTTGATATCGTGGTCCTGGAACGCTCTCTGGAAATCGTCCAGGAACTGGCGCGCGTCGTTCGGACCGCCCGGCCAGTTCATGACCCCAAGCACCACAAAGCCGCGCCCGCCCAGCCGCAGGTTGGGATCGGGCTCGACCCCCGGGGCCAACGGCGCCGCCCAGATGCATGTCGTGGAATGGGCGCCTTGCTTGGTGATCCCATTATCGAACGGCTGCCCAGCCTCCACACCCCTGCCCACCACTGCCGAGACCTCGTCCGATGTGAGCAGGGCGCAGGCATCGATCGGCGCGGGCTTGGCCACATCCGCAGCCTCAACCTCCGGCGAGGCCAAGGACGCTGCGATGCACAACGCCGCCCGCAGAACCGAACCACCCAGGGGAAGACGAACTCGGCCGGCAAAGACCACGGCGGCAGCTCCAATAGAGAAGTGAACCTGGTCTCGAGGTTATCCCAAATCTGCGACGCCACTCCAGCCTCCTGGGTTTCGACGCCAGGACATGGGTCTGCGGCAGCGGCCCATCGCAACCCTGGCGGGCTTGTGAGATATTGGGATGTGGCGGCGACGCCACGGGTTGCGCTTGCCGATTGCCATCAGGAACGTCCCATGCGCACAGCAATACTGGTAATGGTTGCAGTTTTCTTGGCTGCCAGCCCGTGTCTGGCAAAAGGCCAACATTTGTCCTGCCCCGCGCAAGTGTCCGAAACCGTCGGGGGCGCGACCACCATATCCAAGGACACGCTCCAGCTCTATCTGGACCAGGCAAGAAAAAGGATCGTGTTCAAGACCAGCTCTTTGCGTGGCGGCAAACTTTCTTTCAAGACCACCGCCTTCTCCAACAAACTCATAAGTGCGGATGTGGCGGATCGCACCGAATTCGGATCCTATTTCAATGCGCCATCCGGATCCGGTTTCTTGCGGTTCGACAGGATAAAGCGCACGCTGGTTCTGGGCATGTATCTGTCGCCAAAGGGCATCGCGATCGAGACGGCGATCTGCGAAGACGCTTCCAAGCCCACGTCTTGAGCCCGCAATCGGCCACAGCCCTCAGTTCTGCGCCTTTCGAAAGGTGAGTCATGAAACGGATATTGATCGCCTGCGCCATGTTGCTTCCCGCCTCGCTCGCAGCCCAGACGCCGCCTGCGAACAACCCGCCGCGGCCGCGCTATGCGCCGACCTACAACACTGTCGAAGGCCAGCCGATCGAGAGCCGCAAACCGAACAATCCCAATGAGGTCCCGGCCTTTGCCGACCAGACCCGCGCGCCTTATCACCGGACCGCGCCTTTCAACGTGACGGTGCTGCTGGACAACATGCATGTGCCCTACAGCCTGGCCTTCCTGCCGGACGGCAATATCCTTCTGGTCCTGAGGCTGCCCGGTGAAATGCGCATTCTCGACCGAGGGGGAAAGCTCTCCGAACCGCTGAAGGGTCTCTCAGCGCTGACCGCCGCGAAGGACTTCGGCCTGCTGGACCTGAAGCTCGATCCCAACTTCGCCACCAATCACCGGATATTCTTCACCACCTTCGACTATCTTCCGGTCAAAGCGGGTGGTCCGCCGGAGACCGACAGCAACACCAATGTCGCCAGCGCCCGACTTGATGAAGCGACAGGCGCCCTCACCGATGTGAAAGTCATCTTCCGCGCCTACCCCACCATCCCCTCCAACCGGCTGGGCGGCAAAACCGGCGGCCGCATCGCCATCGCACGCGATGGCACATTGTTCGTCACCTTCGGAGACCGCGATGACGATGATGTGCCATGGGACGTGGCACAGAAGCTGGACAATGACCTGGGCAAGATCATTCACATCACGCCCGACGGCGCGCCGGCGCCCGACAATCCCTTCCTCCATACCCCGGGTGCGCGGCCCGAAATCTGGGCTTATGGCCTTCGCAGTCCTGAAGGCCTTACCTTCGACGCGAAGACAGGCAAGCTGTGGAATACCGACATCGGTCCTGAAGGTGGAGACGAGATCAACATCATAAAAAAAGGCGCCAATTACGGCTGGCCGGTGATCAGCTACGGCATCGAATATACGCGATCTGCCTACCCCATCGGCGAC
Source organism: uncultured Rhizobium sp. (assembly GCA_964421935.1). Classification (GTDB taxonomy): domain Bacteria; phylum Pseudomonadota; class Alphaproteobacteria; order Micropepsales; family Micropepsaceae; genus Rhizomicrobium. Next base: position 13,566 of record CAYQZM010000354.1, on the reverse strand, counting down.
AACGGCATTCGGGTCGGCAATGGCTACACCGCCAAGGACGGGATGGAGCAGCCGGTCTATTACTGGGACCCGTCTTTCACTCCATCGGGGCTGACCTTCTATCGCAGCGACCTGTTCCCGCAGTGGAAGAACAGTCTCTTCAGCGGTGCCCTGAGCGGGCAGGCGCTCGACCGTCTGGAAATCCGCAACGACAAGGTCGTTGCCGAGGAGGCCTTGCTGACGGACTTCAACACCCGTATCCGCGATGTACAAGTGGGGCCGGACGGCGCGGTCTATGTGCTGACCGACAGCGGCACCGGCAATCCCAATCCCAACACACCCTGGACCAGCAAGTTGCTCAAACTGACGCCGAAATGAGGGCTGTTTCGAGGCGGTGGCCGCGCCCCGGCGCTTGCCGAAACCCAGGTGGCCGATAGTATGGAGGCCGGGGAAGAACAATAACCAGAACGGGGCTTTCGGTGAGCAGATCCAACTTTGGCCGCAACCTGGGGATCGCGCTTGGCATCGCCCTGACAGCGACCTTCGCCCAGACTTCATTCCAGTGTGGCGCACAGGCCGCGGCCTCCAAATCGCCGGACTGGTTTTTGCAAGGTTCCGCTCCGCCCGACGATCTGGCGCGGGCAGATGCGATCACCCGCGCCGCCGATCCCAAGGATCCGCTGACCGCCTGCGCCGACGATATTCCCAAACTGTGTCCGGATCTGCCGCGGCCTGGCCAGCGCAGTTGCCTGTCAAAGCAAACCGTCAAACTGTCCGGCCGTTGCCGAGAAGCGCTCGCTTCCGCACCGCCGCCAAGTTCACTGGGCGTGCCGCCGTGTGTGGATTCGACCGTCTGCAGTCCCGCATCGAGACTTGGGACCCGCAACAGCCTGCAGCGTGTCGAGTGGAAGCAGACGATGGGCTACAAATTCGCCTATCCCTTCGCACTGCCGCCGGGCGGTGACGGGGTGCTGGGTGTTGCGTTCGATCATGAGGGAAATTTCTGGGCGTATCAGCGCAGCCCCGTCGGCCGCCCTACCCTGTTCAAGTTCGATAGCAATCGGAAGATCATTCAGACGGTCGGTGATGACGTATTGGGCCATCTGGACAAGGTGCACGGCATGACGATCGACGGGGACGGCAATCTGTGGATCGCTGCCGCCAACAGTGCGCTGGTTATGAAAGTCAGCCCGCAGGGAAAATTGCTTTTGACGATCGGTGAGCGCGGCCACCGGGGCGACTGGGTCGAGAGCAGGAACCAGCGGCTGTTGTGGCAGCCCTTAGACATCGCGGTCGGGCCCCATGACGACATCTTCATCGCCGAAGGTCATGGCGATGAAAGCCCGAACGATGTGGATTCTGCCGACCCCACCAACAACCAGGGAGCGGCGCGTATCATTCACCTCGACAAGAACGGCAAGTTCATCAATCAGTGGTACGGCAATAGAGTTGGCCAGGGCCGCTTCTATTCCGCGCATACGGTCGCCGTTGACCCAAAGACCGGCCTGGTATGGGTCGGTGACCGGGAAGAATATCGCTTCGTCCTGTTCACCCAGACAGGCGATTTTGTGCGGACCATCCAGATGCGCAACCTCACCTGCTCCCTGCGATTCGACCCGCAAGGCGAACCGTGGCTGGCGGACGGCATGGATGGCCAGGTGCTGAAAATCGACCGGGACGGAAATGTTCTGGGGGCGATCGGCGGTGGGCAAGGCAAGGCGGAAGGCCAGTTCATGGAAAGCAATTACATGACCTGGGACAAAGCCGGGAATATCTATCTGGGCGACACGATCCTGCCGCGGATCACCGAACTGGTCGCGCCGGGAAAGCGGTAGTGCGGCCGGCGTATCGGACCGGCCGCAAGCCGGCATCCGTTCTGGCCTTTATCGCCGCTCTTACGGCCATTCCAGCTTCGCCAAATCTCGCTCTGGCACAGGCGTCCGACCTGGCCGCGCTGAATGCCAAGGCATCCAGCCTGGACGCGGCCGATTACCCCTTCGTGCAGCCCGTCTGTACCCGTTGCCACACACCGGAGATGTTTCTCCATTCCCGTTCCTGGTCGGGCTGGCGGGACATTTTCAATCAAATGAGCGGTTACGGTGCCGCCGCCTCGCAGGAACAATGGCAGCATATCTACAGCTATTTCCAGCGCGCCCTGACATTGATCGACGTCAACCATGCCGATGAGGATGAACTGTCGGCGGTGCTTGGGGTGGACGAAAAAACAGCCATCGCCATTGTGCAGCGCCGCACGGACCGCCCGTTCAAAACCGCGGGGGACCTGGAAGCCATGCCGGGTGTAGATAAGGCGAAGATCGAAAGCATCTCACCCAGGCTGTTGTTTGACCGGCCGCCGGAGGATCAGTAAGGTTCCAACATCGTCGCGGGCCGCGTTGTCGCGCGACCTTGATCGCGTCATTTCCCATAGAATATTTCCGCGGGGAGAAGACCATGCAAATTCATAAAGCGCTCATGGCGACCGCCAGCCTGGCGGTCATGGCCTGCATCGGTGGCTCCGTCTCGGCACAGAACAAACCGACACGCGCTGCCGGACCAGCGGCCCAGCCGATCGTCGCAGGCGCGCCAACCCTTCTGCCCTATCAGAGCCCGCCGCGCCACTTGCTCTATATCGCCACGCCCGGTGATGAGGGCGCCGATGATCAATCCGGCGTGATCGTTCTGGACGCGGACCATGACTATCGCTTCGTGAAGCGCATTCCTTATGGTCTGGCGGCCAGTGAATTGCCCGGTCCCAAGATCTCCGGCATGACATCGAGCATCCCGGCCAACAAGATCTACGTCACGACCGATGGCGGCAGCATGATCGCCTTCGATCTCAAGACCGACAAGATCGCCTGGACCTTCAAGGGCGAGAAGGTTCCCGTGAAGCTCCAGCGCCGCGGCGCCGCGGCCGATGGTTGCTGCGAGCGGCCTTACACCTTGCCGGGCGGCAAGACCTTGCTGGTGGCTTCCGCCTACAATGCCTGGTGGTATCTGATCGATGCGGAGACCGGCAAGGAGTTGGGCCGCATAGATACGCCGGAGACACCCCGCTCCCACAATCTGGCTGTCACCGCGGATGGAAAGCTGGCGATCCTTGCCACGCTGTCGGGTCCCAAGGAAGGCACCGCGGGCGTCGCCGTTGTCGATCTGCCAGACCGCAAAGTGCTGCGCTATATCCATTTCAGTGACGCGGTCAGGCCGATCACCATCAATCATGACGGCAGCCTGGTCTATGCCAACGTGAACAACCTGGACGGCTTCGAGATCGCGGATACGAAAACCGGCCAGATGATCAAGCGGGTCGAATTGCCCGGGGAGATGTGGAAAGCCAAATGGGCGGACCCCAATACCCATCACTTCGGTCACGGCCTTCCCAGCCACGGCATCGGCATGACGCCAGACGAAAGCGAAATCTGGGTTACGGATGCGGCCAATGATGCCTGGCAGGTCTGGGACAATCCGGGCGACGGGCGTAACCCGGTCTATAATCCATCCAAGACAGTTCCCATCCAGGCAGGCATCGGCTCGAGCTGGATCTCGATGACAAATGACGGCAAGACCGCCTTCGTCGGCGATGGCAGCATCATCGACGTGCGGGCCCACAGAGTCATCGGCACCATGAAGGATGAATATGGGCGCCCCATTCACGCCGCCGAGAAAGTGCTGGCCATGACCTTCCGGGATGGCAAGCTGGTGGAAACCAGCAACCAGTTCGCCATCGGCAACGCCGAAGCGCGAGAGGCGCGGATGAAGCGCGAGACGGCGAGCAAGCAGGCCAGCAACAACGGCAACTGAAGCTCCCAAATCGCTGCCGCCTACCTGGACCGCAAAGTCGGGGCATTTGTCCAAGCACGGCTGCCTCAAAATTCCGTCGTGCGGACACGTCGACGCGGGGCTCTCTGCTGAGACGCCTCAAGATGGCCGCGCAGGACGCCGGTCCTGACACCGCTGTGAGCGGCTGTCATTCGTCCGCGCGGTATACAATTGCTCAGGCAAACCAAAAATCGCGTGGAGCTGAAGGCCCTCGGAATGTGAGAGACCCGTTCAGACGGTGTTTGACATGCAAAAATAATAATTGGGAGTTTCGATCATTTACTGCTTCAACGGGAATCGATCGAACATGTTACGAAGAGGGAAGTGCGTGATGTGGCCTAGGTTGGGATTTGCGATTGCGATCGGACTGCTGTCTTTCGCGGGACAGACATCCACCGCCCAGACAGCGGACCATTCCTGGCAGCATCTGCAAATGCCGACTGCAGCGCAGGTGGCGTCCATCTGGAACAACGCCCCTTCTGTATACGGTCCCGAGCCCTATTACGGGATGGGCGGGCCCGTGACGATCGATGTCATCCGGCGCGATCTCGATACCATGAAGTCCCTGGGATGGCGTGCCGTGACCGTTCAATACGGCGCCGGCGGCGGCTTCGATTACATGTCGCCGCAATATCTCAAGCTCTTCCGCCAGCTGGTCCTGGAAGCCAAGAAGCGAGACATGAAGGTGTGGATCGTGGATGATGCGGGATATCCTTCGGGGTTCGCCGGCGGAAAGTTCACCAGTGAGCATCCCGAACTGCGGATGCAGATCCTGATGGCGGCAAAGACCGTCACCATCTCCGGCGGACAATCGATCGACGAACAGGTCCCCGCGGACACCGTAGCTGTCAGCGCCGTTCCCAGTCTCTCCGGAAATGCCGTCATCCTGCCGGTGACGGGCAATCGGGTGCGGTGGACCGCGCCGGCCGGAAGCTGGACGGTGATATTCGTTTCTCACACCTTCCGCACTTCGCCGACGCGCTCGGAGACCAATCCGACCCACGCCAAGGACGAGAGCCAGTCGCTTGAAGATTATCTGGACCCGGCGGCGACGCAGCAATATCTGGACTTCACCCACAACGCCTACAAAAAGGTCGTGGGAGACGAATTTGGCAAGACGATCCTGGGATTCCGCGGCGACGAGCCCGACTATACGATCAGCGGCCTGCCCTGGACGCCGCGGTTTTTCGACACCTTCCAGAAGATGAAAGGCTACGACATCCGCCCCTATCTGGCGGTGTTCCTGCAGCCGCGCGGGCCCGAAACACGTCTTTCGCCCGCGCAGATGGGCGCAAAGGCAGACTTCTATGACGTTTTCGCCCAGATGTTCGAGGACGGATTCTTCAAGCCGCAAGCCGTCTGGTGCGCGCAGAACAACATGGAATACCAGCTCCATATCAACCACGAGGAGCAGGAACTTCATCTCGTCCAGAGCGAAGGTGATTTCTTCCGCGCCATGCGCGATGTCCAGATTCCCGGGGTCGACACAATATGGCACCAGATCTGGACCGACACGGTGTCGGATTTTCCGCGGCTGGCATCCTCGGTGAGCCATGTTTACGGGCATCCCCGTTCCCTCACCGAAAGTTTTGCCGCCTACCGGCCCGAGCCCGACATCAATATGGCGCGCTACATTATCAATGAGCAGTTCGTCCGCGGCATCAATCTTGTCGAGACCATGCATTACCCGGCGAGTTCAAGGCCGCGCGGAGGGCCGGCCGCTTTCATGAAAGACCCGGGTTGGCCTGCCTTGATGGCTTACACGCGGCGGGTTTCGTATCTGATGTCGATGGGTCGTCCCGCGGCCGATGTGGCGCTGCTGCTGCCGACCGCCTCGCTCTGGATGCAGGATGCCGATGCCGACAACACCTTTGTTTCCAGTGAGCGGCTTTTATCAGAGCGTCAGATCGATTTCGATATCGTGACGGAGGACGCAATCAACGAGACCCTCAAGGCAGGGTCCGGAACCCTGGAGAGCGCAAGCGGCAACCGCTACCGCGCGGTGATCGTGCCGAATGCGAAAGTCCTGTCACGCGCCACGATCGACAAGCTTCGGAAATTTTCCGAAGGCGGCGGCCATGTGCTGTTCATCACCGGAACGCCCAGCCTCATCGCCGACAAGACCTATCTCAGCGAGGCCCAGGCCCAACCGTCCGATTTCAGCTGGGCGACCCTGGCTCCCGACACCCTGGCGACCGTGCCTGTTCCGCCCGCATACCCGACCCAGAGCGCTCCGGCTCCGCTCAATCCTCCGGTGCGGCTGGTTGCGGCCCTGGACACAGCCGTCGGCGCGCGGGCCGTGATGCTCGCCGCGCCGGATACGGCGCTGCGGATCATGCAGCGCAGGCTCAAAGATGCCAATGTGGTGATGGTGTTCAACGAAAGCGACCATACGGTGAAAAACACGCTTCGCCACAGCCTTGGAAAGCTGGTGGAACGGTGGGACGCGGAAACGGGGAAGATCGAACCGGTGACCGGTGAGACCGGCCGCATCGCGCTCGATTTAAAGCCGTACGAAACCGCTTTTTACGTCATCGAGGATTGAACGATCGCCCGGGCGAGCCGCCAGATCGGTCTGGCGGCTTGCCTCCGATGTTCAAAGGACCTTGTTGTCGGCGTGAGCGATCACGGCGTCGGCGGTCGCCCTGCTCCAGGCCACGCGAAAATCGACCGTGTCGCCGAGAGAGAAGGCCGGCGCCGGCGCCGTCACGGCAAATAAGTCGGCGCGTGTCCCATCCTCGAGCTGGTAAGCCGGCCGGGGATCGGCCGCCAACGGGCGTATCTCGGTGTGGCTGACTTCCATCCCCCGCACATGACGGAAATAAAAGCCGTGCGCGGGCGTGGGGCCGAACATGTTCGGCTCCGGATACTTGTTCTCGTTTTCGGGCATGGTGCGCACCGTCTCGCCGCCACCGGTGTGATCCACAAAAACATTCGAGATCTTCAGATCCTCGATCGCATGGCCCGGAATCCCGCTCACGATGGATGAGAAGCGGGAGTCGCAATTGTGCGCGTTGATGTTGCTGATCAGGACGCGGCGCAACGCACCGACCTTCGTCGTTGCAGCCGGTCCGCGCAGCCGCGCGCCAAGCCGCAGGAAAAGCGGACCGGAAACCAGGTCGCGCATCGTGATGTTGGTCACGGTCACGTCTTCCAGTATCGCACCGTCCACCGTTTCCAGCGCCAGCCCCTGACAGCCTTCAAAGGTGCAATTGGAGATCGCCGTATTGAGGAAGCCGCCGTTGGATTCGGTTCCGAGCTTTATGCGGCCCGTAAAAAAGGCATAGTTGTGATCGGTGATCAACTTGTGGCTGCCATCCAGCAGACTGCCCAGCTCCCAGCAACCGGACACATAGCAGTTGGTTATGGTGATGTTCTTGCAGGGGCGGCTATAGCCCAGGGCCAGGCTCGACTTCGGCACGATGGCGTCGTCCCAGGGTGCGTTCACAGCACAGTTCGACACGCGCACATTCTGGCAGCAGTCGATGTCGATGCCGTCGCGATCGGTGTCGATGGTGAGCCCGTCGATGATCAGATTGTCGACGCCCGTCAGGAGCAGCCCGAAATGGCCACCCTTGAGGACGGAGAAATCCGTCAGATGCACATTGCGGCAATTCTTCAGCGCAATGGCCTTGTTGCCGACACCCGCCTGCTCGGCCTTGAAGACATTGCCCAGGGTGCGGACGTTGCGCCCGTGGCTGAGCCCTCGGCCCCAGATCAACCCCGGTCCGGTGATGGACACGTCATGCAGATCCTCCCCCCAGAGCAGGGAATTGTGCCAATGGTTGTGACCATAGTCCTGATACGGGGTCCAGGCGGTGTTGGGCTCGGCAGGATCATAGGTGCCACCCATATAGCCGGTGGTCTGGCCCGGCGCGGGGGAATCGGCCGCGATGATGGTTGCGCCCTGTTGGAGCACCAAATGCACCTGGCTTTTCAGCCGAATGCTGAAACACAGATAGTTTCCCGGCGGAACAAGGACGGTGCCGCCGCCGCTTGCCGCGGCGGCGTCTATCGCCGCGCGCACGGCCGCGGTGTCCAGGGTCTTGCCATCGCCGACGGCGCCAAAATCGCGAACATCATAGAAAGCGCGAACCGCATGCGCCGCCGCAGCCGCGGCCGGTTTGCCTGCCATGCCGACCGCGGCAAGCCCCAGGCCGGAGGACAGCAGGACGTTGCGACGGTGTGTTTCAAGACGCATGGCAGGCTCCCGAGCGATTCCGCGATTGACGCGCGATTAATCACAGACGGTGCCGACATCGCCAAGGAGGGAATTGGCGCGCCTCGCGCGTACAGAAAGCTTTAACCCTCCCGCTTATGCAAATTTCGAATATCACCTTTGCTCAACGCAGGACGAATTTGTTTGGGGGACATTTCCAGCTTATCCGTCTGCTCAAGCGAGACCGCAGCAAAAAGCGGGATGGCGGGCGACATTTGAGGGGTCGGCGAACTGCATACAGGTGATTTATAAAATTCTGGCAATGCAGGGACGCGTCTGCCTGTACAAACGAAATGAATATCGTATACCGATATAAAATCGTCTCTCAGTATGTGACGGAACCGACAACACTATGAGATCGTGTTTGTTGTGAAGAAATGGCTGCTGCGGCATGACTGCGGCCCATTGAAAGAGCGACGGCCGCAGGCCGGTAAAAAGGGGAAATCGAATGCAAGTTACGCCGGCTGCGCGGGTGCGCACCCTATTGATGAGTGGCATATCCTTTACCGCGATCGCGCTGATGGCCGCATCACCAGCGCTGGCCCAGCAGGCGACCCCGCAGGCAAGCGACTCCGTCGAGGCGGTCACGGTTACCGGCACCCTGTTGAAAGGCACGGCCCCCATCGGTGCGCATGTTATCGGCGTCTCCACCGAGGATATCAAGGCGACCGGCGCCATCACGACCAATGAAGTTCTGTCCAATATTCCGCAGATCAACAGTCTGTTCAACACCTCGCCCATCACTGCGACGGCAGGCGTGGGCCATGACACCCAGCCCAAGCCCATTCTGCGCAATCTGAACAGCGCCGGCGGGGCGGCCACCCTGGTCATGGTGGATGGTCACAATCTGGTCGGTGACGGCGTTCTGGCCACGACGCCTGATCCCACCGCCATACCTGCCATGGTCCTGCAGCGGGTCGATGTGGTGCTGGACGGCGGTTCGTCCATCTATGGCTCGAACGCCATCGCCGGCATCATCAACCTGATCACCCGCAAGGATTTCGAGGGTTTCCAGGCCCAGACCCAGCTCGGGACGACCACAGCCGGCAACTACAACACCATCGAAGCAGGCTTCATGGCGGGCCACAATTGGGGCTCCGGCGGCGCCTATATCGCCTACGAATACCGGTACAATTCCTATCAATTCGCGTCCGATCGCGCCTATCCCCGCCAGAATCTGATCCCGCTGGGAGGAACCACCGATCAGCGGTCGTCAAACTGCGATCTTGCGAACATCACGATCGGTTCGACCGTTTATCATCAGACGACCAGCGCCGTGCCCAATGCGCCGGGAGGGCTGGCCGCGTCGGTCGCGCCTGGCGTCAGCAAATGCGACACGACCTTCCTGGGAAGCACGCCCTTCCCGCAGGATGCCCAGCATTCCTTCTTCGCATCCCTTCATCAGGACATCACCGACAGCATCACCTTCTCACTGACGGCAAACTATTCGCGCCATAACACGACCGGTCTGGCCTACGCCTTGGGCGGTTCGGGGACCATCACAAACGCCAACCCTTATTTCCAGCAAATCGGGACGGAGACGTCCCAGACCGTTGCATTCAGCATGGAGCCGGCATTTGGCGCTCACGTCGCCAACACCGACCAGCTTGAAAAATTCTATATCGCCCCGGATCTGGATTTTAAGTTCGGCAAAGACTGGGACCTGGATGTGCTGGGCAACTATGGGCGTTCCAGCATCTACCAGCTGTCGCCGTCCCTGAACGGCGTTCAGCTCGCCGCCAATCTCCAGAGCTCGAGCCCTACTTTCGCGCTGGATCCGTACAATCTGAACCTGACCAACGGCGCGGTCCTGCAACAGCTGCAGAATTTCGGCACCACCGCCGTTTCAACGCAGCAGCTTGCGCAGGCCAGGGCCATCGCCAACGGCTCGCTGTTCCATCTGCCGGGCGGTGACGTCAAATTGGCGCTTGGCGCGCAGTATGACTACGAGACGTTGCGGGCGTCCAACATCAACGGTCCGCTGGGCCAGCGCGGCGGCACCGCAGTGCCGGGCGGCCTGGTGGTGCAAGCCAATGTCCATCGGGACGTCGACTCGCTGTTTGGCGAAGTCAACATTCCGATTGTCGGCGCCGACAACGAGATGCCGTTCGTCCATTCACTCGCCCTGGATGTGTCCGCCCGCTACGACCATTACAGCGATGTCGGCGATACCAAGAATCCGAAGATCGGCATCACCTACGAGCCCATCGCCGGGCTGAAACTGAATGGCAATATCGGCACGTCCTTCAACGCGCCGTCCATGGCCGACAAGCAGGGTGCTACGGATACACGCGTTCTGCTGCAGCAACCTCCGGGCAATCCGGTGCCAGGTGTGGCGGTACCGGCCGGCAATGTGGGCTTCCTGATCGCGGGCGGCAGCCCCGATCTCCAAAGCCAGACGGCGCACACCTGGTCGACGGGCTTCGAATACAGCCCGGATTGGCTTAACGGCCTGGATCTGAGCCTGACCTACTGGCACGTGTCGCTCTATAACGTGATCGCGCAGGCCCCGTACAAGACGACCCAGATGTACACGATACCGGCCTATTCGCCTTATTACATTCTGTTCCCTACCTTGAGCCAGTTGAACGCAGCCACCGCGGGGATCGTCCAGGCAGGCTTTCCAGGGTATGCCCCCTATTATGATGGCACGCTTGGAACCGGGGTTTACACCTTGCTCGACGCGCGTCGTCACAACCTCGGAAATGTGTACGATGAGGGCATCGACTTCGCTGTGAATTACGCGATCCCCACCGACTTCGGGGACGTGGAATTCGGTGTGGCCGGGTCCGATTATACCCTCAGCGAGACACGGGCATTCGCCGGCGCATCGCTGATCGACCAGTTGGCGGCCAATACGAGCCCGTACAACTTCTCGGCCCATATCGGCAGTACGATCGGCGCCTTTACCGCCCGTGTGACCTTGAACTACAGCTCAGGCTACACCTCCACGACGACAGCCGGTCAGACTCATATCGGCGCGTTCAGCCCGGTCAACCTCTATGCGAGTTACGATCTTTCCGACCTGGCGCACTACCTCAATGACGCGACGATCGGCGTCAACGTCAACAATCTGTTCGACCAGGATCCGCCGTTCGCCAACAACACGACGGGCGGCACGGCAAATGGTTCGACCTTGGGCCGCTTTGTCGAATTCAGCCTGTCGAAGAAGTTTTAGAAGATTGGTTCAACTTCAGCCTGCTGCCGGCGACGGCAGCAGGCTGAACATCGCCTTAGCTGCACCAACGGTCCCCCTGTTGGTGGGCAACTCGGGAGGGCGTTTCGCCCTCCCGTTTTTCTTTCTAGACTGGATTTGCCCGCGATCAGCCCGCGCGCGCCGGTTCGCTTCAGGTAGAACAAGCCATGTCGTCTCGCCCTCACGCCCGCCGCTGGTTCACGGTCTCGCTTCTTTCGGCACCCCTCTGGATGGGCAAGGCACGGGCCAACCCCGGCCGGACCTTGATCACCGATTTCGGTGCCCGCCCGGACGGCGCGGCCATCAACACAAAGCCGATCCAGGACGCGATCGATCATCTGGCCGGGAAAGGCGGCGGAACTGTCGTCATCCCGAAAGGCGTATTCCTCAGCGGTGCGCTCTTTCTGAAGCCGAAGGTCAATCTTCATCTCGACAGCGGTGCCGTCCTCAAATGCACGACCGACATGAAGAACTTTCCACGCCGGCGCACCAGGATCGAGGGGCATTTCGAGGAAAGCTTCACGCCCGCCTTGATCAACGCCGATGGATGTGACGGCCTGAAGATCACTGGCGAGGGAACGCTCGATGGTTCCGGCCGGCCCATCTGGGACCTCTTCTGGAAACTGCGCAACGCATCGCCCGACCCCAAGAATTTCCCCAATCTCGGCCTTGCCCGCGCGCGGCTCGCCCTCATCCAGAATTCCCGCCAGGTCCTGGTCGAGGGCGTCACATTCAAGGATTCCCAATTCTGGAACCTGCATCTGTACAAGTGCGACGGGGTGACAGTGCGCGGTGCGCGCTTCGAGGTGCCGGACGACTATGCGCAAGCGCCCAGCACGGACGGCATCGATCTGGACAGTTGCCGCAACGTCACCGTCGATGGCTGCCATTTCTCGGTTACCGACGACTGCATCGCAGCCAAGGGCTCAAAGGGACCGCATGCGATGGAAGACAAGGACAGCCCGCCGGTCGAGCATGTGCGGGTGCGCAATTGCCATTTCCGGCGGGGACTTCAGCTATTCTCCTGCGGCAGCGAGGCCACGATCGTGCGCGATGTCGTCATCGAGGACTGCCAGGTCGCCGGCAAAACCAACGTCCTGATGTTGAAGCTGCGGCCAGACACGCCCCAGCTTTACGAAGACATTCACCTGCGCAATATCGTCGGACTTGAACGATCAGACGGGCGAATTCTTCTTATCCAGCCCTGGACGCAATATAAGGACCTCAAGGGAGCGGCCCCGCCACGGTCCGCGGTCCGCAATGTCACCCTCACCGGCGTGACAGGGCGTTTCGGCTCTTTTGGTGTCGTGCGGCCCAATCCCGGACAGACCGAGATCAGCGAAATTCTGCTCAAGAATTTCGACGTCCAACTGACCGGGGACAGCAAACTGGCGGTTTCGGACGCGGCCGTGGGCTTTCAAAACGTCATCGTCAACGGCAAGCCCGTCGCGAAGCCTGGATAGCAATCGCGGTCAGCGCGCGGCCAATGCCTTCGGCGCTGGTTTGACAAGAAAGACATAGGCCAGAACGCCGCAGGCCAGGAAGAACAGCACCGCCTCCATGGCCGCGGCATAGCCGCCGGTGCGCTCCACCAGCCAGCCCGTGATGATGGGCGCCACGATGCCCGCCACACTGGCGGCACAGTTCTGGATGCCGACGATGCGTCCGGTCTTGTTGCCGGGAAACAGCGTTTGCGTCAGCGCCCAATAATTGGCGGTGGCGAGCCCCAGCCCACTCAGCGAGAAGATCGAGATGACCAGCGCCAGGTTCAACGATTGCACCAACGGGCTTATGACTTCGGTCGAAGCCAGCAGAAAACCCGCGATGGTGAAAGCCTTGCGCACGAAGATGGCATCGGCCCCCCTTTCGATGATCCGGTCGGCCAACAGGCCGCCGATGATCGACATCACGGCCATACCGGCGAAGCTGAAGGTGGTATAGACGCCGCTGGCTCCCAGCGACAGGCCTCGCGCTTCCTGCAGGTAGGCTGGCATCCAGGTCATACAGAAATAGACAAAATACATGTAGGCGAAGGTCGCCACGATGACACCGAGCAGGATCGGGCTGGCCAGAAGCCGGCTCATTGGCATGTCAGGTACGGCCTCGGAGCCCGTCAATGGCGCGATCGTTCCACCATCGTCTTTTGCAAAAAATAGCCATGGCAACAGCCAGATGATTCCGGCAACGCCCAGGAGCAGGAACATCGCTCGCCAGCCATAGGACTGAATCAGCAATGCCGACAAGGTCGCGCCAACGGCAGGCCCGAACTTCGAGCCGGACATGTAAATGCCGATCGCGATGCCGCGGCGCTTCTCATGGATATGATATCTGATCCAGCGCATGCTGGCCGGGTGCA
>CAYQZM010000353.1:0-21773 GCA_964421935.1 uncultured Rhizobium sp. | reverse complement strand
CCCCATCGACGGGCTGTCGCTCCTGGTGGAATATGACAGCGACCGCTATGCCCAGGAAAGCGCCGCCGGCAATTTCACGCCGCGCAGCCAGATAAATTACGGCATAAAATACGCCCTGTCGGACGAGATGCATGTCGGCCTGGACTGGCTCTACGGCAAATCCGTGGGCGGCGATTTTTCGCTCAGGCTTGATCCGGTTCATTCGCAATATCCGCAGAAGATCGAGGCGCCCCCGCCGCCCTTTGCGGTGCGGACCGATGAGCAGCAGCAGACAGCGCTTGCCGAACTCCTGGCCCAGCGCGATCCTCGCAGAGCGGCGGCAGCAAAATTGCGCCAAAGCCGCAACACAGAGCGCAACAATTTCATTGATGGACTTTGGCGGCTGGGCGATTACACCAATGCCGAAGTCCGGCAGGGCGTGCTTGAGCTGACCGTTGCCGGAACGGCGTCGCAAGCACGCTGTCTGGCGACCGCGCACCTGATGCAGGGCGTAGCGACCAACCTGACCCGCATCAGGCTTCACGATAGGGAGGGACGGCACAGCGCCACCTGCGAGGTACCGCGGTCGGTGGAAGCACCACTTGTCAGCGCAGCCTTCCTGACAGAAGCCGATACCTATGCACTGACGCCGGCCGCCATCCAGATCGAGACCATCGATGCATCTGCGGGAGCGGCAGGCGCCAATCTACAGGCCCCCACAAAGGCAATCCGGGCTGCCTTGACCGCAGAGAATATTTTCGTAGTGGCGGTATCGCTGGGGAATAGCGACCTCACCCTTTACTACACGAACTTCCATTACCAGATGGAAAGCGATGCGATAGATCGCATCACGAGGGTTCTCAGCAAAGAAGCGCCGCCAAACGTCGAGCGGTTTCGCCTGATTGCCGTGAATTATGGCGTGCCCGTTCAGGAATTCGACATCCTGCGCAGTCCGGCCGAGCGCAGTTACCAGCAGGAAGACCAACTGCTGGGCCGCGCAATCACAATTACGCCCCCGGCCATGAATCAGCCGGCGCTGGCGGATGCCGCTGCAGATATCTATCCGCGTTTCAGTTGGGGCCTTTATCCGCAGTTGCGCCAGGCGTTGTTCGATCCCAACCGGCCCCTGGGTATTCAATTTGTTGCGGCACTGGGTGGCGGCGTGGAACTGGCGCCCGGCCTTTCGCTGCTGGGTTCCGTCGACGTCAGCATCTTCGACACCTTCGATACCACACGGACCAGCGACAGCTCGCTGCCGCATGTGCGTAGCGATTTCCTGAAATATTTCTCGAAAGGTAAAACGGGTATTGGCGATCTGGAAGCGGACTATCGTTTCCGCCTCTCGCCCACCGTCTTTGCCAGATTGCGCACAGGTTATCTGGAAAGCATGTTTGCCGGCGCGGGCGGCGAGATTCTATGGCGACCGGAAAACGCTCGCTGGGCACTTGGCGCTGACATTTACCAGGTATGGCAGCGGGATTTCGACCGTCTGTTCGGATTACAGCACTATCATCAGACCACGGGGCACGTGTCGCTCTATTACGATTCCCCCTGGTACAATCTCGATTTCGAATTGCGTGCGGGACAATATCTGGCCGGCGACCGCGGCGTGACCCTGCAGATCACGCGCCGCTTTTCCACCGGGGTGGAGATCGGCGCTTTTGTGACCAAGACCAATGTGTCTGCGGAACAGTTTGGCGAAGGCAGTTTCGACAAGGGCATCATCATCCGCATACCGCTGGGCTGGGTGGCGCCCCTGGAAACTCAAAGCCAGATCGCCATGGATCTGCGCCCCGTCCAGCGGGACGGCGGCCAGACCTTGGGTGGCGATGCGACCCTCTTTGATGAAACCCGGATGACCAGCGAGGGCGAAATATTCCGGTCTACGCCGCAAATGGCAGGCAGATAGGGACTTTGGAAACCACCCGCGTCCGGGGTGTTTCAATTTACCGGGGTGTTTCAATTTAAAGGTCCCGCCTCCTGCCAGATGAGATGCTGACGGTCGATTTTGTCGGCGCACACTCCTCTGGCGTCACTCTCGGCGAAATAAAACAAAGGCCTGACTGGCGACAGGCAAATCGACCGGACGCACCAACATCCGGGAGAAATCCTGTCGACGGCCAATTTCCAGGATGCGGCTCAGGCTATATTCATTCATCTGCATCATTGGCTCATCCCATCTGCGTCCATTCATTAGGTTCGCCGGTATGTTCAACAGCGTGAAATGGCGCCGCAGCCAGCTGCCCAGCGCCCGGACGCGACCGCGTTTCAGCCTGAGATTGACATGCAGCATCGCAACGCCTCCGGGCGTCAGGCGGGACAGAAGCCCTGCAATCAGCTCTTCGCCGCGCACGGTCGGGATGTGCTGGAGGACAATGACCGAATGAATAAAATCATAGCTATCATCTTGAGAAAGCTCCGCGAGGCCATGCGCAAGAGTGATATTTCGGGTTTCGCTCCCTGCCGGCGCGACGAAGCCTGTGACTACGCCACACCATTGAGAACCGTGCATATCCAGCCGACCGGCTTGTCGCATGCCTGCGAGACAGGCGCAGGTGAAAGTACTGAAACTGCTCGCATTCCGGCAAGGTTCGGTTTAAAATACCGCCTCCTGGATATTGGATGATACGCGTGACAGTCGATTATGACGGCGAACAGGCTGCGCCGGAACCAGCTTCCGCCGTGATCGCGAGATTTCTCCGCCGCTCCTTTTCGATCGCCGACGTCGCAAAGCGCGCGATGCGAGGGTGGCTGTTTGGGCTGATCGGGTTGGTCCTTGGTCTGGTCTTCGGCGTCTATTCCGTATGGGCAACTGCACCGACATACACAGTGACGATCGGAGTACTGCCGGTCGATTCATCTGGAGACGTATTCAATGCCGATAGCGGCGCGCTAAGCGCGTTGGCGGGCCTAGTTGGTATGAGTGGCGGCCCCGTGCCCCGGTTCACTCGCTTTGTCTCGTCTCTCTATGCCACCAACGTTGCCGTGATCATGGACAAAAAATACGACATGGTCTGCCGCACGTTCAACTGCGACCTCAAGACCCACAAATGGCCGAAACACGATGACTTTAATACCCGCATACAGAGGATAATAGCAAACATCGCCCACCTGCCCGATCCTGATAGCCCGCGAACCGCAAAGGACCTCGCCGCTTATACCAAGTCCAATGTCAACATGACGCCGGACCGGACCACACATGTTTTGACGATCAGCATGGATTCGCGCGATCCGAAGTCTGCGGTTTTCTTTCTGAAGGCGCTCGTTCAGGCCACCAACGATTTTATCAGGCAGGAAGATCGGAGCGTGATTCAGCCTTATGTGGATTATCTTAACAGCAAGCTATCGACCAATCTGAACCTGGCACAGCGCGATGCACTGAGCAGCCTTTTGCTGGATCAGGAACGCCGCCTTATGCTTACGTCCGTGGATGTTCCTTATGCAGCATCCATTCAGGATGGACCCAATGTGAGCGTTTCCAATACCGCTAGGCGGATGCTCGCTGTTGATGCGTTCCTGGGGTTAGTCCTGGGCTTTGGCGCTGGTGTTTTGTGGAATCTCCGCGCCAGCAAACAGCGGGGCCGATCATGGCAACAGCCCTATTAGCCGAACCCGGGGGTTGGCTCAGGGCCCGGCTCACGACACTCCAGCCCTACCAAGACCAGTTGACGGCGATCGTAAATTATCAGATCCCCATTCATGACTATCTAATTTATTCTTCGGTGTTTAGCATCTTTTTGATGCAGAGAGTGGCGCACGCGGGGGTCGACATCTTTCTGGGTTATCCGGTCATCCTGCTTAACACGTTTTTTCTCTTCGTCCAGGACCGGCTGATCATCCATCGAAACCACGCCGCGGCAGTCTTTGTGGTTACAGTCATCAGCTTTGTCGCATCAGCAAATTCCGACACACCCGGTTTTTCCATCATTGCGCAGGTCATGGGGATTTTGCTCTTTTCGACCTATTTTTTTAGCTTGCTGACGAACTTTGGCCTGTCCATCCCTCGCTGGGTGCAACTCTATACCCACTGTGCTCTGGCGATTGTTGTGTTCGGATTTATCGCCTATGTCGGGCGAAAATTGCTGATCCCCCCATCGAAAGCAGAGGAGTTCCGGCTGCGCTCGATCTTTGCCGAACCTTCCCTGTTCGTCTATCTGACCTTGCCGGCATTCGGCGTGTATGTGAACGCCTATCTACGCTATCGCCGGTACAAGCTCGAGGTCATCCTGTTTTTTGTCGCCTATATTCTGGCGGATTCGGCCATTGGCTTTCTGGGCATATTGCTCGTGGCCTTTTTTGCGCTTCTGCCGCGGCTTAGCTTCTGGAAAATGATAGGTTTCTGTTTCGCGGGCCTCGGCGCCCTTGTCGGCCTGTTTTTCGTCAGCGCGAACTTCCGCCTGCGCGTGGCGGACACCGCGGTCTCGATTGCCCGAGCGAATCTAGGCGCCCAGGCCAACTCGAGCACCTTTGCATTCCTGTCGAACGCTTATGTCACCATTCAGACTTTCATTGGTCACCCCCTGATCGGCGTGGGCATAGGTGGCTACCAGTACGCCTATACCAAATTGGCCCCCGCCATAGGCGCCGACCTGTCCGATCCTAACCTCCTGGGCCTAAACATGTTCGATGCCAACTCCATGTTCATGAGAGCCGCCGCCGAGTTCGGTCTCTTCGGTCTAGTCGTTTTAATTGGGTTTCTGGTGATTTGTTCCAGGGTGCGCGGCGATCAGCATGTCGATATCCGAAATGCCTTGCTCCCCTATTTTATCGTCCGCATGGGGCGCTTTGGAGCCTGGTTCACGATGGAGCTTTATTTTTTCGTTGGCTTGTTCGTGCTGAACTATATGCACAGCAGGGCCAGCTTTGGTCGTCACGCCCCCGCGCCACGCCCTGGGCCAGAACCGACCTGAGCGTTTGATTACGGCCACACTTCAGTGTATCCACCCTTTTCGTTTCTGGGGCCAAGGGCATGCATAAAACAGCCTTGATTACAGGAGTTACCGGTCAGGATGGCGCCATTCTGGCGGAGTTATTGTTGGCCAAGGGCTATGTTGTCCATGGTGTGAAGCGTCGCTCATCTTCGTTCAATACCGAACGGGTCGATCACCTCTATCAAGATCCGCACAAGCCCGGCACCAACTTCTTGATGCACTATGGCGATCTCACGGATTCAACCAACCTGATACGACTTGTGCAGGAAACTCAGCCCGATGAGATCTACAATCTAGCGGCGCAAAGCCATGTGCAGGTCAGCTTCGAGACGCCCGAATATACCGCCAATGCCGACGGTGTAGGTGTGCTTCGCCTCCTGGAGGCTATCCGCATCCTTAAGATGGGGGAGAAGGTCCGGTTCTATCAGGCGTCCACTTCAGAGCTGTACGGCAAGGTACAAGAAACCCCACAGCGGGAGACCACGCCATTCTATCCCCGCAGTCCCTATGCTGCCGCCAAGCTCTATGCCTATTGGATCACCGTGAACTATCGCGAGGCTTATGGCCTGCACGCCTCAAACGGTATTCTTTTCAACCATGAAGGCCCCACCCGCGGCGAGACGTTCGTTACGCGCAAAATCACCCGCGGTGTTGCGGCCATTCATCATGGGTTCCAGAAGATCCTCTATATGGGCAATCTGGACTCCCTTCGCGACTGGGGCGACGCACGGGACTATGTCAAAGGCATGCACCTGATCCTGCAGCAGGACAAACCAGACGATTATGTGTTGGCGACCGGCGAGATGCACAGCGTACGCGAGTTCATCGAACGCGCCTTTACCGAAATTGGGCGCACCGTCGCCTGGCGCGGCAAGGGCGTGGACGAGGAAGGGGTGGACGACAAGAACGGTCAGGTTCTGGTGAAGGTCGATCCGCGTTATTTCCGGCCCACCGAAGTCGATCTTTTGCTTGGCGATCCCAGCAAAGCCCGCAAGGCCCTTGGCTGGAAACATGAAATCACCTTCCCAATGCTGGTGAAGGAGATGGTGGCTGCCGATCTCAAGAAAGTCGCCGAAGAAGGCCCCCGCAATTCATGAACTATGCGCTTGCCGGCAAGCGCGTCTGGGTGGCCGGCCATCGTGGCATGGTTGGCGCGGCTGTGGCGCGCCGGCTCGAGCTGGAAAATTGCACGATCCTAACCGCCGGGCGCGACTGTCTCGACCTGCGCGACGCGGCGGCGGTCAAAGCATGGATGGCCGCCGAAAAGCCTCAAGCGGTGGTGCTGGCTGCCGCCAAGGTGGGTGGCATCGTCGCCAACGACAGCTGGCCGGCCGATTTTCTCTACGACAACCTCGCCATCGAGAACGCCATCATCCATGGCGCCTTTGCGACCGGTGCTGAAAAGCTGCTTTTTCTGGGTTCATCCTGCATCTATCCCAAGTTCGCACCGCAGCCGATTGTCGAGGACGCGCTTCTGACCGGCGCGCTTGAACCGACCAACGAATGGTACGCCATCGCCAAGATCGCCGGCATCAAGCTCTGCCAGGCCTATCGCCGCCAGCATGGTTGCGACTTCATCTCGGCCATGCCGACCAATCTGTATGGCCCGGGAGACAATTTCGACCTTATCAGGAGTCATGTCATTCCTGCGCTGATTCGCAAAGCCCATGAAGCTAAACTGGCCGGCTCGGGCTCGATGATGATCTGGGGCACGGGCCTGCCGCGGCGTGAATTCCTGCATGTCGACGATTGCGCCAGCGCTCTCGTATTTCTACTCAAAAACTATTCCGGCGACAGCCACATCAATGTCGGCTCGGGCACAGATGTCACGATCGATGAACTCGCGCGCTTGGTGATGCGGGCGGTCGGCTTTCAGGGCACCCTGGAACATGACACGACCCGGCCGGATGGCACGCCCCGAAAGCTGATGTCCAATGAAAAGCTGCTCACCATGGGCTGGCGTCCCACGATCAGCCTGCCCGAGGGGCTGGAGAGCACCTATCACTGGTTTCTGGCAAACAGGGCGGCCCCCTAGACGGCTGCGCGGGCCTGGAACAGAAGGTCCGCCTGCAGCGGCAAACCATCGCGCCCATGGCTAGGATTGAACCGGCTGACAAGATGAAACCGCCGCGCCTCAAGCCAGGCAATGACTTCTTCGGCCAGCGCCTGGCCCTCATAGAGCGGGACAAAAGAACATTCCGCATAGATCCAGCGGAACTGCGGCAGCAACAACTCCGCCGACTTCAACACTTCCAGCTCGAAGCCCTGGACGTCGATCTTGAGCAGATTCCCGCCGCCAAGATCGGCGGGGCTGACAAAGTCTGACAACGGTCCGGTCGCGACCCGGCGGGTGCCGACCGACTCGGTGCCGGGGAAATGCTCACTCTGGATAGGCGAGATTGGCAGCAGGGAGGAGGAATCGTCGCGGCCGGAAACATGCATCGTCATTTCGCCCCGCGCCGGCGCCAAGGCACATTCGTGCAGCCGCACCAGCGAATCGCCGGCGAACAGGGCGCGATAGGTCTGGGCCGGCTCGGCCAAAGGCTCAAACGCCACGATCCGCGCCTTCGGATTTATACGGCGGCACACGAGCGAAAACTGTCCACGATTGGCGCCCACATCGGCAACGAAGTCGAACGGCAGGCCACGCAGCACCGGCTCATGTTCGATGGCAGGCGCCACGCCGTGGCGAAGAAAGGCGCGGCAATAGAAAGGGTGAACCGCGATGGCCGCCAGCTTGCGCAAACGGATTGTCAAAAGGTGCCGGTCCATCGCCTCTTCTCTCGCGAGCCTAGCCAGCCTGCGCCCCTGCCCTTATGCTCCGGCCGCATTTCCCTCCTGGCTGAATCTCCGTGCCTCATGCTGTTTAATTCGACGATTTTTCTCTTCGGCTTCCTGCCCATAACCGTGCTGCTGTTTTTCCTGCTGGGGCGCCATTCCGTGCGGGCAGCCCGGCTTTGGCTCGCGGCGGCGTCGCTGTTTTTCTATGCCTGGTGGAATCCGCCTTACCTGATCCTTCTGGCGATATCCATAGTTTTCAACTATGGCGCCGGCTACCTGCTTCAGTTTCGCGAGCGCTTCGCCACCTCCCTGCCGCCTCCGAAGCTGATCCTCATCCTGGGGCTGGCGTTCAATCTCGGCTTTCTGGGTTATTTCAAATATTCCGCCTTCCTGGTTGAGAACCTGAACGCGGTGGCGGGCACCGACTTCGTCTTGCGTCACATCGCGCTTCCGCTGGCCATCTCTTTCTTCACGTTCCAGAAAATCGCCTATCTGGTCGATTCTTATCTGGGCAAGGTGAAGGAAAAGAGCTTCCTCAACTACGTGCTCTTTGCCGCCTTCTTTCCTCAGCTGATCGCGGGCCCGATCGTTCACTACAGCGAGATTTTCCCCCAATTCAAGAAAGCAGAGACCTACCGTTTCCAGTGGGCCAACTTCACCGATGGCCTGACGCTGTTTTTGCTCGGCCTGGCCAAGAAAGTGGTTCTGGCCGACGAGTTCGCGCGCTATGGCGATGTGGTGTTTAACGGCGCCCAAAGCGGCGCTGTGATCAGCCTGGCACCTGCCTGGGTCGGAGCGCTCTCCTACACGCTTCAGCTCTACTTCGACTTCTCCGGCTACTCCGACATGGCGGTCGGCCTGGCACGGATGTTCAACGTGGAGCTGCCGCTGAATTTCTGGTCGCCCTACAAGGCCGGCAGCATTATAGAATTCTGGCGGCGCTGGCACATGACTCTGTCGCGCTTCCTGCGCGACTATGTCTATATCCCGCTAGGCGGTAACCGCCATGGCGAGCCCAAGCGTTATCGCAACCTCTTTCTCACCATGCTTGTCGGCGGCATCTGGCACGGCGCGGGCTGGACTTTTGTCCTGTGGGGCGGCATGCACGGCATCGCGCTGGCGCTCAACCACCTGTGGCACGCCAAGATCGCACCTCGCACCCCTCCGTTGCTGTATCGGGCCGCCGCCCATGTCCTGACCCTGGTGGTGGTCGTTTGCGGCTGGGTGCTGTTCCGCAGTGCCTCGCTGCAAGCCGCCTGCCAGGTCTTCCGCGGCATGCTTGGCGGAAACGGGGCTTTCCTTCCGGACCAGGTACTGAATGTCGCCCCCGCCCTGCGGCGTGTCTTTGCGGGTATCGGGCAAGTCCCTTTTCTGGGCGATTCCACGGTAATGGGAAGTTTCGAGATTCTGGTCATGCTGGCGCTGGGGTATGGCATCGTATTCGGGGCGCCGAACCTCTACCAGATGAGCCGGCGCCAGCGACTGGCGGTCGTGGTTGTCAGCTTCGCCTTCACTTTCCAGAAGATTCTGTTCGCGGGCAGCATCTCGCCCTTTCTCTATTTTCAGTTCTAAGGGGGAAAGATGCGCGCCTTTATCAATCTGCTCGCCGCCTCGACCCTCTCGTTGCTGCTTTACCTTCTAGTGTTCGGCTTTGTGGTTTCCCGCCCCCTGGTGGTGGACCAGGCACAAGAGATGTTGGAAAAGAAATTGGCTTATGGACGCATCGCGGGGCATCCCCGGATCGTCATTGCCGCCAACAGCAATGCGCGCTTCAGTCACAGCTGTGCGGTCCTGGAGGCTTTGTTGCACCGATCTTGCATCAATCTGGGAATTTCCGGAGACGTCGGTATTGATTGGACGCTCGATAAGGCGCGCACGGTGCTGGCGCGCGGCGATCTGGTTTATCTGCCTATGGAATTTGACGTCTATTCCCGTCCCCGCACGCGGTTGCTGACCGGCATGGACGCTGCCTACCGTTTTCGCCATGACAAGATATCGCTTGCGGAGCGCGGCGCGGAAGGCGTGGCGCGCGCGGCATTCATGTTCTCCCTTCCCACCTTGGTGCAATCCCTTGGCGAAATGGGCCTCAAGGCCGCGGGGGTGCATCGGCGCTTTTCGCTGGACACGCTGGATCGGCAGGGGGATGAGATTGGCCATGATAACGCCAAGGCTCTTGCCTACCTCGCAGTCATTCGCGCAGAGCCGGAAAACATGCCCGATAA
The DNA here is from genome assembly GCA_964421935.1 of uncultured Rhizobium sp. GTDB lineage: Bacteria > Pseudomonadota > Alphaproteobacteria > Micropepsales > Micropepsaceae > Rhizomicrobium. Next base: position 11,860 of record CAYQZM010000353.1, on the reverse strand, counting down.
TGCACATTTATTCGACAATCCGGATGGCGGCCAGGCGGCCATTGCGGGGTTCCTGGACTGGTGCCGCGCTCACGGCGTGACTGCGGTCGGAGGTCTGCCGACGGTATTCAATGACGTGCCGATACCGGATGCGCCGATCGCCCGGCTGGCGCATTTTTATGCTGATCATGGGGCGCGCTTTCTGGTGCTGCCCAATCGCAGCCAATATCCGCGATCAGCCTTCTACGACTCCAACTACCATCTGCGCGAATCCTGGCAGCATCGCCATTCGGTGTTGCTGGCGGAAAAATTGCGGCCGTTGCTTTCGCCCTGATGGTGGCCGTTGTTCAGGGTGTGCGGCTCCTCAGCCCAGCCCTTTCAGGGGACGGTGACGCAGAATATAAGCCACCAGGGACCTGGGCAGCATTTTCTTAATCGGATTTGCCAGAACCACCCAGGTGACAAGTCCGGCATAGTGAAGAGCTGTGCTGAAATTCATCAGGCCGTGGCGCCGCAGGATGGAGACGCGCTGCCAGAGAATTGTGAGCCGATTGTTGTCGCTGCGTCCGCCCACCGAGGCAACGGCGACAACGCAATCCACCCGCTTGAAGCGGCGGCCAGCTATATAGGCGATGAGGATGGCCTCATAGTCCGCGGCCAGCAAACTGAGGGAAAAGGGCCGATCCAGTAGGATCTGACGCCGCATGAACAGGCTCTGATGCGAGCAATGCATGCGCAGCGGCAGCACGTCGGGCGTTTCGGCATAGATGACACGATCAATACCCTGCTTGGGATAGCGCCGCATATGATGACCATAGAGTGCATCTGCGTCGGCATGATCCTCGGCGAACATGGTGGACAGGACATGGGCATCGGCAAACCGGTCCCCGGAATTCATGAACAGAACCCAGTCGCCGGTGGCGGCGCGCACGCCCTTGTTCATGCCATCATAGAGATTGCGATCTCGCTCGCTCGTCCAATAGGCCAGTCGGTCGCCATAAGACGCGATGACCTCTCGGCTGCCATCGGTTGAGGCACCGTCGATAACGATGGATTCGAAATTCGGGTAGTCCTGGCTAAGAACGCTGTCGAGCGTGCCGGAGATCTGGTCGGCCATGTTGAAATTCACGGTGACGACCGAGACTCTCGGGCGGGCCTGGGAAGACTGGGAAGTGCGCATCAAATCCCTTCAAAACCTTGGGGCTCTATAGGCAAGTTTCACGCCGCAGGCCAGCCCGGCCTCAAGTTTCGCCGAGACACCAGGCGATCAGACTATCCACCTGCCCCGTAGCCTGCGCCCGGCTGATTTCGAATTGTTGGCGCGCACGGCGCTGCCGCCCTTCCAGATCGTCCTCTCCTGCGCGAATCCAGTCCGCTGCGCCGGCCGCATAGTCGTCGGTGGACGAAATCAGCAGCCCACCCTTGCCCACAACTTCGCCGACAAAGCGATGATCGTAGGCGATGACGGGAACGCCCGCCGACAGGGCTTCCGGCACGACGAGCGATTGGGTTTCATGGGGGTAAAGCGAGGGAAACAGAAAATAGTCCAGCCTGGCCCGGAAGGTGTCGCGCTCTGGCCCTTGCAACAGGCCCCGGACGAGTAACGCAGATCCGAACTCGGTACCGGCCCTGTCGATCAGCCGGCGAGCGGCCGGATCGCTTGCCACGCCGGCTATCGCGAGCTCAGCCGACACGCCGCCTCGGCGAAGAGTGCGCAGGGTCTCGATCGCCCGCCCAAGACCCTTTTCAAGGCTCAGCGCGCCGAGAAATCCCAGCCGCAAAGGCCTGTCATTGCCGTGCCTGTTTGCGCTGGGCACCGGCGTGACCCAGGCCGCATTGTTGATGAGCAGGGTTTGGCCCCGCGGCCGGTACCGTTCGAAAAACAGGCTCGCCATTTTTTCACTGCAGAAGAGCTGCGGCGCCGAGCCTGCGAACTTCAAAAGTGCGCGCATCAGCGCGCTGTCCGCCAGCACATAACGCGAGCTGTGGTGATAGAACAGCACGGCCTGGCCGGCGACGCGCAGGGCCAGTGCCAGCGCGATGTTGTAGACAAGCCCCGAGCCTCCATCCAGGTGCATGACATAGCGCCGGCGCGTCCGGGCCGCGCGCAGAATACGCAACACACCCAGGGCCGTCCGCGCCATCCGCACGGCATGATAGACGGGCCCACGCGACCTGGATCCGGGCGACAGATCAATGATCGCGGGCCGAAGACCGCGCTGCACCATGACGGCGTACAGCGCGTTGTTAATGACAGACACCCCGTGGACCGGGCCGGAGAAGGGGCCGATCAACACGGGAAGAACGCGCTCATCCCCCATGACATCCAATCAGTTGCGCGCAAGGAGCGTAAACGGACAATAAGGGCTGCTCTTTCAGGCGTCTATCATCAATTCGGCGAGGCAAGGGCAGCCATTGACCCCGAATTCAAAATGTCGTTCATCCCATGGCAGCTGGCACTTCCATGAAAATTTTCGTCCACGACTATCCCGGTCACGCTTTTCCGGCCCAACTGTCGCGCGAACTGGCCCGGCAGGGCCATAGCGTGACACATGCCTTTGCCGCGGCACTGGAAGCGCCGCGGGGCGCGGTGGAACACCGCCCGGACGACCCCGCAGGACTGACAATCCTTCCCATCGTCACCGGACACAGGATGGACAAATATGCCCTGTTTCGTCGCGTCCTGGACGAGCGCGCCTATGGCGCGGTGCTTGCCGCGAAAGTCGTAGAAGCCGGCGTAGATCTTTTCATCACCTGCACCACGCCCAACGACGTATTGGACGTGCTGCGCCGCACCTTGCCGCCCAAGCTGCGGGTCGTCTGGTGGCTGCAGGATATCTACAGCATGGGCATTCGCAGCGTACTCAACCGCAAGCTGCCTCCTGCCGGCACGGTCATCGGCGCCATTTATCGCGGCAAGGAACGGCGCTTTGCCTGGCGGGCCGATTGCATCGTTTCCATCACGCCCGATTTCGTGCCGTTTCTGCGCCGCCTGGGTGTGCGGCCCGAGAAAATCACCGTCATCGAAAACTGGGCACCGGTCGACGAAATCACCCCGCGCCCTCACGACAATGCCTGGAAGCGGGAACAGGGGCTGAGCGGCAAGACGGTCATTCTGTATTCCGGTACTTTGGGGCTCAAGCATAATCCGGCGCTTCTGTCCCGCACGGCCCTGCACTTCCAGAACCAGAAGCGGGACGACATTGTCGTCGTGGTGGCGACGCAAGGGTTGGGCGCGGAATTCCTGAAAAAGGAAGCCGAGGAACGCCAGATCCGCAATCTCAAGGTCCTGCCCTGGCAGCCCTATGAACGGCTTCCGGAAGTTCTGGCAACAGGCGACATCCTGACAGCCATCATCGAGCCGCATGCCGGCCTATTTTCGGTGCCCTCGAAAATTCTCAGCTGTCTGTGCGCCGGCCGGCCCGTGGTGGCCGCGATTCCAGCTGACAATCTGGCCGCCCGCACCATTGAAAGGGCCGGTGCCGGTCTGATCGTGCCGCCGGGCGATGAGACCGCCTTTGTCGCTGGCCTGGAACGCTTATTGGCTGACTGCGAGATGCGGGCCCAGCTGGGCAGCGCCGGGCGCGCCTATGCGGAAGAACATTTCGACATTCGCAAGATCGCCAGCCACTTTGCCGCTCTATGCGCCTGAGCGCAGTTTTTCGGCCAAGGCGATGATTTCCCCGACCCGCCGATAGTAGTTCTGGTTCTGGATGGCCCGCTGCTGGCCCGCCGCGGCGATGCGCTCGCGCTTGCCCTCGTCGGCCAACAGGGCATGGATCTGGCGCACACAGTCTTCCGCATCGGTATAGGCCGCGACCTCTTGGTCCGGCACGAAAATCTCGGCGAGGTTGCGCTTCTGATCGGTCAGAAGGAGGGCGCCCATGCCGGTCGCTTCATAAAGGCGCATATTGTTGGCCCACCCCTCGGCCAGATCGATGTGGAAATTCAGCGTGATCTTGGAGCGGCGCAGGATGTTGTACATGTCGCGGCCCCAGGCTTCACCCTGGTAGCAGGCACGGAGGGGAGAAGTTTTGGGCAGCCGCTCGATGCCGTTGCCCCACACCTTCAATGGGGTATGGGTGGCGACATGTTCCAGGAAGGCGATACGGCTGACATGGTCCGGTGACAGGCTGCCGACAAAGGACAGGGGAATGTCGCGTTGTGGCGCCGGCCCTAGACGCTCGAGCGCAGAGGGCTCGAACGCAAGCCGGTTGAGTTCAGCCTTCACGCCATGATCACGGAACCACGCCACCTGGTTGGGAAGCGACGAAATCACCAGATCATAATTCTCGAAGCTGTCATCCTCCGGCAGGATGGAAGCGATTTGGCCCATGAGCAGATAGCCGCGAACTTTACGGCGCTCAAAAACGGGGCCCGGCAGATAGCCCAATTCCTGATTCAGGATCACATCCGGTTTGAAGGCGCGTATCTGCGCTCGCAAGACCTTCAGCTCCCGCCTTTGTTGAAGACGCCGGCGCGCCGATTGGACAAGACGACGCAATCCCTGGATCAGGGACCAGATGGGCCTCCATACCGGTCTGAGAACCGGTCTCAGCAACACGCGCAGGCGCGACGCATTTTCTGCGCTCTTGTCGTCCGCCCCCTCTCCCCACACCGGTACGGTTGCACGGGACGAGTGCCCCGCGGCCGCCTCGGGTATCTGGAGCATCTTGTACCCGTTGCGCAGGGCAAAAATGCGTGGAGAACGCGGCGCCATCAGCTTGAGTCCGTTTTCGCGGGCCCAGGCATATTGGAGCCAGGGATTGTTGATGTGAACTTCCATGGCCTCGTGGCCATGGGCCACGAAATTGCGCGAATAAAAATCGGCGACGCCGAACAGGCTTGCATTGCGGGCCGCCAGTTGTTCTGCATAGGAGGCCTGGTGCAGGCCGGGATGGCGCAAGTAATGCTCGGTCAGAAACTTGGGGTAATCCGCGTTGATAATGAGGAACCGCATAGGCCGTTATCCGATCACGAGCTGGCTGTGCTGAACAAGGCTGATGAATTGCCGCCGCGGGATGGTAAGATGCGAACTCTTCAATCCGACCGCGGTCAACTGTTTCTGTCCCTCGCGCAACGCCCGCACATAGGGACGATAGATATGGCGACGCGCGGCGGCATCGAGCTTGTAACCGATCGCGGGAATCGCCGCCCAGCGCGGCCAGGGCCGTCCCAGCACCACGCGCAGCGCATGGTAATGATAGAAGATCAGAGGGGCTCCATCGATCAGCACCCGGCCGCCCTGTCGCGTCACGGTGTGCACGTCCACATTCCAGGGCGCCACCCCACCACCCGGATGCTGCAGGATCACAAGATTTGGATAAAGCGAGGGCCACTCCTCGAGGTATTTCTGGTCTCCGCAATAGCCCTTTTCCGGGTCGAGAACGCACATCTCGATATTCTGCGCGCGCCAGCGTGACAGGCAGGCGATGCCTTCGGCCGAGTTGCGAACCGCAACCAGACCGACATTGAAAATTCCCGATGTCTCGGCGTAGAAAGCATAATTCGGCGCGAAATTGTGGCCGTGAATCAGAATATCCTTGTCGCCGAGCTCATCATAGATCGGCCCGATATCACTGAAGAAGGCCAGGTCCGCGTCGAGATAGGCGGTCACCTCTCCTGCCTCCTGCTCTGCCAGCAATGCCAGCATCAGGGGGCCCGGACAGGTCCAGCAGAATTCCCGCATGGGCCGGACATCGCGCAGCGCCAGCAACTCCTTATCGCCGATGTCTTCGACGCGCCATACGCGCACCTTCGGCAGGCTCAGACGGGTGAGCGCGTTGTGCACCTCTTCGTCCATGCAGAGTATGGTAAGCCGGAAGTCCCCATGGCAATGGCGGATGAGAGAGCGATACAGCGCCAAGCCCCGCGAAGCGTAGTTGCTGTCGAACAGAGTGCAGAAATTGTATCGCAGGGGCGGCACGATCATAGATTTACAATCCGGCGCGCCTTGCGACCGACGCGCAGCATAACTTGATAGAGCCATGATGAGGTGACAACAGGACCCAAAAACCGCCACCAGACAGTTCTGACATTGGCGGGCACATATCGCAGCGGACATGCCAGCAGGACAAAGCTCGTCCAATAGATCGGATTGCTGGTGGATTTGATGGACAGCCCGGCTTTCAGATAGCGGAAGGCCGACAATCCATCCTGGCTTCGGTTTCCCGTGAGGTTCTCGTCGTAGCGGAGGCAGACCTCGGGCGAGGATAGCAGGGCAAACCCCTTGCGATGGGCGCGCATCGTGAATTCATAGTCCGAAAGATAATGGGGCAGCAGAACCGGATGAAATCCGCCGATCTCGCAAAAGTCGCGCGCCCACAGGAACAGGCCCCGCGTTGAGAAGCAATTCAACCCTTCGGTCTCCTTGACACCTGCCCAGTCGAATGCGCGCCAATTCCAGCGCACGCCTGCCTCCACGAACTCTCCGGCCTGGTTGTAGAGCTGTGCCAGCAACAAACTGCGCGGCTTCATCGCCCGTATCGCCCGATCCAGGAAATCCGGAGCAAACTCCGTGTCGTCGTTGACAATAAGAACCAGATCGTCGCGATGGTCCTGGCGCCGCGTCAGCCAGCGATAGCCTTGATGCAACGCCCCTCCCCACCACCAGTTGCCGCTGCCGCGCAGTACCGTGAGGTTGGCGACATCCTTGCGGACCATGTCGGCGGTGCCATCGGTGGAACCGTCGTCGATCAGCAGCAGATGCCAGTTGGCATAGGTCTGCGCCAGCAGGGAACGGATGAAGAGCGCTGTCGTCGCCCGCCGGTTATGAACGGGCAGGATGACCAGGACACGCGGGGCGCTTGCCGCCGTTCCGGTCACGGCTTTTGCAGCACGAAGACAAAATTATCGCCAAGGCCCAGCACATCCAGCAACCGGCTTATCCACCGATGCAAGGATAGCCGCCTTGCCCTGGTAGCCAGCTCCCGGCCTAGCCTGTTGGATTTGCGAGTCCCGTCACTCCAAAAGGAAGAGCGTTCGCGAGGCGCGGGAAAAGTCAGGACATGCTCCCACTGGTAATATTGCCACTCCGATGCGGTGATGGTGGACACGGCTGCAAGCACCAGTCCAGCCTCGCGTGCCGCCAAGGTCAGCGACTGCCGGGTATAGAATTGCAGGTGATAGGGGGTGTGCCAGTTGAGCCAGCGGCGGCCGTACAGCCAGGCGCCGAAGCTGCGCGGATTGGGCGTCGTAATAATAACCTTGCCGCCCGGCTTCAGCACGCGAGCGATCCCCCGCAACAAGGCGTGCGGGTCCGTGACATGCTCAGCCACCTGATCCAGCGTGACATAGTCGAAAGCTTCCGAATCAAATTGGGTCCCGTCGAATATGCCTTGCCGGATATCCAGCCCATAGCGCTTGGCGACAGCCTGGACATTGCCGTCCGCCTCCATGCCGAAAGCGTCGCAGCCCCGGTTTTTGTGATAGGCAAGCGTCCGTCCCAGGCCACAGCCTATGTCCAGCACCCGGACATTGCGGGGCACGTGGCGGAAAGCAGAGGCCCGCTCGCCCCACAGCCAGGCCTTGAAGCCGTACTTCTCTTCTTCCGGAGAGAAGCTTTCGATGTCGAAAGTACCGCGCGGGTAATACCGCGTATAAAGCTCGCCCAGTTCTTGCGCGGTGAAATGCGCCGCAATATGCTTGTGGCCGCACATCCTGCAGCGATGCAAGTCAAAACGGTCGGGATAGCCGTAGCGGTCGTCGTAAAGGCCACGGAAAACAATTTCCGTCCCGCCCCGGCAAACCGGGCAGCGCACCAGATCCGCAGGCGCATTCATGGCACACCCGCGTCCGCGGCACGCCGCTGAAATAACATGCCCCGATAGCGCGCCAAGGCGTCATCCACCTGTATCACGGTCCCGATATGGACTTCGAAATCGAAAACAACGTCATAAGCTGGCGCCAGGACCGCTTCCATCGCACCCGGTGCGAACAGCCGACAGGCATAGCTGGCCGGATATATGCTGGGCGGGACGGTCTGTACCACGATCCGTTCACGCCCACTGTCCAGGATGGGCGTGCGATCCACCAGAATATAAGGCGGCCCGGCCGCCGCGATCTCCGCCAGCAGCTCCGCCGGCTTTTCCAGATATTGCAGCACACTCGAGAAAAGCACCACATCAGGGCGCTCGGCCGCCCAGCTCTCTGCGATCGTGGGATAGAAGCGCAAATGTTCAGTCTCGAATTCGGCGCGGCCGGCGGACACGAAATGGGGCTGTTCGACCACATGCCAGGACAGCGCGGACAGATGTGAAAGCAGATGGCGGTTCTGGTAATAGGTACTACCCAGCGCGCCGCCGAAATCCAGCACCGAAAGCCGGTTGTTGTTGCGCGAGGCGATCAGAAGCAGGGCTGCAAGGGTCGGAAAGAAATATTCGATCTTGTCGAAAACGACGCTGTCGCGTTCATAAACCGCCTTTCCATCACGAACCTTGCGCATGGAGACGCGCTGGATCTCCAGGATATTGGCGGCGTCATAACCTTTCGCGACCGCCGTGGCGCTCGCCCAATCCGGATAATCGCCCCGGTGCCAGGCCGGTGGCGCATCCGGGGAATCGCGATAGCCAGGCCGGAAAGGCAGCAGCACGATCGGCGGAAGCAGCCATTTGGCTGCTTTCTTGAGCTGATTCACCATCGATTTCGCCTGAACCGCCCCAAAAGCTGGCCTATCGTGTTTTTCTGCGCAAAAAGACCAAGGACACGCGGATTTCTAAGGCTTAAGGCCGCGTCTGGACATGTCGGTGTGCTGGGCCAGCTACCATGCCTCTACAAGCAGGGTCAAGCATTTATGGGGATTTCGTTCATACCGTGAACAGCCTTGACGGCCCCTGCCTGGACCCCATAAAAGCCCTCTGACTCAAGCGGTTCCGATGAACGCCCCCAACCCCCACCGCGAACGCGTCATGCTGGGCCTGCTTCACCGCGTGGAGCAGGACGCGACCCAGTCCCAGCGCAGCATGGCCAATGAATTCGGCGTGGCCCTGGGCTTGATCAATACCTGCCTGCGCTACTGCGTCCGCAAGGGCTATGTGAAGGTCAAGCGCATCCCGGCGCGCCGCTATGCCTATTTCCTCACCCCCCGGGGCATGGCGGAGAAGTCACGTTTGACAGTCGCCCATCTCAGTTATTCCCTCAGCTTCTTCCGTCAGGCACGCGAGGATTGCAGCCAGGTTCTGGAAACGGCCCAAGCACGCGGTTGGCGCCGTTTCGCGCTGGTGGGTGCGGGCGAGCTGGCAGATATCGCGTTTCTCTGCGCGGCTGCGGCTGGCGCGGAGCTGGTGGGCGTGCTGGACGCCGCTTACGGCAAGGACCACTTCCGCGACCTGCCGGTGGTGCGCGATCCCTTGTTCTTGCCGGTTCATGACGCGCTGATCGTCACGGATATGACCGCGCCCCAGGCTGTCTATGACCGGCTGGCAACCCAGGTCGATGTCGACCGCCTCCTGCCGCTGAATGTCCTGCATATCACACCGGCGCCGATGCGGGGGGCGACCTGAGATGCGCTGGTTCGTCGTCCATACGCGCGCCCATGCCGAGAAACAGGCGGCAGCGCATCTGCGCAATCAGGGATTCATCACCTATCTGCCCTGTTACCGCAAGCGCCGCAGCCATGCGCGCCGGATCGAGATGGTACAGGCGCCGGTTTTCTCCCGCTATCTTTTTATCCAGATGGACGAGCAAAGCGCGCCTTGGCGCGCGGTGCGTTCGACCGTCGGGGTGGTCGATATTGTGCGATTGGGCGAGCGCCCGGCGCCGGTGCCGGCTGGAATCGTGGAAGCCATCCAGGCGCGCGAAGACTGCAACGGAATGGTTTGCCTCGCCTGGCAGGACACCTTCAACAAGGGCGAAAGATTGCGCATCGCGGCAGGCGTGTTCCAGGGCCAGACCGGCCTGTTCGAATGCGCCAGCGCCGACGAGCGGGTGGTGATTTTGCTGGAGCTGCTGGGCCGGGACATCCGGATCAGCGTGCCGGCTATGGATGTGGCTCGCGCCGCCTGAAGGCGCGAGCAGCTGATTTTGTGGTGCGGATGGCATTCACCCGCACTGCGGTAGCATGAGAAATCCGGAGAACGGCTTGACTGTCGAGACTGCCAAAGACAACCCAAAATGGGACCATGTCGTCACCCCGTCCCAGGGCTGGTTCGATTTCGACTTGGCGGAGACCTGGCACAGCCGCGACCTGATCTTCATGCTGGTCAAGCGAGACTTCGTCAGCGTCTATAAGCAGACGATCCTGGGGCCACTCTGGTTCGTCATCCAACCCGTGGCCACAACCCTGGTTTTCGTGCTGCTGTTCGGCACCATCGCCCGGCTCCCCACCGGCGGAACGCCACCGTTTCTGTTCTATCTCAGCGGGCTGGTGACGTGGAATTTCTTTGCTGCCAGCTTCTCCAAGACCTCCGACATTTTCGCCGGCAACGCGCACATCTTCAACAAGGTGTATTTTCCGCGCCTGACAGTTCCCATTGCTTCATTGATCAGCAATCTGCTGACTTTTGCCATTCAGTTCGTTCTCTTCCTGATTGCGGCCATCGCCTATGGCTATCTGCGGGAGCCGGTCGCAATCGCCATAGCGGTTGTCCTGACGATCCCCTTAGTCTTCTACACGGCGATGCTTGGCCTGGGTATCGGTCTTTGTGTGTCCTCGCTGACCACTCGCTTTCGCGATTTGGGCAACCTGCAGGGCTTTGCACTCCAGCTCTGGATGTATGCCACGCCCGTGATCTATCCCGTCTCGCTGCTGCCTATCAACTTGCGGCTCGTCTCGATCGTCAATCCCATGGCTGCGCCGGTCACCACCTTCCGTACTCTATGGCTGGGTACGCCGATGCCCGATCCCATGTCGTGGATTTTCGGCGTTGTTTTCACCGCGGCGGTATTGCTTCTGGGTCTGTCGCTCTTCTCTCATACCCAGCGCCTGGCGACGGATACGATCTGATGTCTGTAAACGAGACCGTCATCAAGGTCGACAAGCTGGGCAAGGACTACCGACTGGGCGTGATCAACCACGGCATGCTCTATCGCGACCTCCAGAGCTGGTTTGCGCGCTGGCGCGGCCGGCCGGACCCCAACGCCAAATTCAAGGATGTCTCGCTTCACCAGGAGGAAGAACATCGCATGCGCGATGGCAACTTCCTGGCGCTGGACGACGTCTCGTTCGAAGTGAAGCGGGGCGATACGTTGGGCATTGTGGGGCGTAATGGCGCCGGCAAGTCCACCCTCTTGAAACTGCTGTCGCGCATCACCCAGCCGACGCGCGGCGCCATCAAGATGCGCGGCCACGTCGCCAGCCTGCTGGAAGTCGGCACCGGCTTTCACCCTGAACTGTCGGGGCGGGAAAACATCTTTCTCAATGGCGCGATCCTGGGCATGAGCAAAGCTTCGATCCAGCGCAACCTGGACGCCATCATCGACTTCTCCGAGATCGAGCAGTTCATCGACACCCCAGTGAAGCGCTACTCCTCGGGCATGTATGTGCGGTTGGCCTTTGCCGTCGCCGCCCATCTGGAGCCGGAAATCCTGATCGTGGACGAAGTGCTGGCGGTCGGCGACATCGCCTTCCAGCGCAAATGTTTGGGCAAGATGCAGAGCGTCAACGAAAGCGGTCGTACGGTTCTGTTCGTCAGCCACAATTTGACGGCGGTGAGCAAGCTTTGTTCACGCTGCATCCTGTTGTCTGGCGGGCGTCTGGTTGCCGACGGTTCAACCGCGGAAGTGCTGAATGAATATGTCTCCGCGGTTTCGTCCAATCGCAAGCCCAGCCGGGAATATCCCCTGCCCGATGGCTCCTTCAAGGCGCGAATCCGATGGGTTTCGGTCACGGGCCCAGATGACAAGATCGCCTCTGTGAGGGACCTGGGCGAAGAGTTTTCCATCG
>CAYQZM010000352.1:0-2641 GCA_964421935.1 uncultured Rhizobium sp. | reverse complement strand
CGGCCCGAAGGTCGCCACCGGCACGGCATACTTGCTGTCGGTGATCGCCGTCTTGCCGTCGCCGCCATATTCGGGCGCGGCCAGACGGATGTTCCGCGCCTTGTCCCAATAGGTGTAGGGCCAGCCCATGTCGGTGCCGCTGGTGATGCGGAACATTTCATCGGCGATGGCGTCGTCCTGTTCGGCCGTCACCAGCTCCGGCCAGCCCTTGTGGGTGCCGTCACGGCCGTGCCAGGCGCCATAAAGCCCGTCACCGCCGCGCCAATCCATCGCGCTCATGTTGCGGATGCCGGTCGCGAAATGCTCGCCATCCGCCTGCTTCTGGCCGGGCTTGCTGTCGGAGAAACGCCAGACGCCGCCGCGCGTCTCCAGCAGCGGACAGGGCTTGAGACCCACCGGCTTGTCCTTGGGACCATTGGGATCGGGACAATTGTTGGCGCCACCGCCCCCATCGACCGAAACATACATGTTGCCGCGGCCGTCAAAGGCGATCGGGTGATTGGTGGCGGCGAGCCCATCCACAATCACCTCGGGCTGGCCGGCGGGGACAAGATTGTCGTCCAGCTTGATGCGCACGACGCCACTGCCGTTGGCGGCATAGAGATAGCCATCGTGGATCCGGATACCGGTGCCCTGATCGATGCCGGCGATGTGTTGGGTCTCGGCCGCCTTGTGATCGGCGCCCAGGCGGATGGCGACGATGCCGACAGATGGGGCATTGGCGCCGTGGCGGGTGGAGACATAGATGTCATTGCCGCGCACCGCCATGTGCCGGATGGGGCCCAGGCCCTCGGCCACCACGGTGGCGTGAAAACCGGATGGCAAGGTCAGGCCATCGGGCTCGGCGGCCAGCACGGGCGCCGCGGCCAGCAGCGCGACAAAAGCCACGGAAAGCGTACGCATTGTCATGTCCCACCCGGTTTTTTCTTCTGGGCGGCAAGCCTAGCGCGGGAGGTTACAGCCGTGCAATTACCCTTTCATGCGGGGATTGGCGGCCCGCGGATGGGCGCGGGAATAGGTCTCCAGCAGCTGGCGAGTGTCCATCGCCGTATAGATCTGGGTGGTGGAGAGCGAGGCATGGCCTAGCAGCTCCTGCACGCTGCGCAAATCGCCGCCGCCCTGGAGAATATGGGTGGCAAAGGAATGACGCAGGGCATGCGGCGTGGCCTTGTCGGGCAAACCCAACCGGCCCCGCATGGTCTGCATCAGGCTTTGCGCTTCCCGCGCGCTCATCGGCAGGCCGCGCCGCGACAGAAACAGCGGTGCGGAAGGCCCGCCGGTAAAGGGAATCTTCGCGGCATAGTCGCTGAGCGCGGCCGCCACCAGCGGCAGCACCGGTATGCTGCGTTCCTTGCGGCCTTTGCCGATCACGGTGAGCGTGGCACCCAAGGGCACGTCACCGCGTTTCAGGCCCAGCGCCTCCGAAATGCGCAGGCCCGCGCCATAAAGCAGCGTCAGCAACGCTGTGTCGCGCGCGCCCAACCACTCCACATTGTGCTCGCCGGCCTGCACCAGAACCCGCGCCGCATCGTCCGCCGAGAGAGGCCGGGGCAAGGGCCGGCGTACCCGCGGCGTGCGGATGGAGCGGGCGGCGGCATTTTCCAGCACGCCTTCCTTGGCGAGGAATTTGTAGAAGCTGCGCACGGCCGCAAGCGCGCGCTGCACCCCGCCCGGCCCAAGGCCTTCCTGGCGGCGGGCGGTGATGAAGGCGCGGATATCGGCCGGCGTCAATTTGGCGAGCGTCTTCTCATCCACCGCGCCACCGACATGGCCGGCCTGAAAACCGATGAAGCGCGCCACGTCATCGCCATAGGCGCGCAAGGTGTGCGGCGAAGCGCGGCGCTCATGCGCCAGCGACGCCAGCCAGTTCTTGCGCAGCGCGTCCGCGCTCATCAACCCTTGCCACTTATCCTTTAATCGTGACGTTGGCCTTCTTGGCGTCGGCGACGAAGGCGGCCAGGCCCTTGTCGGTCAGCGGATGGTTGAGCAGCTTCTTGAAAATATCCGTCGGCATGGTGCCGACATCGGCGCCGGCCAGAATGCATTCGCGCACATGGCTGACGGTCCGGATCGAGGCCGCCAGGATTTCGGTCTTGAAACCGTAATTGTCATAGATGGCACGGATGTCACGGATCAGGCCCATGCCGTCCTCGCCCGAGTCATCGACGCGGCCGATGAAGGGCGAAATGAAACTCGCGCCGGCCTTGGCCGCCATCCAGGCCTGCACCGGCGAGAAGCACAAGGTGACATTGACCATGTGACCCTGCTTGGCCAGCGCCGCGCAGGCCTTCAACCCGTCCCAGGTCAACGGCACCTTGACCGCGATGTTCTTGGCGATCTTGGTCAGGATCGCGGCTTCCTTCATCATGCCATCATAGTCGGTGGCCAGCACCTCGCCGCTCACCGCACCCGGCACAAGCGGACAAATCTCCTTCAGCGATTCGACATAGTCGCGGCCGGTCTTGGCGGCCAGGGATGGATTGGTGGTGACGCCGTCCACCAGGCCGCTGGCGGCATATTCACGGATTTCAGCCACATCGGCGGTGTCGAGGAAGATTTTCATGGGGCGAAAGACCTTTTTATTGACCTGGGAGTTTGGCGGGGCGAAGTGTAGCCCATGATCCGGCCACGCTTAAACCCC
>CAYQZM010000351.1:0-23049 GCA_964421935.1 uncultured Rhizobium sp. | reverse complement strand
TGGCTGCATCAGAGGCCGTAGAGGCGGTCTCTGAAGCGGCGGTATCCGTGGAAGTGGACTTGCTGTGATGGGACGAACGTGCCGAAGCCGTATGGATCGGCGCGGGCTTGGTGGGCTCGGCCTTTGTCGAGGCAGGCTCCGGGGCAGGCGGCGTGGCCGCCGGCGCGGTGGCATCAGGCGCCGGGGTACTCGTGCTGGTGTCGGGCGCCATTGCCATCTGCTGGGGCGGCGTGACCGGCACGGTTTTGGGCAGCGTGTTATCCGCCACGACCGGCTTGATGGGCTTGGTGGAAGGCCCCGAATAGGCATAGAGGCCCACGGCAGCCACGCCCACCATCAGGGCGACGGCCACTGCGCCCACGATCTTGGGCGTGTTGCTGCGTTCGCTTTCTTCCACATTCACGGTATGGAAGTCCGAAAGACCCGCGCCATTGCCCAGCGGCTCGTGATGCAGCGCGGTGGGATCATCAGACGCGGGCGTATTGAAATCACGTAAGGACATGCGTTCCTCCTGAGGAGCGTTATAGCTTCAGAAAGAAAACGTGATCCGACGCGATTGAGTTTCCTCACCACAAAACAAAGGCAAATTGCGGCAGCATTGCGCGAAGAGGCCGCAAAGTTTGGGCAAGTAATCGCGTTCCACTCAGCTTTTCAGCAGCTTTATGGCTTCTTCGTGAATGCGCCGATCGCCGCAAGCCAGGATGGTCTTGCCGTCACGGCAATCGCCGCCATCCCAGGCGGTGATGACACCGCCCGCGCCTTCGACGATCGGGATCAGCGCCGCAATGTCCCAGCGGTTGAAGCCCGCTTCGATGACGATGTCCACAAATCCCATCGCCAGCACCGCGAAGAGATAGCAATCACCGCAATAGCGCGTCATGCGCGCTTGCGCCTTCACGCGCTCAAAAGCCGCCAGCTGTTCGGGCGAAAAATACTGACCCGGATCGGTGGCACATAGAATGGCGTCTTTCAGGGTGGCGCATTCGCGGACCTTCAGGGGCGTGCGCTTTTCACCCTCGATCAGGACGCTGCGCCCATGCACCCCCAGGACGCGCTCGCCCAGCACCGGCTGATCGATGATGCCCAGCATCGGCACCTCGTCCTTTTCGAGCGCGATCAGAGAGCCCCATTCATGCCGCCCGGTGATGAAGGCACGCGTGCCGTCGACCGGGTCCAGGACCCAGCGCAGGCCGCTCGAGCCTTTCTTCTCGCCGAACTCCTCGCCCAGGATGCCGTCGTCAGGCCGTTCCCGCTCGATAATGGCGCGGATGGCTTTTTCGCCGCCCTTGTCGGCCTCCGTGACGGGATCGAACAGCGCCTTGCCCGGCTTGTGCGCCACCTCGATACGCTGGCGGAAATAGGGCCGGATCACCGCGCCCGAGGCATCCGCCAGGCGATGGGCGAAGGAGACCAGCTTTTCGTCCACGCTCATCTTGTATTCCAGAAGCTTACAATGAGCCCGCCTGCCACGATCAGTACGCCACCCAGCAGGATCGGCAAGCTTGGCAGCGTGCGAAAGAAGATGAAGGTCTGAATCTGCCACATCACGAACAGGGTGGCGATATAGAGGCCGACAACCTGGCCAAACTCCAGCGGCGCAAGATTGAGAAAGGTCCCGTAACCGGCGAGCAGCGCCGCGCCGAGCAGAAACAGGCCGACACGCGCCAACCCGGCATGTCCGAACAGCGCCTTGCGGACAATGGCATCGCCCGACACTTCCAGGCCGGTGGCAACCACCAGGAACGCCAGGACCGGCAAGACACTGATCAGCTTCATTTGGCGTTTCCCCTTCGCGAACCTAGCATAACCTGAAACAGGTGGTGCTAGACACCTTCCTTCCAGCCGTTCAAGACGGCAGCGCGGCGAAACTTTCAGCCGGAATCCCGCGGCGCGAGAAATTTTGCGGCGTGAGCAGGGTTGCTAGCGGCAGCGTAGCAACGAGCGACGTGCACAAGGGGTACACAAGCGATCGCGCGACGCACTCACGACGCAAAAGAAGCGTGCCGCTAGACTTCCGCGGCCTGCTTGGCACGCTTGCGCATATGCGGAAGAAGCTCGCGCTTGCGCAGACGGATGGACTGGGGCGTCACCTCGACCAGCTCATCGTCCTGGATATAGGCCATGGCCTGTTCCAGGGTCATTGGCACGATCGGCGTCAGGCGCACCGCCTCGTCCTTCGAGGTGGTGCGGATATTGGTGAGCTGCTTGGCCTTGGTCGGATTGACGTCCAGGTCATTGTCCTTGGCGTTCTGGCCGATGATCATGCCCTCATAGACTTTGGTGCCCGGCGTCACGAACAGCTTGCCGCGCTCTTCCAGGTACCAGAGGCCATAAGCCACCGCTTCGCCATTCTCGGTCGAGATCAGAACGCCATTGATGCGCCCGCCGACATTGCCCTTGTGCGGGGCGTAATTCAGGAACATGCGGTTCATCACCCCGGTGCCGCGCGTGTCGGTGAGGAACTCACCGTGATAGCCGATCAGGCCGCGCGCGGGACCGTGGAAGACGATACGGGTCTTGCCGGCGCCGGTTGGCCGCATGTCGACCATCTCGCCCTTGCGATTGGAGATCTTCTCGATGACGACGCCGGTATAGGCATCGTCCACGTCCACCGTGACTTCCTCGATCGGCTCCAGCTTCTGGCCATTTTCGGTCTTGAACAGCACGCGGGGGCGGGAAATGGAAAGTTCGAAGCCTTCGCGGCGCATGGATTCGATCAGGACGCCCAGCTGCAGTTCGCCGCGTCCGGCCACTTCGAAATTGCCTTCGCCGGTCTCGCGCACTTTCAGCGCGACATTGCCTTCGGCCTCGCGCAGCAGGCGGTCGCGGATCACCCGGCTCTGCACCTTGTCGCCTTCGCGGCCCGCCAGCGGGGAATCGTTGACCGAGATGGTCATGGCCAGGGTGGGCGGATCGATGGGATGGGCGGGGATCGGTTCTTCCACCGTCACATCGCACAGCGTGTCGGCGACGGTTGCGGTTTCCAGGCCCGCGATGGCGACGATATCGCCGGCTTCGGCCCGGTCCACCGGCACCCGCGCCAGGCCGCGGAAGGCCAGCAGCTTGGTGACACGGGCCTTTTCGATCACCTCGCCCTCGCGGTTCAGGACCTTGATATTGCGGTTGGTGGTGATGATCCCCGATTCGATGCGGCCCGTGAGGATCCGGCCCAGGTAATTGTCGGCCTCGAGCGTGGTGACCAGCATCTTGAAGGGATGATCCTCGGTCGCGAGCTGGTACGGCTTGGGCGGGGGCACGTCTTCCACGATACGGCGGAACAAGGGCGACAGGTCCTTGCGTTCATCTTCCAGCTCGTTGACCGCCCAGCCATTACGGCCCGAGGCATAGAGGTGGTGGAAGTCGAGCTGGCTGTCATTGGCTTCCAGGGCCAGGAACAGGTCGAAGATGGATTCCAGCGTCTCCTTGGGCTGGGCATCGGAGCGGTCGATCTTGTTGATCACCACGATGGGCTTGAGCCCCAGCTTGAGCGCCTTGGAGAGCACGAACTTGGTCTGGGGCATGACGCTTTCGGCCGCGTCCACCAGCAGCACCACGCCGTCCACCATGGAGAGGATACGCTCCACCTCGCCGCCGAAATCGGCATGGCCGGGGGTATCCACAGTGTTGATGCGCACCCCGTTCCATTCGACGGAGGTGCACTTGGCCAGGATGGTGATGCCGCGTTCCCGCTCCTGGTCGTTGGAGTCCATGGCCCGCTCGGCCATTTGCTGGTTCTCGCGTACGGAACCGGACTGTTTGAGGAGCTGATCCACCAAAGTGGTCTTGCCATGGTCGACATGGGCGATGATGGCGATGTTGCGGATATCCATGGGTGCGCCTGGGGTGGATGGCCGGGCTTATAGACAGGGCCATGCTGCAGAGCAACGGCGAGTGTCCCGGCCATGCACCGGTTCCTGGCTTAACAGCGTTTTTACAGTGTTTTTCTGGATTTAGGCCTGTCTCGGCCGGGGATTTCGTCACACTTGTGAGAGGGTTTTAGCCTATAAGCACCGTAAACCTAGGCAAAAAAGGGTTGCCGGCGTCAGTCCGGCCGTGCGGGGAAAAGCAGGCATCGGGGGCCGTCTTATCCATTCGCCGTCCTGCGCGGCGGATGCTGAGTGTATACTGTGAACTCTCCGGCAATGTCGGAACTGTAGGATCTAGCGCATGAATGTTCAGATCAGTCCTCTGCAGACTCCGCCGGTGCGGGGCGACGAGGCGGACGTGCGCGACTCCGAGACAGGCAGCCGGCTACGCACCTATGCCGTCGGCGGCATAGCGCTTGCGCTGGTGCTGGGCGGCTTCTGGTACTTCACCCATGAGAGCGCTCCGCCTGCCCGCAGGACGGGCGCCGCACCGGTCAAGGTGGCGACGGTCGAGGTGCGCGACATGGCGGTGATTGAACACACGATCGGCACGGTGCTGGCCAACTCCACCGTGCAGATCAACGCGCGTGTCGCCGGCCAACTGGTCAAGGCCTTCTTCCGCGAAGGCCAGATGGTCAAGACCGGCGATCTGCTCTTTCAGATCGATCCGCGTCCCTACAAGGCGGCGTATGACAATGCTCTGGCCTCGGTTGCCAGCGCCAAGGCCAAGGCCGAGCGCTATCAGCGCTTGACCTCACAGAACGCGATCGCCGCGCAATCCTATGACGATGCCCAGGCCGCCTATCTGGAAGCCGAAGCCACCGCCGAGGCGGCCCGCCTGAACCTGGAATATACCGAGATCCGCTCGCCGGTGAACGGCAAGACCGGGCCGATCCTGATCCAGCCCGGCAACATGGTGACGGCCACGACCGCCGCCAACGGCAATATGGCTACCGCCAATCCGCTGGTGACCATCAATGAAATCCAGCCGGTGAAGATTTCGCTGTCGCTGCCGCAGTCCGACCTGCCGCGCATCCAGGCGCAGATGGCCAAGGGCAAGGGCCTGGTCATCACCATGAATGTGCATGACGCCGGCGCGGCCGAGGACATCCGCGTGCCGGTGAATTTCGTCAGCAACAATGTGGCGGGCGCCACCGGCACCATCGAACTGCGTGCCACCTATCCCAATAGCGACATGGCGCTGGTGCCCGGCCAACTGGTGGACATCACCGTGGCGCTGGCGGAAATCCCGCATGCCACCCTGGTGCCGCGCGAAGCCGTCAATACCGGGCCCGACGGCCAGTTTGTCTTTGTCGTCAAGGATGGCGTGGCCCAGCAGCGCCCGGTGAAGGTGCTGTTCGATGACGGGGTCAATGACGCGGTCCAGGCCAACCTGACCAAGGGCGAGATCGTGATCGTCGACGGCCAGCTGCGGGTGCTTCCCGGCGGCAAGGTGAATGTGACGGGGGCGAAAAAACACGCCGCAATGGGCAAGGGCGCCGTGACCAGCGGCCGGCGCCGCGTGCCGCACGCCCAGGACCATGAAGGCTGATCCCAGACACTAGCCTGACGAAGGCGCTCCGGACATGAATCTCTCCCGTCCCTTCATCGAACGCCCCGTGATGACCACGCTGCTGATGGCCGCGCTGGTGATCTTCGGCGCCTATGGCTATTCCAGCCTGCCGGTGTCGGACCTGCCGAACGTGGATTTCCCCACCATCCAGGTCTACGCCAACCTGCCCGGCGCCGATCCCGACACCATGGCTTCGTCCGTGGCGACGCCGCTGGAGAACCAGTTCTCCGCGATCCAGGGCATCGACCAGATGACCTCGTCGAGCACGCAGGGCAATACCAGCATCCAGCTGCAGTTCGCCTTGGACCGCAATCTGGACGGCGCCGCCCAGGACGTGCAGTCGGCCATCTCGGCCGCCACCCGCAATCTGCCCAAGGCGCTCCCCCAGCCGCCGACCTTCCGCAAGGTGAATCCGGCGGATCTGCCGATCATGTTCCTGGCGATGAGCTCGTCCACGCTCAAGCCGTCGGAAGTGGACGAATATGCCGAAACCCTGCTCGGCCGGCAGATTTCCACCATCGAAGGCGTGGCGCAGGTCAGCGTGTTCGGCAGCGCCCGGTTCGCTGTCCGCATCCAGGCCGATCCCGCCGCCCTGGCGACGCGCCAGATCGGCATAGACAAGCTGGTCAGCGCCGTGGCGCAGGCCAATGTCAATCTCGCCACCGGCGCCCTCAACGGCCCTACCCGCTCCACCGTGATCCATACCGGCGGCCAGCTCACCGACGCCGAACAGTTCAACAACCAGATCGTCACCTACCAGAATGGCAGCCCGGTCCGCCTCAAGGATGTGGGGCGCGCGCTGGACGGGCTGGAAAATCCCTATGCCAAGAGCTGGTACAAGGACCGGCCGGCCATCGTGCTGGCGGTTTTCCGCCAGCCCGGCTCGAACGTCGTCGAGGTGACCAACGCGATCAAGCGCGTGTTGCCGCAGTTCAAGGCCAATCTGCCGCCCGCGGTCCAGCTCGATGTCGTGTTCGACCGGAGCAACATGATCCGGGCCTCGATTGCCGACGTGCAGACCACGCTTCTGATCGCCGGCGCGCTGGTGATCGGCGTGATTTTCGTCTTCCTGCGGCGGGTTTCGGCCACCATCATTCCCTCGCTGGCCCTGCCCATCGCCGTCATCGGCACCTTCGCCGGCATGTCGGCCCTGGGCTTTTCGCTGGACAATCTCTCGCTGATGGCCCTGACCCTGTCGGTGGGCTTTGTGGTGGATGACGCCATCGTGATGCTGGAGAACATCGTCCGGCATATCGAGATGGGCGAGAAGCCCTATGAGGCGGCGATGAAGGGCGCCGGCGAAATCGGCTTCACCATCCTGTCCATGACCATCAGCCTGGCGGCGGTGTTCATTCCCATCGTCTTCATGGGCGGCATCGTGGGCCGGCTGCTGCACGAATTCGCCATCACTATCATCATCGCCATCCTGTTCTCCGGCGTGATCTCGCTGACTCTCACGCCCATGCTCTGCGCCCGCATCCTCAAGGACGAGCATGGCCAGAAGCACAACTGGTTCTATGAGCTGAGCGAGCGCACCTTCAACAACGTGCAGGCCTTCTATGACCGTACCCTGCGCTGGAGCATCATGCACGGCCCGGTCATCCTGGGCGTTTTCGTCGCCAGCCTTGCGGTTTCGGTCCTGATGATGTCGGTCATGCAGCAGGACTTCCTGCCCAGCGACGATAGCGGCCGTATCCAGGCGAATCTGCAGGCGGCCAACGGCACCAGCTATGTGCAGATGGCGGCCTATACCCGGCAGGTTTCCAAAATCATCGGCCAGGATCCGGACATCGAAGGCGTGCTCGCCCAGATGGATGGCGCCAATGGCAGTGCCGGCACCAACCAGGCCCGTCTGATGATGATCGCGCTCAAGCCCTTGGGCGAGCGCAAGGCCGGTCCCGATGAAATCATCCGGCGCCTGCGGCCCAAGGTCTCCCGCATCCCGGGCGTGAATGTCTTCCTGGTCAATCCGCCCACCATTCGCCTGGGCGCCCGCATGGCCCGTTCCAGCTATCAGTACACCATGCAGGGGCTCGATCTGGCGCAGCTGCAGGACTATTCCGACAGGCTGATGGACGAGATGCGCAAGACGCCCGGCTTCGTCGACATCAATTCCGATCTCGACGCCGCCATGCCCTCGGTTCAGGTCAAGATCAACCGCGACCGCGCCGCCGCATTTGGCGTCACGCCGCAACAGATCGAACTGGCGCTGGGCTCGGCCTTTGGCGGCCAGCAGATCTCCCAGATCAACACGTCATCCAACCAGTATGAAGTGATCATGGAGCTGTTGCCGCGCTATCAGCGCGACGCCACGGCCCTGGACCGGCTCTACATCACCGGCAGCAACGGCCAGCTTGTGCCGCTGACCGCCGTCACCGACATGGAGCCCAGCACGGTGCCGCTCTCCATCAACCATGCCGGCCAGATTCCCGCCGTGACCATTTCCTTCGACCTTGCCACCGGCAAGGCGCTGTCGGATGCGGTCAGCGGCATCCGCAAGGCAAGCGAGGAGATCGGCATTCCGGACTCCATCCAGGGCAATTTCCAGGGCACCGCTGCCGCCTTCGAGGAATCCACCAAGAACATGGGCATCCTGCTGTTGATGGCCATGGTGGTGGTCTACATCATCCTCGGCATTCTCTATGAAAGCTTCATCCATCCCCTGACCATCCTGTCGGGCCAGCCCAGTGCCGCGGTGGGCGGCCTGGTCACCTTGTGGCTAGCGCATCTTCTGTTCCTGGCGGGGGTGACCCATGCGGACATGTCGCTGACGCTCTATGCCTTTGTCGGCATGATCATGCTGATCGGCATCGTGAAGAAGAACGCGATCATGATGATCGACTTTGCCCTCAACCGGCAGCGTTCGGATGCGACCGTGGCTCCCGAACAGGCCATCTACGAAGCCGCGGTGGTGCGTTTCCGGCCCATCATGATGACCACCATGGCGGCGCTGATGGGCACCCTGCCGATCGCCTTCGGCAGCGGCGCGGGCGCGGAATCGCGCCGGCCGCTGGGCCTGTGCGTGGCGGGCGGGCTTCTGCTGTCGCAGCTTCTGACGCTCTACATCACGCCCGTGATCTATTCCTATCTCGACCGGCTGAGTGGCAAGCTGCAGCGCCGCAAGACGGCGCGCCGCACCAGCGGTCCCCGGGTCGCGCCGGCGGAGTGAAGGCGACGACCGGCCCAGCAGTCGGGAGGGAGGCCGGCGGCCAGGGTAAAAACGGCCGGACCTGCCAGAGCCAGTCCAGCAGCGCCCTCATGCGTCCTTCTTCCGCCTGGCGGAAAGTTCCCTGAGCAGCCTTTCGGCATCGGCAACGTCTTTCGGCGTCAGATTGCCGGCCTCGATCAGTTGCGCCATCACCGGCTGGATGCGGCCGCCGAACAAGGAGAGGAATTCATCCACCAGCCGCGCCTTGGCGGCATCGCGGGTGATCAGCGCCTCGAAGACATGGGCGTTGCCGATCTTGCGCGCCCGGCGTAGCGCCTTCTTGGCCTCCAGCCGGTAGACCATGGTCTGCACGGTGGTATAGGCGGGCCGATTCTTGGGCCCGAAACTTTCCTGAATCTGGCGGATGGCGGTGGGCCCGTTGGTCCAGAGGACCTCCATGATCTGGAGTTCCAGCTTGCTCAATTTGGGAAGGCGCATCGCCGCGTCCCTACTACAGGCGTCGGAAACCGTAGGACCGCCCTGCGCGCCGCGCAAGCATCCGCGATCAGTGGTCCAGAGGCATTCCCACTTGCCGCGGCCGCAGGAAATCGAAAGGCCCACAGAGCAGCAGGCCGGCCAGGAACCCGCCCAGATGAGCCTGCCAGGCAATCATGCCGCTTTCTCCGCCCACCCCAAGACCGGTGACGCCGGCCAGAAGATTGATGGCGGCCCACACCGCCGTGAAGATCAGGATCTGGCGAGAGAACAGCGGCGCCAGGGGCGCGGTGACCGGTTCGGCCCAGGGCGCTTGTCCCGGCAGCATTCTCAAGGCGGCGGCCATCAAACCGGAAATGGCGCCCGAAGCGCCGACAACCGGGATCGGACTGCCCCAGTTGAAACCAACATAAGTGAGCGCGCCCGCCACACCGCAGATCAGGAAGAAGATCAGAAACAGCACCGGTCCCAGCCGCCGCGCCACCACCGGTCCGAAGGCCAGCAGCCAGAGAGAGTTGAGGACCAGATGGGTCCAGTCATTGTGCAAGCCCATATAGGAGACAAAGGGAATGGCCCGTTCCAGCATCGTCCCGGGCCACGACGCCGCCAGACCGGACTGGCTGGCGACAAAGGCGTGACTGTATCGCGCCGGGATCAGCGCATATTCGTAAACCATGTCCTGGGAGACGGCCTGGGGCAGCCACAGGCGCAGGGCGTGGAGCGCTGCCAGACCCGCGATCAGCCACAACACCACGGCCGGCGCACGGAAAATGGGCTGGCGCGGCGGCGCCGATTGCAGGAAAGCCATGATCCTATCTAGGAGGCTTTAGGCCCCTTCGCCACTGTTCCGGAACGGAACGGATCCTGTGTCACAGCGTGCAGCTCTGGGGCTTGCCCGTTTTGGAACACTGCCCCGGGTGGGGTGCCCCCGCCGCCGAAGACCCCCGAGGAATTTACCTCACGAATCCTGTCCCGGCGCGGCTCGCAAGAGCATGAATGTATCGCAGCGGCACGGCACATACCTAACAGCAATTAAGAACTGGCATGGCTGTTGCTCTGTCTGGGGCAACAGAACCACGAGCACCCCATGTCCAGCTTCAAGTCCCAGACGTGTTTGACTCTCGCCTTGACCGCCTTTGTTTTGGCGGCCACCGCCGCCCAGGCCGGGGATTGGACCAATTCGGCCATGTACAACGGTTACGGCGCCGCCACGCAGAATACGCCGTCCAATTATTCGATGCGTGACGCCAACGGCAACCTGACCATGGTGAACGGCCAGGTCACCTCATCCACCTACGCCTATGCCTCCGGCGCCCAGTATGGCGGCGGTGGCGTTGGCGCGGGCGGGGCACCGCAGACCTACGGACAGGCCGCGGCAATCGGCAATCAGCTGAACGTCGTGGTCGTCGGAAGCCACAACACGACGATCATCGACTCGTCCCAGGTCAACAACGGCAATCAGACAGCCACCGCCAACCTCAACCGCCAGTAATCGAAAGCCAAAAGGGAAGCCCCTCCCATGTCCACCAAAACCCGCAAACACCTCCTCAAGCCCCTGGTCCTGATGGTGACCGCTGTTGCGCTGGAAGGCTGCATCAGCCCGATCCCGGACTCGGTGGGCCGCTACACCGCACCCATCGGGGGGGCCCCAGTGATCGCCAACGAGACCCCCTATTCCGCGGCCCTGCGCTGCATGAGCCGCTTTGTCGCCCAGCGCCCGGTGCGTATCGCGGTCGGCCAGATCGCCGATTATACCGGCAAGGCCGAAGCCGACGGCTCGGGCCGCAAGGTGACCGCCGGCGCCGCCCTGATGGAAATGAGCGCCCTCAACAAGGCGGGCGTTCATATGGTGGAACGTTTCGATACCTCCGTCGCCGAGATGGAACTCAAATATGCCAACAACAAGCTGATCGGCGATGACCAGCATCCCAATCCGACGCCCGGCGACTTCCGCAAGATCATGGCGGGTTCGATTCCCGGTTCCGACTATTACATCGTCGGCGGCATCACCGAGCTGAACTTCAACATCCGCAGCGAAAATGCCAATGGCAATGGCGGGGGCACCGCCACCAATGCCACCACCGGCACCGCTTCAGGCAGCATGTATGTGATGAATGTCGGGCTGGACCTGCGTCTGGTGAACACCAACACGCTGGAAGTGGCCGATGTGATCTCCTACCAGAAGCAGATCATCGGCCGCCAGATTTCGGCCGGCGTGTTCGACTTCCTGGGCAAGAACTTTTTCGATGTCAGCCTTGGCGAAAGCGCGCTGGAGCCGATTCAACTGGCGGTCCGTTCGGTGATCGAGCGCGCCACCCTGGAGATGATCACCCGCATCTATCGCGCTCCCGCCGGTGCCTGCTCGATCCCACTGGGGACGGCGGATGATCCGCTGCGTGAGGGCGAGGAATATCGCGCCCGGCCGGCGGCCTATGCGCCGCAGCCTTATGCGCCGGCGCCCTCCGCTCCGGCCCCGAACTTCCAGGCCACGGCCGCTCTTACCGACACCAGCCGCAATCGTCCCTATGCCGGCTATGAAATCGGTCAGCCCGGCCTGCGCGGCGGCCTCTAATCCCCCATTCGAAAACACAGGAGTCCCTAGCCATGAAATCCTTCAAGATCCTTCTCGCCGCCTCGGCCCTGGCGCTCTGCGCCAGCGCCGCCTTCGCCCAGGGCGTCGGCACCTGGCCCGACCAGTCGCAGCAATCCGGCGGCGTCGGCAGCCAGATCCTCAACAACCAGATCAACCTGCAGACCAACTGGTCCAACCTGACCGGCAGCGTCGACACGGTGGGTGGCGATGTGGTCGTCCAGGGCAATGCCGGCGGCAACATGGTGGACGTCACCACCATGAACGACACCCGCGTCAACAACAATCAGTTCGTGGGTCCGAATGCCACGATCGGCTCGAATGTCTCGGTTGACGTCAACAATGCCTGGGGCAGCGTCGGTATCAGCAACCAGGCGATCTGTAACGGTGCCAGCGTCTCGACCGATCCGATCCTGACAGCCGTCAAGTCGAACCAGGCCTGTCATGCAACCGATCCCTATTCGGAGATCAACACCAACATCTCGAACATCGGCGGCAATGCGGTGGTTCAGGGTTCGTCGCTGGGCAACAGCTTCCAGGCGGACTCCAACGCCCCGAATTTTCCGATCGTGAGCCGTCAGTTGAACAATTCGGGCGTGGTCTCCAACGTCAATGCCAATGTCTTCAACGCCGCCGGCACCGTGGGCCTGTCCTCCAGCGCGATCGGCAACACCTCCCAGATCATCCACTACTCGACCAACTAAAAGACCGCATGCTCCGGAATTCTTAAGGGGCAAAAACAAGAGTTCCGGAAATGGGGCGGGGGCGTCTGGACAGCGCCTCCGCCTCATCTTTTTTATTGACCCCCATCCGTCGCAGCTCAGGTCGGCTCCGCGTTCGGAAGGCTTGACCGCCTTCCTCACCTTCGCTGCGACACCTTCCCCCTTCCTGGCGCTTCGCGCCGAAGGGGGAAGGAAGCTGTCGGATGCTGAAGGTCGCCCGGCGAAATGCCGGGCTCGTATTTATACTGCCGTCCGGCCTTGGCGCTTGCTGCAACCGCCCTTTGATTTGGCGCATTTTGCCTTTTAGCGCCCGGAATAGTATTTGGCTGCCATGACTACCCTGCCCATCGACTTGGAGGCCTTTGCCGCCGCGCCCGTGGCGCGCGAGCCTTTCCCCTTCGCGATGGTGCCCCGCTTTATTCGCCAGGATGCGATGGCGGCCATCAATGCCGATTATCCGCTGGTGGACCTGCCCGGCTCTTTCCCGCTGCCGACCCTGAAATATGGGCCCGCCTTCGCGCAGCTGATGGATGCCATCCAGGGCGCCGAATTCACCCGCGCAGTGGAGCAGAAACTGGGCCTGGACCTTTCGGGCCGACCCACCATGGTCACGGCCCGTGGCGTGTCGGCGGCGCGTGACGGCCAGATCCACACGGACTCCCGCACCAAGCTGGTGACGGTGCTGATCTATATGAACAACAGCTGGGAAGCGCCGACGGGGCGGCTGCGCCTGTTGCGCGGACCCAGCAATCTGGAAGACGTGATCGCCGAAGTGCCGCCCGACGAAGGCACGCTGCTGATCTTCAAGAACGAGCCCAATGCCTGGCACGGCTTTCATGCCTTCGAGGGGCCGCGCCGCGTGATCCAGCTCAATTGGGTGACGGACATGGGCGTGGTGCGCCGGGAGCAGACCCGCCACAAGGTCAGCGCGTTTTTCAAGCGGCTGCGCGGGAAGAACGCGCCTGCCGCCGCGGAGCGGATGTAAGCTTCACGCTTCACAAGCTCGGCATCAGGATTGGCCGAAATCCTCACCCTGAGCTGGTCGAAGGGTGAGGATAATCATGCCAAGTCCCGCGGCCATCGCGGATGCGCCAGCCCTGCGCGGTCTTTTCCACATTGCGCGATTCCAGCGGCACCTTGCCGAAGCCACCCGGCAGATCAAGCGTATATGTCGGCATGGCCAGGCCCGACAGCCGCACGCGCAGTTGTTCCACCAGCGCCAGGCCTTCATCGATCGGCAGGCGGAAATGCGACGTGCCCGGCGCCAGGTCGGGATGGTGCAGGTAATAGGGCTTGATGCGGTTCTCGAGGAACGCCCGCATCAGGGATTGCAGGGTTTCCACGTCGTCGTTCACACCCTTCAGCAACACCGACTGGCTGACCAGCGGAATGCTGCCCTCTGCCAGACGCGCAATGGCCACGCGCGCGGCGGGCGCGAATTCGCGCGGATGATTGGCATGGATGGCCACGAAGGTCGTGGCGCCCGGCGCATGCAGCGCCGCCACCAGCGCATCGTCGATCCGCTGCGGCTCGGTCACCGGCACGCGCGTGTGCCAGCGGACCAGTTTCACATGGGCGATTGCCGCCAGGCGCTGCGAGATCTCCGCGATCCGCCGCGGCGACAGGATGAAGGGATCACCGCCGGTCAGGATCACTTCCCAGATTTCCGGATG
This sequence comes from uncultured Rhizobium sp., assembly GCA_964421935.1. Taxonomy (GTDB): domain Bacteria; phylum Pseudomonadota; class Alphaproteobacteria; order Micropepsales; family Micropepsaceae; genus Rhizomicrobium. The sequence goes on along the minus strand of CAYQZM010000351.1, from coordinate 8,982 downwards.
AGCCGCGATATAGGCCAGCGCCGCCTCGAAATCCGCTGGCGACAGGGCGTTGTCCTTGCCCGATTTCACGGACGACGGTCCGATGGTCTCGCGACGAAAGCAGAAGCGGCAATAGACCGGACAGGCCGCGACCGCCTTGAACAGCACCCGATCGGGATGGCGATGGACAATGCCGGCGACGGGGGAATGCGCGGCATCGCCGATGGGATCGGTAAGCTCGCCCGGCAGGATATTCAACTCCTCCAGCGAGGGCAGGAACTGGCGCGCAATGGGATCGTTCGGATCGTCGGGATTGACCAACGACAACAGATGCGGCGACACCGCTACCGCATATTGGCGCCTGACTTCTTCAAGATCTGGTTGCGCGGCCTGCCCCGGATCGCGCGGAGCCAAGGTCATCGCTTCTGCGCCTTGAAACTGGGAAGGAACATGCCGAACAAACCGATGGCGGGCAGATAGGCGCAGACCTTGTAGACATAGGTGATGGACGTGGCGTCCGCCAAGGCGCCCAACACCGCGGCGCCGATGCCGCCCAGGCCGAAAGACAGACCGAAGAACAGGCCCGAGATCGTACCCACACGGCCAGGCAACAGCTCCTGGGCATAGACCACGATCGCGGGGAAGGCGCTGGCCAGCACCAGGCCGATGCACACCGACAGAATGCCAGTCCAGAACAGATTGGCGTAAGGCAGCAGCAGGGTGAAGGGCAGCGCTCCCAGCACGGAAAACCAGATCACATATTTGCGGCCGATCCGGTCACCCAGGGGCCCGCCCAGCAAGGTGCCGACCGCAACCGCAGTCAGGAAGAAGAACAGATGCACCTGGGCGCTTTGCACAGAGATGCCGAACGTATGCATCAGATAGAAGGTGTAGTAGCTCCCGATGCTGGCAAGATAGAAGAACTTGGAAAAGATCAGCGCCAGCAGGATCGCCAAGGACCACAATATCCTGGCTTTGGGGAGCTTGCTTTCGCGCGAGGCCTGATGGCTTTTGATGCGCTGAAGCCCATGATGCTTGTACCAGGTGCCGATCTGGAACAGCACCAGGATGCCGAACAGCGCCAGGCCCGCATACCAGACGATGGAGCGCTGGCCGTAAGTCGCAACCAGCACGGCGGCGGTGAGCGGACTGATCGCCTGGCCAGTATTGCCGCCGACCTGAAACACCGATTGGGCAAGGCCATAGCGGCCGCCCGACGCCATGCGCGCCACACGGGATGCCTCGGGATGAAACACCGCCGAGCCCAGGCCCACCAGCATGGCCGCCATCAGCAGCACGGGAAAATTGGGGGCCCCCGACAACACCAGCAGACCGACCAGGGTCGCCACCATGCCCAGCGCCAAGGAATAGGGCATGGGCTTCAAATCCGCGAAATAGCCGACCAGCGGCTGCAGCAGCGAGGCGGTGATCTGGAACGCGAGAGTCACCAGCCCGATCTGGGCGAAGTTCAGGTGAAACTGCACCTTGAGGGTTGGATAAATGGCCGGCAGCAGCGCCTGAACCATGTCGTTGAGAAGATGGCACAGGCCGATGGCGAGCAGCACCGCGAAACTGGTGTCATGCGCAGCCTTTTGCAGGGCAGTATCGGTCATGAGTCGTGCGAGCAGACTAGCGTTTATCGCTTTTCGGAGCATCCTTTTACGGCGAGAAAGCCGCCAAAGCCCTGCGTGGTTGCGCCACACGGCAGCCGGCGGGCATGGTTCAGGAAAAAGGGGAAAACCATGCGTTCCGCTTTCGGCGTTCTCTGCATCCTGATGGCGGCCATCCTGCCGGCGGCGGCCGCGCCGCCCGGCCTGGGATGGAAACTGGCCGGCACCTATCCCGATACCGGCGGGCGGGCGCCGGTGGCCCATGGCGGCAAGGTGCTCCCGCCCGGAAGCTCGCCGGCCAGTGTGCTGGCCGCCTGTTCCGGCGACATCGATCGGCTCTGTGCCGGCCGCTCCGGCCTTTACGCCGCACGCGCCTGCCTGACCGAGAACAAGGCCCGCCTGTCCCAGCGTTGCACCGCCGATCTGGCCGCCCTGCCCGCTTCCAGTGTGCCGCCCTGCAGCCATTCGCCGGTCTGCGACAATCGCCTCGGCCCGACCCGCGAGCAACTGCGCCGCGTCTTGTGGGACCAGACCATGGGCTACGCGTACGACTATCCCTTCGACCTGCCGATGGGCGGCGGTGGCGCTTCCGGCGTCGCCATCGATTCCCGAGGGCATATCTGGGTCCTGCAACGCACCGCGCCCGGCCAGCCGCAACTGTTCGAATTCGACCGCCAGTACAAACTGGTCCGCACCGTGCCGGATTCGGTCATCGGCCGGCTGGAGAAAGGCCACGGCATCAAGGTCGATGCCGCCGACAATGTCTGGATCACCGATGCCAACGAAAGCATCGTGATGAAGATCAGCCCGGAAGGAAAGTTGCTGGCGACTTTCGGTGTGCGCGGCAAGCGCGGCGATTGGGACGAAGCCAAGGGGCAGAGATTGTTGTGGCAGCCGCTGGACGTCGCCTTTGCGCCCAATGGCGATATCTACATCGCCCAGGGTCACGCCAATGAGAGCCCCAACGACACGGAGCTGGCGCCCGGCAACCGCATTGGCGCCGCGCGCATCCTGCATCTGGACAGGAACGGCAAGTTCATCGGCCAGTGGTACGGCAACCAGATCGGGCCGGGAAAATTCAGCATGGCGCATGGCATCGCCGTCGATCCCGCCAATGGCGATGTCTGGATCGGCGATCGCGAGGAATATCGCCTGGTGGTCTATGATAAAAACGGCAAATACAAAAAAACCATCGCCATGCGCAATTTGATGTGCGCAGTGGCCTTCGATCCGCATGGTAATCTCTGGGTCTCGACGGGGCGCGATGGCCAACTTCTGAGGCTGGACCGCGACGGCACCGTGCTGGGCGCGGTCGGCCGCGGCTCAGGCATCGGCACCGGCCAGTTCATCGAGGCCACCTATATGGCCTGGGACAAGAACGGCAATCTCTATTCCGGCGATACCAGTGTCGGCCGCGTCACCCGCATGTCGCCGCCGTCAGGGAAACGGAGTCCATAAAACAGAGTCGATATTCGGCGCACCGGTAACCAGCATCACCAACCGGTCGAAGCCCAGCGCCACGCCGCTGGACGGCGGCATATGGCTCAGCGCCGCGAGCAGCTCTTCGTCCAGCGGATAACGCTGGCCATAGACTTTTTCCTTTTTGGCCATCTCGGTTTCGAAGCGGGCGCGCTGCTGGACCGGATCAGTCAGCTCGCCGAAGCCGTTGGCCAGCTCCACACCGCAGGCATAAAGCTCGAAACGTTCGGCCACCCGCGCATCACGCGGACTGATCCGGGCCAAGGCCGCTTCGCAGATCGGATATTCATAAAGGATGCAAGGCCGCTCCATCCCCAGCTGCGGCTCGATCCGTAAGGTGAGCACCTTGGCAAACATGTCGGACCAGTCGTCATCGTCCGCCACGGCGATGCCGCCGCGCCGCGCCCGGGAGCGCAAGGCACCGGCATCGCCCACACCGGCCTCGGACAGGGTGGCCAGAAGGTCGATCCCCGCCAGATGGGTAAAAGCGTCCGCCACTGTCAGGCGGTCGGCGGGGGCGCGCGGATCGCACACCCCATCGCGATAGCGCAAGGTCTCCGCGCCGGCCACATCGGCGCCCAGCCGCAGCAAGGCCAGGCAATCCTCGATCACTGCCGCGTAAGGCTGCCGCGCCCGGTACCATTCCAGCATGGTAAATTCCGGCGCATGCAGCCGGCCGCGTTCCCGGTTGCGGAACACGCGGGCGAATTCGAAGATCTTGTGCTCGCCGGCCGCCAGCAGCTTCTTGGCCGCGAACTCCGGCGAGGTATGCAGATAAAGGGTCCGCGCGTTGAGATCCGGCCCAATCGCTTGGGTCTGGAAAGCATGCAGGTGGGTTTCATTGCCGGGCGAGGTGACCAGCGTCCCGCACTCCACTTCCGTGAAGCCCTGCCTCTCGAAATGACCCCGGAATGCACGCTTTATCGCGCCCCGCTGGATCAGCAGGGGGCGGCGGTCGGCATGGGTTTGCGGGCTCCACCAGGGCATTTGCGGTCCTTTGACCTTGCTGCTATAGCCCCGGCCAAGCTCCCCATCCATAGGCCGTTTTTAAGAGGTTTTCCGTGGTTTCGGTTATCGCCAGCTCTGTGCGCAAAGGCAACGTCCTGGAGAAGGACGGCAAGCTCTATCTCGTGATCACTGCCGAGAATATCCACCCCGGCAAGGGCACGCCTGTCACCCATCTGGAAATGCGCCGCATCAGCGACGGGGTGAAGACCGTGGAGCGTCTGCGGACCACCGACAGCGTCGAGAAGGCCTTCGTTGAGCACCAGACTTTCAACTACCTTTACCAGGACGGCGAGCAGTATGTGTTCATGCAGCCCCAGACCTTCGACCAGCTGCATGTGTCCGGTGACGTGGTGGGAGATGCCGCACCCTATCTGACCGAGAATATGGACGTGCAGTTGCAGCTGTTCGAGGGCAACGCCATTTCCATCGAAATCCCCCAGCGCGCCACCTTCGAGATTGTCGAGACCGAACCGGTGGTGAAAGGCCAGACCGCTTCGGGATCGTTCAAGCCGGCGCTCTTGTCGAACGGCGTCAAGACCATGGTGCCGACCCACATCGTCACCGGCACCCGCGTGGTGGTGATGACGGAAGACGGCTCCTACGTCGAGCGCGCCAAAGACTGAGCGCCATGCGCAGCCCATGCGGCTGATCTGACGAATCCGAGATAGCTCTTCGATAAAGGCTCGCACTAGGCTTGCGGGCCTTTATCGATTTGAGGATCACCCATGCCCAAACGCATCGATCCCAGGGACCTGCCGGGGCGCGCCGGCACCTTTTATCCGCCACCCTATGATGAACCCTGCCTGGCCCGCGAGCGCCGTCGCCTGGGCGATGCCGCCGGCCTGACCCAGTTCGGCGTCAATCTGCTCAGGCTGCCGCCCGGCGCCTGGTCGAGCCAGCGCCACTGGCACTTCAAACAGGACGAGTTCGTCTATGTGTTGGAGGGCGAAGTGGTACTGGTGACCAATACCGGCGAGGAAATCCTGAAAGCGGGCGATTGCGCCGGCTTCAAGGCCGGCGAAGAAGACGGCCATCATCTGCAGAACCGCTCCGGGTCCGACGTGTTGTTGCTGGAAGTCGGCAGCCGCATCGCCGGCGATGGCGCGCACTACCCCGGCATCGATCTGGTGCATCCCGCCGATGGGATCCCGGCAATGTACACACACCGGGACGGCACGCCTTACACCGATATCCGTATGCGCGGACCGGCGAAGTAGCGCTCAAGTGTTGCGGAAATTGATCTCGACCAGAACGCCCTCGGGATCGGGGACAAAGAGTTGCTTCAGCCGGCCGCCCGGCACCACCCGTTCCTTGAAGACGACACCTGCCCCTTTCAGCCGGGCACGCATGGCATCGAAGTCATCACCGTGGAAAGCCACATGGTCAAAGGCCCCGGTGCCATCCTCCGCCACGGGCGGAGGCGCTTCTTCCCGGCCCCAGGCGCCGGCGGTGTCGCTGGCTTCCACCAGATGCACCACGGGAATGCCGCCCAGATAGAGCCAATAGCCGCGAAAGGGAAAGCCCGGCCGCTCGCCTTCGGTCAGTCCCATCAGATCGACATAGAAATCGCGGGTACGGCGGAGTTGGCCACAGCGGATGGTGACATGCTCCAGAGCCAGAACGCCCATATTTTCCATTCCTTTACGGGGCCGCCCGCGGGCGGGTAGCGGTGGCACCTTACCCTGCCACCGGGCCCATGCTAGCGTCCCCGCCGCCATTTTCGAGGACGTGTCCCAATGAAAAAACAGCTTGTCATCGGCCTGATGGCCGCCTTTTGCGCCACGCCTGCCTTCGCGGCCCTCAAGCCCGGCGATATGGCACCCGATTTCTCGGCCGCCGGCAGCCTGGGCGGCAAGGATTTCAACTTCCATCTGAAGGACGCGCTGAAGAAAGGGCCCGTCGTGGTCTATTTCTATCCGTCCGCCTATACCGGCGGCTGCGATTTGGAAGCCCATACCTTCGCGGAGCAAGCCGACAAGTTCGCCAGCGCCGGCGCCACGATTATCGGCGTCTCGGCCGACGATCTGGGCCGGCTGAAGCAGTTCTCGGCCGATCCCAAATTCTGCGCCGGCAAGTTCCCCATTGCCTCGGATGAAAGCACCAAGATCGCCCAGTCCTATAACCTGAACGTCACGCCCCCGCGGGCCGGCGCCAAGGATGTGAACCAGGTCGAGATCAACCACGCCTTCATCGAGCGGGTGACCTATGTGATCGGCAAGGACGGCAAGATCCTGGCGACCCTGTCCTCCAAGACCGACGGACTGTCGCCCGACCAGCATGTCGACAAGTCGCTGGCGATCGTGACTGCGGCAAAATAAGGACAACTTCAGGTTGTGAAAAACAAGGGCTCGGCCGTCGGTCGGGCCCTTTTTCTATGGTCACGGCCTGGCAACAGAACGAAACAAGGCCTGTGATGCCGCTCTGCGGCACTCGGGAAAAATACAATAAAATCAATGCTTTAATGTTGCCAAAAAGCCACGTTAACGTGGCGGAGATACGTCTTTGTGACAATGCCAAGACTTGCTCTACTCGCGGCCGGTCTGATGCTGTCGGAGGGGCCATCCGCGAGCCTGAAGACCTAAGCCGGAAAACCGGCGTGACAGACAAATGGGTTGTGGGTGTCCAAAGTACTTACCATTGCTGGCTTGCTGGCGGCTGCGCTTTTGACCGCGGCCCCCGCCCAGGCGTCCACGGGTGGAACCGGGGAAGTCGCCGGCATCGGCCAGGAGGTGGCATCCTATTTCGGCTATGGCCCCCATCAGACCGACAATCCCACCGATCCCCAGCCCGTATATTCGAGACTGAAAGCCCGGGCGATCGAGCCAGCGGTGGTGCTTTCGCAAGTGCCCCTCCCGGCCTTGCCGATGCAGGCAAAGCCGACGGTAGAGCACCCCCTGCGCCGGTTATTCTGCGTGGAATATGCCCGCATGCGGTCCGGTCTGGCTGTTTTCGGTGATGCCCGGCAATGGTGGAGCCGTGCCAAGAATCTTTATGCCCGGCTTTCCCACCCGGCTGCGGAAGCGGTGATGGTATTCACCGGCTCCAAGCGCCTGCGCCGTGGCCATGTGGCGGTGGTGACCGAGATCGTGTCCAAACGCGAAATCATCGTGGACCAGGCCAACTGGCAGAATAAGGGCGAGATCGACCACGCCACCCCCGTGCTGGACGTCAGCAAGCACAATGACTGGAGCCTGGTGCGGGTCTGGGACATCCCTTCCGGCACCTTCGGCGCCCGCACCTATGCCATCAGTGGCTTTATCGCCAAAGGCTTGACCCGTCAGGCGATGAACGACTAGCTGGACGGATGGCGCCCGCCGTCTCCATCATCACGCCCACCTTCAACCGCCACGCGCTTTTGAAAGCGCAGCACGCGATTGTCGGTGCGCAGACAGTCAGCGATTTCGAATGGCTGATCCTGGACGATGGGCCCGAACCCAGCCCTTATTTCGCCGGGCTTTCGGATCCACGCATCCGCTACACGCATCTGCCGGCCGCGCCCATGTTGGTGTCGGCCAAGCGCAACTGGCTGTGTGAGCGGGCAGCAGCGCCGGTGATCGCCCAGTTTGACGACGATGACTATTACGCGCCGCACTATCTGGCGACCATGCTGGCGCGGCTGGAGGAGACAGGCGCCGACATCACCAAGCTGTCGGCCTGGTTCGTCTATTCGGCGCAGCTGAAGCGGTTGGGGTGGTGGGACACAGCCCATACGCTGGGCCTGCATTTCACCTTCGGGCCGGAGCCGGTGCTGAACGGTTTCTTCAACCAGACCCCGCCGGACACCATGAAGAACAACTATGCGGGGTACGGCTTCAGCTATGTCTTCAGGAAATCCATGTGGGAGACTGCGCCTTTCCCGCCTGTGAAATATGCTTCCGACTTCGGCTTTGTTTCCGCCGCCATGGCGAAAGGCTGCCGGCTGGACCATTTCGCCGATACCGAAGGCCTGTGTCTGCATGTCCTGCGCAAGGACAATATGTCCAAGAGCTTCCCGCAGTATCTGCTGCCGGATTTCATGCTGGCCAAGCTGTTTGCGGCAGATCTGTCGGCATTATTGGAGAGCTGAATGCCAACCGCGCGCTACCGGGACTGGTTTGAGGCCATCCGCCACAAGCGTCGCGTTTGCTACATCTACCAGGGCAAGCCGCGCGAAGGTTGCCCGCACGTTCTGGGCTTGGACAAAGACGCGCAGGAGAAGGTCTTGGTCTGTCGGGCCGTTCCCGGTGGATCGCAGCCGCAGTGGCGCTGTCTGTTCGTCGCTGAAACCGCCATCGCGGGCCCTGCCCATGGGCGCTGGCTGGAAGCGGGCAGCCACAAGCGGCGCAACAGCTGCATCGTCGACGTCCATATCGATGTCAATCGCGCGGCGGAGCAGCGATTTGACTGGGCCGCGGTGAAAAAGCCGCGCACGACGAGCACGGCCAGCGCCAAAAGCAGCGCAAAAAAGAAAAAGCCCCGCACGCGCTAGCGTACGGGGCTTCTCTGAATTGTGTTGGCGGGTTCTCTTACCCCGCGCGCGTTAGCGCGCAAGATATTGACTTCTGTCCTTGGCAGACCTGGCAGCGTTCTACTCTCCCGCGGCTTGAGCCGCAGTACCATGGACGCAGAAGGCTTTGACGGCCGAGTTCGGAATGGGATCGGGTAGAATTCCCTCGCTATGACCACCAGGTCGGCAAAGGACAGAAATCAAGTTGCGCGTTTGCACGCGAACTGCACGAGAATGGAATACGACACTGACCGATTAAGTTGTGTGGAATGCCTGGTTTTGTTTCCAGACATGGAACGGTGCTGCTTGCGATCAAGCCAATCGAGCGATTAGTACCAGTAAGCTCAACGCATTGCTGCGCTTACACACCTGGCCTATCGACGGGGTAGTCTTCCCCGGCTCTCAAGCGAAACCTGGTTT
>CAYQZM010000350.1:0-10112 GCA_964421935.1 uncultured Rhizobium sp. | reverse complement strand
GGCAGGCCAGCCTCGCCCCAGTCGGCCACGCCCTCATTGCTCAGCCAATGTGCGCGCGAGGTCATCACCGTCTTCCCGAACCGGGCGCGCTCGGCGGGGCTGGCGACATAGGCCAGCACGGCGGTGTGGAACACGACCAGGGTTGCGTCTTCCGGCGCGGTCTCGATCAAGCCCGCAAGGTCGGTGCGCAGATCGCCCTGCACGATTTCCGGCGAATGCCTGCGCGCGATCTGCAGGGCGCTTTCCAGCAGCTCCGCCCGCTTGCCCTCGCCCGGCCACACCAGGGCGCGCAGCCAGTTGGCATCGTCATTGGAGCAGACATCCAGCGGCGACAGATCCAGCCCCATCCGCCAGGCCACCTCCACATTCGCGGTGGGAATGGGCACGCCGTCATTGCAGGCGCAGTCGAACACCGGAAACCCCGCGCTCGCATGGGCCGGCGGCACGGTGCGGCCGTTGAAGCGATAGCCGTAATAGTCCGGCAGCAGGCACAATCCGGCCGAGGCACCGACTTCCAGCAAGGCCAGCGGCTGCGGCAGGCCGGCCAGCACCGGCAACAGGGTCGCGCAGCGTGCCGGCTCGTTGGTCTGGGTGCGGCGCGTCCGGATGATCGGCTCGATCTCGCGCCAGCGGTCCTGGACCAGGGCGCGGAATTGCGGCCAGTCCTCTACCACACCGAACAGATACTTCACCGCCGCCAGCAGCAGGTTCGGTTGCCGCTTCTCCACCGGCAGCGCCACCACACGCGACAGCAGCGCTTCGTCCTTGGCGATCTCCAGGCACAGAAGCTCATAGAGCGGCGAACGACCCGCCGCCTCCTTGCGGGCGAATTCGTCATAGACACGCGCCAGAGCGACAATGTCGTCAGACATGGGGCGCGGAATTGTCCGACAGCATCCGGCGCACCAGCGGTTCGACCAACAGCAGCGCCAGCGCGCTGAGCATGCCCCCGCCCGCCAGCACCGCGAAGATCATCCAGGTCTGGGCCTGCGCCAGCCAGCCGCCCAGCCATCCCGCCGTCAGGCTGCCAAAGCCCATGGTGAAGACCCAGAAGCCCATCAGCAGCCCCACCAGCTCCGGCGGCACGCGCTTGCTGATCTCGGCCAGGCCGATGGGAAAGACGCACAGTTCGGCGATGGTGATGACGATATAGAAGACGATGATCCACACCGGCGCCACCATGCCGTTGCCCGCCGCGATATCGACCAGCCCCATCTGCACATAGGACAGCGCCATCAGCACCGTGCCGGCAAGAATCCGGTCCAGCGCCGCGACCCGGCCCCTGTCCTGCCAGCCGGTCCAGAAGCGCGACACGAACGGACCGCCCAGAATCACGATCAGCGGATTGAGCGACAGGAACCAGGTGGTGGGAATGTGGAAGCCCAGCACGTCTTTCGCCACGCGGTCGCGCACATAGAGATTCATCACCCCGCCGTAGGTCTGCTGGCCGATCATGTAGATCGCCGTGAAGACGATCATCACCAGCACCAGCTTGACGCCGGGCTCGCGCCACAGCGAGGCGGCGCGGCCGCGGCCGTCATGCCCCGGCCGCACAAAGGGCGCGAACAGCCCGCGGCTCAGCCACAGAAAGGGGAGCAAGCCCACCGCCATACCAAGCCCGGAGACCAGAAAGCCCCAGGACCAGCCCACCAGCTCGCCGATGGTGCCCGCCCCGAACGGCGCCGCCAAGGCGCCGACATTGATGCCCATATAGAAGAGCATGAAGCCGTCCTGCCGGCGCGGATCACCCGGCGCGAACAGCTGGCCCAGCAGCGCGCTGACATTCGACTTGAACAGGCCAGCGCCCGTCACCATCAGCACCAGCCCGCCATAGAAGAAAGCAAACTGCAGCCCGGCGGCATGCGCGGCATGCGTGCCCGCCGCGGCCAGGGCGAAATTGCCCGCAGACAATCCGACACAGCCCAATGCCACCGCCAGATAAGGCCCGATCAGCCGGTCGGCGACCCAGCCGCCCACCGACGGGGCCATGAACATCAGCCCGGCCGAAAGCCCGAACAGCTTCAGGGTCAGGCTTTTGTCCAGGCCCAGGCCCCCGGTGGCCGGATCGGCCGCCATGAACAGGGCGATTAGGCCGATGAAGCCATAATAGGAAAAACGCTCCCAGAATTCGGTGGAGGCGATCAGCAGCACCCCGCGCGGCTGGTCGAAGAATTTCAAACGTCCCGCGGGCACTTCCACCGGCTCATCGACCGACGCCATGCTTCCCCTTTTGGAGCCTTTTGGAGGTCCCTTTCCGGTCAGCATCGGGCCTTGCGCCCCGCCTGTCCAGCGGGCCTGTCGCGGCAGCCGCGCCATTTCCCTCATGTCATCCCCGGCCGAGCGATGTGTCAAACACAGCGCGAGGGGAAGGGGACCCAGGTGGATGGACCTATAGATACCGGATACCTAGCTTCCTGTACGGCCATTCGCTTCGCTCATGGCGTTCGACGCTCAAATCGGTCCACTGGACCGATTTGCCCGGCTCAGCCGGTCGCGTCTCACCCCTCGCACTCACTGCGTTCGCGCTCGCCGGGAATGACAGTGAGCGGATGCGAGCGTAAGACTCCACCGCCGGCAAGGGGAGGAAAGCATGAACGCGAAACTGGCAAAGTGCCTCACAATCGGCATCGCCCTCACCGCGGGCTGGCTGGCCGGCGTGTCATGGACCAAGGCCGCCTCCGCGCCGCGCTTTGCCGAACTCACCGTGGCCCAGCTTGACGACCAGCAGCGCCCCATCGCCGACCGCATCCTCAAATTCTCGCGCATCGGGCTGCGGGGCCCCTACCCCATCTGGCTGCGCTCACCCCAGGCGGCCAAGCCCATCATCGACCTGATGGACTATGTGCGCTTCCAGTCCAAGGTGCCCAACCGGCTGCGCGAATTCTCCATCATGATCCAGGGCCGGCTGTGGCGTAGCCAGGTGGAATGGGCGTCGCACTATCAGCCCGCGCTCAAGGCCGGCGTCTCCGCCGACACCCTGGCGGCGTTGAAGCGGAACCGGCGGCCCACCACGATGCAGCCCGACGAAGCAGCGGTCTATGATTTCTGCACCGAGCTTTTCACCAAACACGCGGTATCGGACGAAACCTACGCCCACCTGCATCAATATCTGAACGACCAGCAGATCGTGGACCTGACCGTGCTGCAGGGTCTTTATGTAATCGCGGCCGCGACCCTGGCCATCGCCGACCAGCCCATGCCGCCGGGCCTGGACATCGCCTTCAAGCCGGGCGAGCCATGAATCAATTCAAGGGGAGTTTTCACATGTCATCCAGACTCTGTCTCGCCGGCGCCACGTTCCTGGCGCTGTCCGTTTCGGCGGCCAGCGCCGAAACCGTCACCCACTATCCGGTGGAAGGCGTGCTCGCCAGCGGCGCCATCGTCGGCGGCGGTCCCGCCTTCAGCGGCGCGGTCATGGCGGGCAACACTTTATATGTGTCGGGGATGACGGATTCCGATCCCAGGACCGGCGCCATCTCGCCGGACGCCAAAGCCGCCGCCCTCATCGTCCTGAACAAGATCAAGGCCCAGGTCGAACATGCGGGCCTGACCATGGACGATCTGGTCTGGGTGCAGATCTTCGCCGCCGACCTGAAGGACTATGCTGCCTTCAACCAGGTCTATCGCAGCTTCTTCAAGCGCGAGCTTCCCGCCCGCGCCTTCCTGGGCGCGGCGAACCTGTTGGGCCAGGCCCATTTCGAGATCATGGGCATCGCGGTGAAATCGCACTGATGCACGGCCGATGAGAAAAATCCTTTCCGCCGCCTTGCTGATCGGCCTGGGCCTTCCCGCCTGTTACGCCGCAGAACCATCAGCCATTCTGGAAATCGGCGGCGCCAGCGAAACCGATCTGAAGGGCGGCACCGGATTTGGCCCCAGCCTGTCGGTCGAGACCACGCCCATCGAGGATGTACTCGAAGTCGAAGCGGGCATCGCCCCCCTGTTCAGCCACGGCCAGACGGAATGGGACGCCGACTTCCTGTTCAAGAAACCTTACACCTTGTCCGACACGGTGGAGTTCATGGCGGGTGTGGGCCCCTCCTGGTCGCACACGCTCAGCGCCGGCCGGACAGCCGACACCTTCGGCGCGGAGGCCGCTTTGGATTTCATGTTCTGGCCGTGGCGGGACCGGGACGTCGGCTGGTACATGGAGCCGAGTTATGGCTTCAATTTCGGCCACGGCCATGCGCAGTCCCTGTCCATGAGCATTGGCCTGCTGATACCCATTCCATAAAGGAACAGCCATGATCGACAACCAGCCGGTACTCACCATCCATCGCGGCCACCCGCGCCCCGCGCCTGCGCTGATCGAGGCCTTCCGCGGCATGGCGACCTCCCATCTGGTCGACGCCATGAACGGGCGCGGCGCGGTCGACTGGCGCATCAAGCCGCTCGATCCTGCCAATGCGCGCTTTGCCGGCCCTGCCCTGACCGCCCATTCCTATCCGGCCGACATACACGGCATGGTCGGCGCGGCGATGGAAGCCCAGGCCGGCGATGTCATCTGCTGCGCCAATGACGGCTTCACCGGCACGGCGGTGATCGGCGATCTGGCGGCCGGGATCCTGCACAACAAGGACGTGGCCGCCTTCGTCACCGACGGGCTGGCGCGCGACCGCGCCGGCATCTTGGCAACCGGATTACCGCTGTTCGCCATCGGCATCTCGCCCAATTCGCCGGCCAGTACCGGTGCCGGCCAGGTCGGCGCCCCGATCGTGCTGGGCGGGGTGCCCATCGCATCGGGAGACATCGTGGTGGGCGACGAGGACGGCGTGGTGGTGGTCCCGCTGCGAGACGCCCAAACCGTGCTGGCACGCCTTGCCGCCGTGCGCACCGCCGAAAAATCCGCAGAGGCCGCCCTGAAGGCCGGCGCCACCAGCATGCCGTCCTGGCACGACATCATGCGCAACGCCAAGATCGTGCAGTCCTGATGAAGGGGAAAACGCGCATGACGCTTCCGCACATGGCATCGCGTTCTCTGGCCGTGATCCTTTTGGCGGCCGTTGCCGGGCAGGCCGCGCTGGCGCAGGAAAAGCTGACAGCAAAATCCCTCGAAGGCGTCTGGAAGGTCAGCAAGGTTGTCACGGCGGGCGTTGTCAACGCGAACCCGCAACCGGGCCTGTTGATCTTTACGCGCGGCTATTACAGCGCCGTGAGGGTCAATGGCCCCCGCAAACAATCGCCCGAGCCGAAGGACCCCAAGAACCTCACGGACGCGGAAAAGCTCGCGCGCTATGAGGAATGGGCTCCCTATGCGGCTTCTGCCGGCACTTACGAGGTCGAGGGCAACACCATCATCAATCGCAACAGTGTGGCCAAGATGGTGCGGGGCATGACGCTCACGGAAGAGGCAATCATTTCAAAATTCGACGGCAACAGCTTCGTTGCCGCGGGCAAGCCGGGCAATCCGAACAGCGACAGGCAAACGACCTATACGCGCGTGCGATAAATGCACGACGTTTCTATCCAGCCGTTGACGCCGCAATCGCCCTGGCGCGAACAGATGGCTGCAGAGCAATTTGCCTATTGGGGCCCGCTGACCGGCCATGGCTCTCAAGCCCTGTATGAAACATTCCTGCAAGAGGCCGCCCACAGTTCGACGCTGCCCAGGGTCCTTGTCGCAACCTCCGCCGATACGCTGCTGGGCTCGGTGAATCTGATGGTGGCGGAAATGACCATACGGCCCCACTTCACACCCTGGCTGGGCCAGTTGTTTGTGGACAAACGCCATCGGACCAACGGCATCGGCACGCGATTGCTGGATGCCGCCATTTCGTATGTGAAAGGCCTGGGCCATGACCGCCTGTTCCTCTTCACCTCGGGCAGCCTTCCCGCTTATTACCGTCGGCGCGGCTGGGTGGATGTCGAAGACGTGGCATATCTCGGCAAGCAAAGAACGATCCTGCGCTTCGACAGCGATCGCTGAGCCAGCGGCAACAATGTTTCCAATGAAATCAATATGTTGCGTGGGGAAAGTTCCCGCATTGTTAAGACCCCGTTAACCGCGCCCGATGAAGTTCCCGTCTTCATCCAGAGGGGACTTCATGCGTATTTCAACTGTACTTGCTCTTGTCTTGATCGGTTCTGCCACCGCGGCCTCGGCCGACGAGACAGGCCTGACCACCTATGCGGGCCTGCGGGGAAGCCTGGCCTTCGACGGAGCGATCAAGGCCAACGCGAACACGGCGCCGCCGGTCAACCTGAAGGCCAATCTGGACGTCGGCGGTGGCGGCTCGGTGTTCTGGGGCATCGACCTGCCGGAGGGCTTCGATGCCGAGCTGGAGCTGATGTACCGCTACATGCCGCTGGGCGATGGCAACGTGAATGGCGTCTCCGCCAAGCTGGGCGGTTATGGCCAGATGTTCGCGCCGATGGCCAATGTCTATTGGACCGCGCCGGTGGATTTCCCGGTCAAGCCCTATATCGGCGCCGGCCTGGGCTATGCCTGGAACGAGGTCGGTCTCAACAGCATCGGCGCCACCAGCTTCCAGACCGTGCACGACGACAATTGGCGCTTTGCCTATAACCTGATGGCGGGCGTTTCCATTCCGGCGAGCGAAAGTTCGCGCTTCACCATCGGCTATCGCTGGCTGCATGAGGATATCGGCGTCAATTGCGGCACCGGCGTCAGCTGCTCGGGCAGCCTGAACAGCAGCAGCATCGACGTGGGCTATATCATCAACCTGTAATCCTTCATGGCGGTGAGCGGTCTTCGCTCACCGCCAATCCTGACGAATTTGTCATGGCCGGCCCCCGAGCCGGCCATCCATAGTGCAGCCGGCACCGCCGGATGAAGTCGCGCCGGCGGCATGGAGACACCCATAGGTGTGGCAGATGAGGCGATCCGCAGTCGGGCTATGGACCCTGGCGATCCTGGTGGCGCCCGTCGGCGCAGCAGCGGCAAGCCTTCGCCCGCCGACATCCGTGAAGGAGCTTCTCAAGAATATAGAAGCGGCCGGTGACCAGTGCCTCCTGATGGAGAGCGGCACATTTTCTGCCGGGACAATGCGGCAATTGTTTGGGGCACAGGATGCGGAATTCTTCAATCCTGCCGGCCAGTTTGCCGCCGCGAAGGGCGCCCCCATCCGGGTAAGTGCCGGCGATTTCCCCGGCATCATGCCGAGGCGACAGGACGAAGCGGGCATGCAGATGGAAGGCGAATCCGGATCGGATGAACCTCACATCGGATTCATTTTTGCGCCGGCCAATCTGGGACGCCAGGACGTGGAAAGCGCGCTGGGCTCACCGCTCTCCTATGTCAAGATGCCTGCCTACATGCCCCAGTTTGAAGGCACGCCCCCCGATCCAAGCTACTATCAATTGGAGCGCACCAATTCGCGCTGTCACTATCGCCTCAAGGTCCACTTCCTGAACAATGAATTGAACGAAATCTTTCTGCAGGAGGATCGCCCCGGGCAGTGAGCGGAGCCTTTCACCCCGCACCGACCAACCCCGCTGCCGGAAATGCAATCGATTGCCCCGTGCGCAACCTTCGATTTCGCGGTATCGTTGCGCCAGCTGCCGGGGACATCCATGAAACGAGCGGTCTGCGGGTTTATCGCCCTTCTCCTGGCAGCAGGCCCCGCGTTGGCGCAGGCCATCCAGCCGCTCGAAAAAAGCGAAAAGCAGACGGTTGTCACCCGGGCCGGCGAGCGTCTGGCGACCGATTACATCTATCCCGATCGGGCGCGCCAGGCGCAGGCGAAGATCACCGCCGCGCTGGCCGCGGGATCCTATGGCGGCATCGACGATCCCACTGCCTTTGCCCAGCGCCTGACCGACGACCTGGCTGCGGTGCTGCATGACAAGCATGTCCGGGTATCTTATCGCGGCTTGGCCTCCGCCGGCGCCGCGATGGCCCGTCCGCCTGCCCCGCCGCCCACCAATGGCGGCTTTGCCCAGGTGGACCGGCTGAAAGGCAATATCGGCTATATCAAGCTGCTCAACTTTCCGATCCCGGCGATCTTTTCGCCGGCGGCCGACAGCGCGATGGCCGACATCGCCGGCACCGACGCGCTGATCATCGACATGCGCGACAATGGCGGCGGCAGTGCCGAATCCGATTCCTATTTCGGCAATTTCTTCTTCGATCCCAAAAAGCCGGTGCAGTTGAACAGTATCGTCCATCGCACGCCATCGACCAACGAATTCACCACCAAGGAATATTGGACCATACCGGTCGCCTCCCCTTACCTGAACAAGCCGGTCTATATCCTGACCAGCCGGCGGACATTTTCCGGCGGCGAGGCCTTCGTCTATGACCTGAAGGCGCGCAAGCGCGCGGTCATCTATGGCGAGACCACCGGCGGCGGCGCCAATCCCGGCGGCGGCACGATGCTGAACGCCCGCTTTGGCATCTTCATTCCGACGGGCCGCGCGGAAAATCCCGTCACCGGCACCAACTGGGAAGGCACAGGCGTGGCGCCCGATGTGGCGGTGGACGCCAGCCTTGCCTTCCGGGCCGCGCTGCGTGACATCGTTTCAAAGCGCACCGGCCTCGCCGCGCTGAAGGACCAGATCGCGCATGAGACGGATGTCGCCCCCTTTGTCGAGGCTCATCTGCTGAAGATACGCACCACCGCCCTGCCAGGCAGTGAAGCCGCTGCCCGCCGCAACATCGAGGACCTGGTACGCGGCACGCCAAACTATGCGCTAATGTCGAAGGACCTTGCCGAAGCGACCAGGGCCCAACTGCCCCAACTGCAAGCCGACATGCGCAAGCTGGGACCTATCCGGTCCATTACCTTCAAAGAGGTCGGGCCGGGTGGCCTCGATGTCTATGACGTGACCATGGCCAATGGCACGATCCAATCCGGAATATTCGTCTCGCCGAACGGCACGATCGAATCCGCATGGATACGCCCGGGCCCGCCGCCAGCCGCCACTCACTGAAAAACAGGATGATCATCATGCGCAAATCGCTTCTGTGGACAGCCATCCTGCTCTGTACCGCGGCGAGCGCGCCGGGCCTGGCCCAGCCGGACGTGAGCGTCGAGGCGCAAATCCAGGACATCGCGGGCAACATCGCCCCCGCCGTGGTGGCCAAGGGAGAGGTGGGCACGCCCGTCACCCTCGCCTCCCGCATGGCGGCGCTGCATGTGCCCGGCGTCAGTGTCGCGGTGATCCATGACGGCAAGATCCTCTGGGCCCGCGGCTTCGGCGTCACCAAGATCGGCGGCGCGCCGGTGACATCGACCACGCTGTTCCAGGCCGGCTCGATCAGCAAGCCGGTCACGGCCATGGCGGTGATGCATCTGGTCCAGGCCGGCCGCCTGAAGCTGGATGCCGACATCAACACCTATCTCAAGAGCTGGAAGGTGCCGGAGAACCAATTCACCGCGCAGAAGAAAGTGACCCTGCGCGGGCTTCTATCCCACACCGCCGGCGTCACGGTGCATGGCTTTCCCGGCTATGCCCGCGGCGCGCCCGTGCCCAGCCTGGTGCAGGTGCTGAACGGCGAGAAGCCGGCCAACACGCCGGCCATCCGCGTCGATACCGTGCCCGGCACCTTGTGGCGCTATTCCGGCGGTGGCTATGTCATCACCCAGCAGATGCTGCTGGATGTGACCGGCCAGAGCTTTCCCGCCTTCCTGCAGGCGACCGTGCTGGGGCCGCTGGGCATGACCCACAGCACCTATGAGCAGCCGCTTCCCGACGCCCGTCAGCCGGACGCGGCAACGCCTTACGACCAGAATGGCGTCGCCGTCGAAGGCGGCGCCCACACCTATCCCGAAATGGCGCCGGCGGGCCTGTGGACCACGCCGTCCGACCTGGCGCGCTATGCCATCGGGGTGCAGAAGGCGCTGGCGGGTCAGTCGCGCGTGCTATCGAAAGCCACCGCCGCCCTGATGGTGAAGGATGTCGGCATGGGCCATTACGGCCTGGGGCCGGGGGTCGGCGGCAGCGCCGATCGTCCCTATTTCCAGCATGGCGGCGTGGACGAAGGCTTTGTCAGCGATCTGGTCGCCTACGATCACGGCGACGGCGCCGTGATCATGACCAATGCCATGGGTGGCGGGCGGCTGGCCGAAGAACTGTTGCGCACCATTGCGCGGGAATATCACTGGCCGGATTTCGCGCCCAAGGAGAACGAAGTCGCGAAAGTGGCGCCC
>CAYQZM010000349.1:0-22095 GCA_964421935.1 uncultured Rhizobium sp. | reverse complement strand
CTTCTCGATCCCGGCCAGCGAAAGCTGGTCGGCGTCGCGCACCACCGGCACCACCAGGCCGCGCTCGGTCGAGACCGCGATGCCGATATCGTAATAATTCTTGTAGATGATGTTGTCGCCTTCGATCTCGGCATTGACGTTGGGCAGCTCTTTCAATGCCGCCACCACCGCCTTGGTGAAGAAGCCCATGAAGCCCATTTTCACGCCGTGCTTCTTCTCGAACACGTCCTTGTAGGTGGTACGCAGGCCCATCACCGCGGTCATGTCGACTTCGTTGAAAGTGGTGAGCTGGGCGGCCGTGTTCTGAGATTCCTTCAGGCGCAGCGCGATGGTCTTGCGCAGGCGCGTCATCGCCACCTTTTCCTCGCGCGCGTCATTGTGGCGCGGACCCGCCGGAATTGCCGCGGCCGGTGCAGCAGGGCGGCTCGATCGCGCTTCCAGCGCGCCCAGCATGTCGCCCTTGGTGATCCTGCCGTCCTTGCCGGTGCCGGCGACGGAGGACAGGGCAATGCCGCTTTCTTCCGAGATGCGCTTGGCAGACGGCATGGCAGGCGCGTCGGCTTTCGGGGCGGCAGGCGCAGGCGCGGCAGGCTTGGGCGCTTCGGCTTTGGGCGCAGCGGCCTTCGGAGCCGGCGCGGCGCCGGCTTTGCCTTCGGCGATGGCGCCGAGCAGCGCGCCGACCTGCACGGTGGCGCCGGCCTGGGCGCTGATGGACTCGATGGCGCCGTCGGCGGGCGAGGGCACTTCCACCGTGACCTTGTCGGTTTCCAGCTCCAGCAGAGGCTCGTCGCGCTTCACCGCGTCCCCTTCTTTCTTGAACCATTTGGAGATGGTGGCTTCGGTAACGGACTCGCCCATCGCGGGCACTTTGATTTCAACGGTCATAATTGTCTCTTGGGGAGCCTAAAGTTAGAGAGCCAAAAATCAGAGGGTCAGCGCGTCGTTGAGGAAAGCGGCCAGCTCGGCATTGTGCTGCTTCATCAAGCCGGCGGCGGTGGAGGCATATTCGGGACGGCCGGTGTAGCGCACTGTCGCCTTGCCGCCCAGCTTGGCCACGGTGTCTTCAATGCGTGGGCACACGAAGGTCCAGGCGCCCTGGTTCTTCGGCTCTTCCTGGCACCAGACCAGCTCGGCCTTGGGGAAGCGGTTCAGCTCCTGGGCCAGCACGTTTTCCGGGAAAGGATAGAGCTGCTCCAGGCGCAGGATCTGGATGTTGTTCTCGCCGCGTTTCTCGCGCTCTTCCATCAAGTCGAAATAGACCTTGCCGGTGCACAGGACCACGCGCTTGATCTGATCGTCCGCGACCAGCTGCACGGTGGTGGCGCCGGGCACCACTTCCGCCTGGTCGCGCAGCACGCGATGGAAGGAGGTGCCGGGCAGCATGTCGGTCAGGAAGCTGGTGCACTTCTTGTTGCGCAGCAGCGACTTGGGCGTCATCACGACCAGCGGCTTTCTGAAGCTGCGGTGCATCTGCCGGCGCAGGATATGAAAATAGTTGGCCGGCGTGGTGGGCACGCAGACCTGCATATTGTCCTGGGCGCAAAGCTGCAGATAGCGCTCCAGGCGGGCCGAGCTGTGCTCGGGGCCCTGGCCTTCATAGCCGTGCGGCAGAAGCAGGGTCAGGCCCGACATGCGCAGCCATTTCATTTCACCGGAGGCGATGAACTGGTCGATCACGACCTGCGCGCCATTGGCGAAGTCGCCGAACTGGGCTTCCCACAACACCAGCGCCTTGGGCTCGGCGGTGGAATAGCCATATTCGAAACCCAGCACCGCTTCTTCCGACAGAAGCGAGTCGATCACCTCGAAGCAGCCCTGGCTCTCGCTGATGTGCTGCAGCGGGAAATACCGCTCTTCGGTCTGCTGGTCGACCAGCGCGGCATGGCGCTGGCTGAAGGTGCCGCGCTGGGAATCCTGGCCGGAGAGCCGGACATAAAAGCCTTCCTCCAGCAGGGTGCCGAACGCCAGCGCTTCCGCCGTGGCCCAGTCGAAGCCTTCGCCGGTCTCGAACATCCTGGCCTTGGCGTCGAGCTGGCGGGCAATGGTCTTGTGGAGGTGGAAACCTTCGGGCGCCGTCACCAGCGCCTTGCCGACCTTGCGCAGCTCGTCTTCGCTGACCGACGTCTCGCCGCGGCGGTCGCTGTTCTTGGGCGCGGTCTCCAGGCCCTGCCAGCGGCCGTCCAGCCAGTCGGCGCGGTTGGGCAGATGCGATTTGGAAGCGGAGAATTCCTGGTCCAGCCGCGTGTTGAAGTCCGCCGCCATGGCATCGGCGTCAGCCTGGGAGAGGGTGCCCTCCTTGACCAGCTGCGTGCTGTAGAGCTGCAGAACGGTCGCATGGTCCTTGATCACCCGGTACATCTGCGGCTGGGTGAAGCTGGGCTCGTCGGTCTCGTTATGCCCGAATCTGCGATAGCAGATCATGTCGAGCACCACGTCCTTCTTGAACTTCTGGCGGAACTCGATGGCGATGCGGGTGGCATGCACCACCGCTTCCGGATCATCGCCGTTCACATGGAAGATCGGCGCCTGCACCATCAGCGCGATATCGGTGCAATAGGGCGAAGAGCGCGAGAAGATCGGCGCGGTGGTGAAGCCGATCTGGTTGTTGATCACGAAATGCAGGGTGCCGCCGGTGCGGAAGCCCTTGATGCCCGACATGGCGAAACATTCCGCCACCACGCCCTGGCCGGCAAAGGCGGCATCGCCATGGATCAGCACGGGCAGCACCGAGGTACGGGCATCCACGTCACGCAGCTGCCATTGCTTGGCGCGCGCCTTGCCCAGCACCACTGGATCGACGATCTCCAGATGCGACGGATTGGGGGTGAGCGAGAGGTGGACCTTGTGGCCGTCGAACTCCCGGTCGGAGGAGGCGCCCAGGTGATACTTCACGTCGCCCGAACCTTCGACATCGTCGGGCTTGGCGCTGCCGCCCTGGAATTCGTGGAACAGCTGGCGATAGGGCTTGCCCATCACATTGACCAGCACATTCAGGCGGCCGCGATGGGCCATGCCCAGCACCATCTCGCTGACACCGAGCTGGCCGCCGCGCTTGATGATCTGTTCCAGCGCCGGGATGGTGGATTCGGCGCCGTCCAGGCCGAAGCGCTTGGTGCCGACAAAGCGGTTGGAGGCGAACTTCTCGAAGCCTTCCGCCTCGATCAGCTTGTTGAGAATGGCGCGCTTGCCTTCGGGCGTGAAATGAACCTCGTCGCCTTCGATGCGCTTCTGCAGCCAGATGCGCTGCTCGGCATCGTTGATGTGCATGAACTCATAGCCGATGCGCCCGCAATAGGTGCCGCGCAGCTTGGCCAGAAGCTGGCGCGGGCTGGCGCGCTCAAGGCCCAGGATGCCATCGACATAGATCGGCAGATCCAGAACCGCGCCGTCGAAGCCGTAAGTCTTGGGATCAAGCGTGGGCTGCGGCGTGCGCGGCGTGATGCCCAGGGGATCGAGATCGGCTTCCAGATGGCCGATCATGCGATAGGCGCGGATCATCTGGACGGCATGGATGGAATGTTTGGCGGCGTCTGTCGTGTCGCCTGCAGGTGCCGCTGCGGGTTTCTTTGTGTCCTTGCCTGGCTTTGCAGGCGCAGCCGGCGGTTCCTGGCCGGTGAGGGCGGCGATCAGATCGCTCGCAGGGATGGAGGCTTTGGCATCGCGCTTCCAGGAGGGCCCACGGCCAAGCTGGGTGGGAAGAAGACCCTGTTCGCCCAGCTGGCTGAAATAGGTTTGCCAGCCCTGGTCCACGCTGGCCGGGTTGGCGGCCCATGCCCCATACATCTGTTCGACATAGGCGGCGTTGGTGGGATTGAGAAAAGAGGTCGCTTCGAAGATGTCGTTCGAAGCACGGTTCAGGCGATCGGATGGGGATTGCTCAGTCATTTCAAATGCTTGCGGGCCGGCTTGTTGGGCCTTGCCCCTTCCTGGTGACGTCGCTTTTGTGGCGGCGGTGGTAGCGCCTTTGGTCAGGCGATTCAACGCAGAATACCGTTAAGATGGGCTCAATTGACCCTGTTTGAACGGCAGAATCGAGGCGACGGACAGGAGCCCCACGCATGGCCCGACGGGCCGCTCGGCCTGCTTTTTAGGCAGGCGCGGTGACAGCCAGGTGACGTGGCTGAAGGGATGAAAGATTACTTGCCCTTCAGGACTTCCAGCAGGGTGGTACCGAGCGCGGCCGGGTTCGGCGATACCCGGATGCCGGCGGCCTTCATGGCCTCGATCTTGGAGTCCGCGCCGCCCTTGCCGCCCGAAATGATGGCGCCGGCATGACCCATGCGGCGGCCCGGCGGGGCGGTGACGCCGGCGATGAAGCCGACCATGGGCTTCTTCACTTTCGAATGCTTGATGAAGTCGGCGGCATCTTCCTCGGCGCTGCCGCCGATCTCGCCGATCATGATGATGCTTTCGGTCTCCGGATCCTTGAGCAGCATCTCCAGCACGTCGATATGCTCGGTGCCCTTCACCGGATCACCGCCGATGCCCACGCAGGTGGATTGGCCAAGACCAACGGCGGTGGTCTGCGCCACCGCTTCATAGGTGAGGGTGCCGGAGCGCGAGACGATGCCGACGCTGCCGCGGCGATGGATGTGGCCGGGCATGATCCCGATCTTGCATTCATCGGGCGTGATCACGCCGGGACAGTTGGGGCCGATCAACCGCGACTTCGACCCTGACAGCGCGCGCTTGACCTTCACCATGTCCAGCACCGGAATGCCCTCGGTGATGCAGACGATCAGCGGCACACCGGCGTCAATCGCTTCCAGGATGGCGTCGGCGGCGAAGGGCGGCGGTACATAGATGGCGGAAGCATCCGCGCCGACCTTTTCCCTGGCCTCGCGCACCGTGTCGAATACGGGCAGGCCCAGATGGGGGGTGCCGCCTTTGCCCGGCGTGGTGCCGCCGACCATCTTGGTGCCGTAAGCAATCGCTTGCTGCGAATGGAAGGTGCCCTGGTTGCCGGTGAAGCCCTGGCAGATGACCTTGGTATTCTTGTCGACGAGAATGGACATTACTTCTTACCCTTCACGGCCTTGACCACCTTCTCGGCGGCGTCGGCGAGATTGTCGGCGGAGGTGATGGCCAGGCCCGATTTGGCCAGGATTTCCTTGCCCAATTCGACATTGGTGCCTTCCAGCCTGACCACCAGCGGCACGGAGAGCGAGATTTCCTTGGCGGCGGCGACGATGCCTTCGGCGATGATGTCGCATTTCATGATGCCGCCGAAGATGTTGACCAGGATCCCCTTCACGTTGGGATCGCGGACGATGATCTTGAAAGCCGCGGTGACCTTTTCCTTGCTGGCGCCGCCGCCCACGTCCAGGAAGTTGGCCGGCTCGCTGCCGTAAAGCTTGATGATGTCCATGGTCGCCATGGCCAGGCCCGCGCCGTTCACCATGCAGCCGATCTCGCCATCCAGCTTGATATAGGAAAGGTCGAACTTGCTGGCTTCCACTTCCGCCGGATCTTCCTCATCCAGGTCGCGCAGCGCCTGGATGTCCTTGTGGCGGTAAAGCGCGTTGTCGTCGAAGTTCAGCTTGGCATCCAGGCAGATGATGTTGCCGTCCTTGGTCACCACCAGCGGATTGATTTCCAGCAGGCTCATATCTTTGGCCTGGAAGGCTTCGTAGAGCTTCTTCACCACTTGGCCGATCTGCTTGGCCTGATCGCCCTTCAGGCCCAGGGCCACGGCGATCTCGTTGCCGACATAGGGTGAATAGCCGGCCGCCGGCTCGATCTGGAAGGTGTGAATCTTCTCCGGCGTCTTGTGCGCCACTTCCTCGATGTCCATGCCGCCCTCGGTAGAGACGATGAAGGCGATCCGGCTGGTGGCGCGGTCCACCAGGGCCGAAAGGTAAAGCTCCCGGTCGATCGCAGAGCCGTCCTCTATATAGAGGCGCTTGACCAGCCGGCCCTGCGGTCCGGTCTGGTGGGTGACCAGGGTCATGCCCAGCATGCGCTGGGCATCCTTCTTAACAACCTCGATGGTCTTGACCACCTTGACGCCGCCGCCCTTGCCGCGGCCGCCGGCGTGAATCTGGGCCTTGACCACCCAGACCGGGCCGCCCAGGGCTTCGGCGGCCTTGACGGCTTCTTCCACCGTGAAGGCGGGCTGGCCCGCCGGCACGGGCACGCCGAATCCGCGCAGCACCTCTTTCGCCTGATATTCGTGGATATTCAT
This sequence comes from uncultured Rhizobium sp., assembly GCA_964421935.1. Taxonomy (GTDB): domain Bacteria; phylum Pseudomonadota; class Alphaproteobacteria; order Micropepsales; family Micropepsaceae; genus Rhizomicrobium. The sequence continues at coordinate 15,911 of CAYQZM010000349.1, read as the reverse complement.
GGAGTTAGCCCCCGACCCGGGTGAAAAGTGCGGGCACAATAGAGAGGGCGAAATCCTTCTGCAACGCGGCGAATGGGCCGTTTTGCGGCCGAAATCGCCCCCATCGGGGGCAAACGATCCCCGGCAGGGGATTTGCGTGGGTGGGTACAGGGCTCTCGTCGGCCGCCGGCAGGCCGGCAGCCCGGTGTTTCCATGTCCCAATATGGGACATGTGGGATTGAGACACGCCTTACCAGCCCGGACATCTCTGGCACGGAACGTGAAGCCTCCCGGTCAAAGAACTCAGTTGGAAGGCACGAAGGAGTCCACCCAATGCCGCGCAAGTCCGCCAAATTCCTGACCACCGTGCTGACAAGCACGGCCCTTATGGTCAGTCCGCTTGCCGCTCAGGCTGGCCAGGTGGGCCATTTTGGCACTGGCAGTGTCCCGCGCGTCCCCAACCTGCGCTGTCCCGAGAATGTCCCCCCGGGTCATCCGGTCATCAACAACCGCTCGGTCATCATCAACCGGCCGGTCACGACCAACATCGAAAACAACGTGAATATCTACAAGCCGACGAACATCGAAAACAATGTGAACGTCTACAAGCCAGTGACGATCACCAACACGATCGACAACTCCAAGAACATCACCGTCTACAAGCCGGTCAACGTCACCACCAACATCGATAATTCCAAGAACATCGAGATCAACAAGAGCATCGACAACTCCAAGAACATCGAGATCACCAAGAACATCGACAATTCCAAGAACATCAACGCGTCCAAGAACATCAACATCAGCAAGTCCATCGTCATCAACAAGAATGTCGAAACCCAGGTCAGCGCTGTGGCCATGGCCGAGGCGCAGGCCTTCGCGGCCGCCGGCGCCGCCAGCGGCGCCATCTCCTTTGCCGGCTTCACCGGCGGCATTCCGGAATCGCCCGGCTTCGTGGCCGGCGGCGAGGTCAATGTGAATGTGGAGGCTGCGCCCCAGGCCTGCACCTTCCAGGAAGCCACGGTGATCAAGGCGATCCATGCCGTCTGCGTTTCCGAGGACCATCACGAATTTCCCGCCTCCCACATGGTGGAGGACACCTGGCTGCGCGCCGGCTATGAGGGCGAAGTCGCCCGCTGCCTGCCGGGCTCGGCGCTGAGGGTCACGATTGGCTCGGTGATCCAATCGTCCGAAGGCGCGGCCGTTTCCACCGCTCATGGTGAAACCCTGACCTGCGCGCCCCATGAGGCGCTGCGCTATTTCAAGGGCGGCCTGCTGAAGTGCGCCCCTGCCGTCCGGGTGCCGGACTGCACCGAGCGCACGAACCTGCGCAAATACGGCACCGGCGACATGTTCTTCAGCTATGTCACCCGGGTCTGCCTGGAAACGGGGCGGGAAATGGTGGGCGGCGAATCCCGCGAGCTCACTGGCCGGTCCTACGCCTCTCAATAAGGCACGCTGCGCCGCGGCACTTGAACCACCGACAATTGCCCCTCCCTCGGGCCGCGGCTCTCCCTCCCGCGGCCCTTTTTCTTTGCCGGGTCAGGTCTTTGCTGTTTCGCAAGGGGCGCTGGCCCAGAACCGGACCAGAAAAGCCTTTTCCAGCCGGGTGTTGCGCCATCCCTGGACAGAAAAGAGGGCCTTTAACCACCGTACGGTTGGCACGGCTTTCGCTCTTTGTCTGTCAGCGGCCCGCGAGGCGCTCCGTAACGGAGCAACGCGAGCCCGGCAGGACAAAGGTGATGCGGGTATGAAGCACAAGAATTCCCATCTGCTGGTCGGTTATTGGAGCCGGCTGCGCAAGGGTCGTGACGTGCCGGACCAGACCGACATCGATCCGCGCGCGATCAAGCGGCTTCTCTCCTATACCTTCATTCTCGATTACGAGAATCCGGGCCGTCCCGTTTACCGTCTCGCCGGCACCGCGCTCTGCGAGCGCTTCGGCTTCGAACTCAAGGGCTCCAGTTTTCTGGGCCATTGGGAATCCCAATCAACCGCTTCCCTGGTTTCGCTGCTGCGCCAGGCGATGAAGTCGCGCCAGCCGGTGTGCCTGTCCTCCATCGCCGCCACCGCGGACAATGGCATGGTGGAGCTGGAAACCATCCTGACGCCGGTCTCGATGAATGGCGGCGAACCCAATCGCTTCTTCGGCATGGTGCAGATGCTGAGCGATCCTGCGCCGCTGCTGGGCCGGGCCATCGCCTATGAACGGCTGGTGGGATCGCAATTGGTCCAGGAAGACGAGCCGTTCACCGAGAACGATCAGAACCTGCCGCCGCCGCCCCCGCCTTCGCTGCGTGCCCATCCCAAGGCACCCTATCTGCGCCTAGTGGTCTCGCAGGACGGTCCCGCCTTCCTCCATTTCGGCTCCGGCGATCTGCTTGAGAAGATGGCCAAGGTCATCGGCCGTTGGCACGCCACCGACAAGGACGACCAGACCGGGTTGATCTGACGTCCGTCTTTACGGACGCGGCGGTACGGTGGTGGAAGGCGTGTTGAGGTCGGGCCGGTCCGGTGTCGGATTCTTGGAAATCGGCCGGTCCACTGGATCGTTGCGCAGGATATCCGTATCCAGACGCGCCGCATTCTGCTTCTGCTGCAGATAGGGAATTTCGTAAGCCTCGACCTTGGAGCGATATGCCTCGAACGCTGCTTCGTCCTGCGCCGTACGCTTGTCGCAACGTTCGGCGGGAAGGCCGGCCTGTTCCTGACACCACAGGTCGAAGTTCATTTCCTGGACCGGGTAGTTGCCGTTGCGCTGCGCCGAAGCAGGCATGCTGACGGCAGCCAGACCCACCGCCGTTATCAGCAACAGCCCCATTCTCGGGCGATGTGTCATCCTGCTCATAACGTGAACTTAGGCGCTTTGGTGCCGCCGCGACAGCCACAAAAAGGTGACAGCGGCGGCAAAAGAGTCAAAAGCAAAAGGCCCGCATCCATCAAATGGATGCGGGCCTTTAAGCTTCTAACGGATTTGTTAAGGCTGCAGCGTGATGACGGTGCGGCGGTTCTTTTCTTCTTTCACATTGTCGCCGGTCTGGACGGCCAGGTCCGTCTCACCGACACCGCTGGCATGGAGCGCGTTGCGGCGCGCGCCCATCTGCACCAGGGCTTCCACCACCACATTGGCGCGCTTGACCGACAGTCTCTGATTGTAATCGGCGGGGCCCGACGTATCGGTATGGCCAACGATGGTGATGTTGCTCTGGCCGCCGGAACGGGCCGTGGCGATCACGTCGTCCAGCACCTTGAGTTGCTCGGCCTTCAAGGTCCAGGAATCGAAGTCGAAATAGACGGTGAAATCATTGCTGGCGGCGGCGGGGGCCGGTGTCGGCGGCGGCACGGGTGCCGTCGTGACGGGAGCAGGCGCGGGTGCCGGAACAGGCGGCGGAGCCGGGCGCGAGGCCGTCTCCAGTCTCACGAGCGAGGAGTCCAGCGCGGTCTTGCAGGCCTGCGATGCCGCTGCGGCGCTGGCCACCGTGCCGTAGAGCACCCAGCAGTCGTAATCGGCCTGGGCACGCGCGGCCTGCTCGGGGAACTGGTCCTTGTTCGCCGCCAGGGCCCGGGCCAGGCGGGCCCGGATGGTGGTTTCAGCCGGGCCATTGCCGGCTTCCGGCTCCGGCTCGGTACCGGCATTGGCGAGATCGGCCTTGGCCGTAAAGGCTTTGGCCAGCAGGTCACTGGAGGTGTCGCTGCTGGAGAAGGGATTGATGGAATCGAAGAAGGAGCTCTCCGCCGGCTCCGCCGGGAGGGCCGCAGCCTGGGTGGACAGGTCGGTATAATCCTTGGACAGCGCCTGGGTGAACGGCGTGCCCTCGGCCGTGTCCTCGTCGCTGGAACAGGCTGCCAAGCCAGCGGCCAAAAGCGCTGCCGCCGCAAACATGGTAAAGCGGCGACCCTGTCCGCGCAGTGCAAAGTTCAACATTTTTTATCCCCACTGGCGGCCCGGCCCGGCCCCGTTGGCCCCGCCCCACCGCGATTTTTACCCAATTCTTCCTATAGCGCGACGCAAGAACGCGAAAAAGGCCCTTGTTTCGAAACGCTTGCTTTCGGGTGGCCCCCGCCTGTCCTGGTAAAAGCCGCAGTTTGGCTGACTTTATCCCCGCTTCGGTAACCTCCTGTTGAGGGCATCGGCCTTACAACTGCGTCAGGAGACGTTAAACATTCGGGGCAGGCCTATGCAGGGCATGGCAACCGCCATGAAGGACGGCGATCCGGCCGACGCGAAAGCGGGGGCCGAGCGGCGCCGCTTCCGCCGCGTAAAAGTGGATCTGCCGGGACGGCTTTTCATTCCGTCCGTTTCCCTTGAAGCACGCTGCACCGTGCTGGACCTGTCGCCGGGCGGGGCTGCCATCGCCTGCGAGACCATCCCCGATGCGGGCACGACCTTGGTGCTGTACGTCGATAATTTTGGCCGCTTCGAAGGCACCGTGGTGCGCCGCGACGGCTATGGCTTCGGCATGGCGTTCGTCTGCACGCCGTCCAAGCGCGAGCGCACCGCCGAGCAACTGATCCTCTTTCTCAACAAAAGCCTGGTGGATGACAGCGTGCTGCGCCGGCACGAGCGCACCAGCCAGAAAGGCTTTGCCAAATTCACCCGCGCCGACGGCCAGATCATCAATTGCGAGATCATGGACATGTCGGTGGGCGGGGTCTCGCTCAGGACCGAGACCAAGCCGCCGATCGGCGAGTTCGTGCTGATCGCCCAGGTCGCCGGCCGCGTGGCGCGCCATCATGCCGACGGCATCGGCATCGAATTTGTCGGGCAGGAGCGCCACCCGCCCGAGCACGCACTCAATGCGTTCCGTCAGAGCTGACGCCAGCGCTAGCGGAATTCCGGCCCCACCGCCCATATCACCAGCGAGCGGCGTATGCCGCGCGTGATGGGTGTTACCTGATGCAGCACATTGGCCGGAAAGGCCACCAGGGTGCCGCGCGCCTTGGGCGCGATATCGATCTGATGGCCGCCGCGCACCTGAAGCTCGCAACCGTCATAGTCGGCAGGATCGCTGAGCTGCAGGGATAAGGTCAGCTTGCGCGGCTCGCGGCCGGGGTCGGACGGATCGCGGCCATAGTCCTTGTGCCATTCGAAATGACCGCCTTCCGGACCGCCATAGAGCGCGTATTGAAAACTGGCCAGGCCCGACAGATCGAAGCGGAAAAAGCGCGCATTCAGCGCCAGCACGGCCTCTTCCAGGCGGCGGTGAAAGAATTCGGTCTGGGGGTTGCGTTCGACCCAGGCCACCAGGGTTCGGCGGATATTGTCATAGCCCGCGCCGCTGGCCGACAACTCGGCGTTTTCCAGCGCCAGGCTGTCGCCATAACGGACAATGGCATCCAGTTCGGGCTCGCGGAACAAGCCCTCCCATGACACCAAAGCTCCAGACAAGGCCGGAGCCTGGACCGGTGATCCCCCCATCGCCGCTCCCCCTCGAGCGAGTTCTTGTGGGTGTTATTGGCGTCAGCTTAGGGCAAGTCGGGCGAGACCGGAACGGATTTCAGACCAGATTGTGGATTTGACTGGATGCCAGCATCAGCTTGGCCACCGACAAATCACCGCTGGCTTCCATCGCGGCCAGGAAATCGCGGGTGCGCGCGATCGGCTGGGCATTGTCACGGGTCCATTGCTGGACGCTTTTTCCTTGTCTCAGCAAGGCCCCGGCAATGGCGCGCTGGGCGCCGGAAAGATCATCCATCAACCGGCGCAAGGCCAGACGATCCCAATGTTCCGGCGGATGGAAGCGTTCAACCAGCGCGCGCAACCGGTCGAGGCCCAGTTCCTGTCCGACAGCAAAATAAAGGGCGCCCGCTTTGCCGGCCTCGCTGCCGCCGTCCTGGGCCAGCAGCACCACATCCAGACCGGCCGACAGCGGCGCCAATAGCACCAGGTCGCGGGCAAGTTCTTCCGGCAGGCCGACCGCGGCCAGTGTCGCGATGTTGTCCCGCTCTTCCCGGCTCACCGCATAGCTCTGGCGCAAGCTTTCGATGCCGGCGCGATAGCGCGCGGCAGTATCGGCCAGGACGGCATTCGCCGGAACATGAGTCAAAAACCAGCGGCTGGCGCGCCGGAACTGGTCGGCCAGATCGCTGTAAAGCTGGGTCTGAAGACCTGCCTCGACCTTCAAGTCCAGGGCGTCAATCCCCGCCTTCAGCGCCGAAAGCCCGAAGGCGCCATCGCTGAGGACAAAGCCGCGTGCGACATCGGCGGCGGCAAGCCCGGTCACTTCACGGGTGCGCAGCACAAAGACCGGTCCTGCCAGATTGACGATGCTGTTGGTCAGCACAGTGGAGATGATTTCGCGTTTGAGACGATGGCGCTCGGGCTCCTGCGGAAACGCGTCCACCGCGGCCGCAGGAAAATAGCCGGCCAGCAAGGGCGCAAAGAAAGGGTCGTCGGGCAGCGGGCTGGCCAGGATTTCAACATCCAGGTCCAGCTTGGCGTAAGCCAGCAGCACGCAAAGCTCAGGCCGGGTCAGCACCTTGCCGTCCTTGGCCAAGGCCTTGAGCTGAGCATCGGACGGCAGGAATTCCACCGCCCGGTCCAGCTTGCCGCGCTGTTCCAGGTCGCGGATCAGCCGGCCCTGGGCATCCAGATCGCGTTCGGCCTGCAGCTGCGCCACCGACAGCGCCAGGGTCTGGTTGTAATTGTCGGCCAGCACATGGGCGGCCACATCCTCCGTCATGGTGGCCAGCAGCGCGTTGCGCTGGTCCTGCGAAAGCTCGCCGCGCTTCACCGGGCCGCCCAGCAGGATCTTCAGGTTGACCTCATGGTCGGACGTGTCCACGCCGGCGCTGTTGTCCACCGCGTCGGTGTCGATGCGCCCGCCGTTTCTGGCATATTCGATGCGGCCAAGTTGTGTCACGCCCAGGTTGGCGCCTTCGCCCACCACCTTGGCCTGGATGTCATTGCCATTGATGCGTACGGCATCATTGGCGCGGTCTCCCGCCTCGAGATTGGATTGGGCGGAAGCCTTGATGTAAGTGCCGATACCGCCGAACCACAGCAGATCGCATTCGGCCTTGAGCAACGCCTTCATCAGTTCCGGCGGCGACATCATGTCCTTGTCACTGCCGATCAGCGCCTTCACCTCGGGCGAAAGCGGGATTTCCTTGAGTGAGCGGGCAAAGATGCCGCCACCCTTGCCGATCTTGCTCCTGTCGTAATCGTCCCAGCTGGAGCGGGGCAGATTGAACAGGCGTTCGCGCTCCGCAAAGCCGGTGGCGGCGTCCGCATTGGGATCCAGGAAAATGTGGCGATGATCGAATGCCGCCATCAGGCGGATGTGCCGGGACAGCAGCATGCCGTTGCCGAACACATCGCCCGACATGTCGCCCACGCCGATGACGGTAAAGTCGGTACTCTGGATGTCGGTGCCCAGTTCGCGGAAGTGGCGCTTGACCGCTTCCCAGGCGCCACGGGCGGTGATGCCCATCTTCTTGTGGTCGTAGCCGACGCTGCCGCCGCTGGCGAAGGCATCGCCCAGCCAGAAGCCGCGCTCCAGCGCGATGCCGTTGGCGATGTCGGAGAAGGTGGCGGTGCCCTTGTCCGCCGCCACCACCAGATAGGGGTCATCGCCATCGGGGCGCAGCACGTCGGGCGGGGGAACGACCTGGCCGTTCCTGTCCAGATTGTCGGTGACATCGAGCAGGGCGTTGATGAGGGTCTTGTAGGCGGCGATGCCGGTTTCCATGAACTGTTCGCGGCTGGGATTGGCCGGCATCAGCTTGGGATAGAAGCCGCCCTTGGCGCCCACCGGCACGATCACCGCATTCTTGACCTGCTGTGCCTTGACCAGGCCCAGGATCTCGGTGCGGAAATCCTCCCTGCGGTCCGACCAGCGGATGCCGCCGCGGGCGATGCGCCCGAAGCGCAGGTGCACGCCTTCGACCGACGGCGCGTAGACGAAAATCTCCCGCCAGGGCCTGGGCGCCGGCAGTTCGTCCAGCTTGGCGGAATCCAGCTTGAACGCCAGCGCCGGACGGCTGTTTCCATCGGAGTCTGTCTGGAAGAAATTGGTCCGCAGCATCGCGTCCATCACATTCTTGAAACGGCGGATGATGCGGTCATCGTCCAGCGAGGGCACCTCTTTGAGCGCTGTTTCGATGCTCTTCTCGATGTCAAGAATGCGCGCGCCGCGTCCTGTTTCCGCGCCCGGGTCATTGCGGGCATAGAACAGGGCGACCAGAAACCCGGCCAGTTCCGGATTTTTGGCCAGCGCCTGCTGCATATAGGCGACGCTGAAGGTCATCGCGGCCTGGCGCAGGAACTTGGCTATGGCGCGCAGGATGGTGATATCGCGCCAGCCAAGGCCGGCGCCGATCACCAGCTTGTTGAAGTCGTCGCTTTCCGCTTCGCCCTGCCATACCGCATGCAGCGCGGTCTCCAGGCCGTCCCGGATTTCCTCCAGCTTCACCGCGCCGCCATCTTCGCGCTCCATGCTGAAGTCCAGGATGGCGGCTTCCTGGCGCCATCCGCCATCGCGGTTGAAGGAGACGGGGAAGGAATCTTCCGCGATCACCTTCAGCCCCAGATTCTCGAAAACGGGCAGCGACGCCGACAGTGGCAGCACGTCGCCCAGCACATAAAGCTTCAGCCTGAGCGCGCTGGCGGCATCGTTTTCCTTGCGCCAGACCTTGGCCCTGAGGCGCAAATCCTCCTTGTCCGTCGCCAGGCTTTCCAGGATGCGCAAGTCCGCCGCGCCGTCACGGGCCGGGAAATTGTCGCGATAGCCGGGCGAGAAGCGGGGCGCCAGGCTCGTCAGTCTGGCCGCGCCTTCGCTCCGGCCCATCATGGCGGCAAAGGCCTCGGCCAGACCGTCATCCCAGGTGGTCAGGATCTCGCCGATCTTCCGTTCCAGTTCGCGCACATTGACCTGGGGCAGGGAGCCCGGGTTGCGGCCGATGATGAAATGCAGGCGCACCAGCGCGGTCTCGTCGACGGCCGCCTCGAAGGCGGAGGTGCGTCCGTTCAAGGCTTCCGCGAGCAGCGCGTGAATCTCGCCGCGGTTTTTCGCATTGACGTGATCGCGCGGTGCCAGCAGCAAGGCCGAGACGAAACGGTCGAACCGGTCGAAGCGCAGGAAGAGACGGATGCGCGGCAACCCGCCCATATGCAGGACGCCGGTGGCGATCTCGTAAAGCTCTTCGGAGGAGACCTGGAACAGCTCGTCGCGGGGGAACGTGTCCAGGATATGCGTCAGCGCCTTGCCGTCATGGCTGGCCGGATCGAGACCGGCCTCTGCCATCACCGCCTCGATCTTGCGGCGCAGGAGCGGAATGGTGCGCGCCTGCGCGGCATAGGTGCTGGAGGTGAACAGCCCCACAAAACGGCGTTCGCCGACAAAGGCGCCATCGGCGCCGAAGGTCTTGATGCCGATATAGTCCATATGGGCGCGGCGATGGACCAGGCTTCTGGCGGCGCTCTTGGTGATGATCAGGGGATCGGAGGAATCCAGGAAGGCGCGCACCTCGGCGCTGAGCCCCTGACGCTCGCCGCTGCTGGCATCGCGCACCACCCGCACCGCGTCATCGGCGAGCACGCCAAGGCCGCTGCCCTTGACCGGCTCCAGGATGCCGTTGGCGCCATCCTTGGCCAGCACGTAATCGCGCGCGCCCAGGAAGGTGAAATGATTGTCCGCCAGCCAGTCCAGGAAGGCGAGGTCTTCGCCGATATCGGCGTCATGTCCGGCCAGGCGTGGCGGGTGCCGCTCCAGGTCGCCGCGCGCCGCCGCCAGCCGCGCCAGCATGGGCTTCCAGTCCCGCACCGCCGCCGCACCCTGGGCGAAAGCCTCGCGCAGGGACTGGAGCAGATTTTCGCGCGTCTGTGGCGCCAGGCTGTCGCACACCAGCGCGATCACGCTGGTGCGCCGCCCGCCGATATCCAGGATGGGATGGAAAGCCGCCCTGACGCGCGCGCCGCCTGCCAAGGCCGCGGCAAGGGTGGAGTCGAACAGGAAGGGCCGGTCATCATTGATGGCGACCAGCACCGTCTCGTGGCCCTGTTCCAGGGCAGCGACGTGGGAGGCGCCCGGTGGGCGCTTGGCGGCTTCCGCCCACACCGCCAGCGCCAGCGCTGCCAGCTGGTCGGGACGGGCGCGCAGGATATCGTCCGGCACCGCGCCGGCGTAGAGCGCATCGAAAAAGGCGGTCAGGCCATCATCATCCGGCAGCAGCCGTCGCGCCTCGGCCAGTTTGTCGCTTGCTCCTTTTGCCACCTCATTTTCGGTGGAGCGGATGGCGGTCATCATGGTCATGGCTGGCCTCGTCTGAGAGCGGGCGCGCTATCCAAACACGCGATTATAACGGTTCGGCGGCAGAGAGGGTGCCGGCCGTCCACTACAGCGCCGGCACATGCGCAAGGAGATGCCGCGCACGAACCGCGCGCCAGGCAAATCCCAGGCTCAAGGCGGCGAGCGATGCCATGATGGCACCGGCCACCCATCCATCCTGTGGCCAGCCGCTGAGAAGTGCGGCACCCGCGATCAGGGCCGAGGCCGGGCCCGCAAAGGCGGCAAAGCCCCCGGCGTCGCGCATGCTCAGTGCCAGACCCAGATCGGGCAGGGCGGCAAAAAGGAAAACCAGCACCGGCGCCGGCCGATCGGGCAGGATCAGGAACGCCCCGCCGCCCCACGCCGTGCCGGTATAGAGAAGAAGCAACCGCAGATCCGAAGCGGCTTGCGCCAGCGGTGTGCGCCGCAGCGAACGGGCAAAGCTGCGGATGTGCAGACCGATCATGGCGACAATGCCCAGCAGCACCAGCGCCGCCCAGGCGAAGCCGCCTTTCAGGCCGGCCCCGTCCGCCGCGGCTGCCCACAGCAGGATCAGGGCGCCGGTCGCCATCAGTACCACACAGGCTGTGGGCACACGCGCCACGAATTGCGCCAGCGCCAGATCGCGGCCGGCTTCGCCATGAAGGGCGCGCAAGCGCGCTATCGCATTGTCGTCAGGGTTTCTTGCCGGATATGCAGAATCGCAAGTCGCCGCGGGAGAATTCCATTCCGCCGGATGCAGATCGGTCAAAGGCATATCGCTAGGGATCATTGACGAACCGCTTCCCCATTCAGTCGGCACGTTCAATTCGCGCGGCTGCGCTGTATGAATCAGGGAGCCTAGATGATTCGCGCGTGTCCTGACAGCGCGTGCAAGTGAGTAGGCGGGGCATAAGCGCATGAGCGGAGAAGCCGACCGTCTGATCGAACTGCTCGGTCTCAAGCCGCATCCGGAAGGCGGTCATTTCCGCGAAACATTTCGCGACGCCAGCCAAGAGGGGCGCGCCCGCTCTACCGCCATCTATTTCCTGCTCAAGGGCGCAGAGGTCTCGCGCTGGCACCGGATCGATGTGCCGGAAATCTGGCACTTCTATCGCGGCGCGCCGCTGGAGCTGACCATTGGTAAGGCGCGCTATCTTCTGGGCAGTGACATCGACAAGGCCCAGGTGCCGCAACTGGTGGTGCCTGCCGGCCAGTGGCAGATGGCCCGCAGTCAGGGCGATTTCACCCTGGTCGGCTGCACCGTGGCGCCAGGCTTTGAATTCGAGCATTTCGAACTGGCGCCGGAGGGATTTGTCCCTTGATTTAAGGGGCGCGGGGCCGAAGCTCACCTGGCCGATGCTTCCAGTTCCTGCGGTCATGGGGCGCATGGGGGATTGTTTTGATTGACGGGGCTGCCGCCCGGCGCCCATGGTCCATTCGCACTGCTGTCAGGGAAAGACGTTCATGAAGACTATGACTTTGGCGGGCCTTGCGCTCGGCCTTCTGACCACGGCTGCCTTCGCCCAGGCGAGCCGTCTTGCCATCCAGTCCGAGCCCGCCCATGACGGCACGCCGGCCTGGCATCTGGGGCCATCCTTTCCTGATCCCACCGGGTTCACCCTGGTCGACCCTGATGGAACCGTACATGTCATCCCGCGCGAGGAACGCCGCGCCATGATGAGCGGCGCGGCGCGGGTGCCGGGCGGCCAGGGCGGCCCGCCGTGCAGCCACTCCATTGTCTGCGGCCGCAAGGGCGGTTTTGCCCGCAGCGCACTGGCCCGCGTCGAATGGGACCAGACCATGGGCTACAAATTCTCCTATCCCTACACGGTGCCCAAGGGCATCGGCGGCATTCCCTCGGTGGCGCTGGATTCCAAGGGCTATCTGTGGGTGTTCAAGCGCTCGCCGGAAGGCGTCGTCCAGCTGATGAAGTTTGATCCGAACCACAAGTTGGTGCTGGAAGTGCCCGAGAGCGTGATCGGCCACCAGGCCAAGGCGCATGGCATGGCGGTGGACAAGGACGACAATGTCTGGATCACCGATAATGGCCAGGCGACCGTGATGAAGCTGTCGCCCGCGGGCAAGCTGTTGATGACCATCGGCGTCAAGGACCATCGCGGTGACTGGGTCGAGGAAAAGGGCCAGCGCCTGTTGTGGCAGCCGGTGATGGTGGCTTTCGGGCCGGATCAGAGCGTTTATATTGCCGAGGGCCATGCCAATGAGAGCCCCAACGATGTCGACAGTGACGATCCCACTAACAATATCGGGGCCGCGCGCATCATCCACCTGACCAAGGATGGCAAGTTCATCAATCAGTGGTTCGGCGATGAAGTCGGGCAGGGCAAGTTCGATTCCACCCATGGCCTGGCGGTGGATCCCACCAATGGCGATGTGTGGATCGGCGATCGCGAGCAGTATCGCATCGTGGTCTATACCGGCGACGGCCGCTTCAAGAAGACCTTCTCGATGCGCAATCTGGTTTGCGCCCTGAACTTCGACCACAAGGGCAATCCCTGGATGGCCTCCGGCCAGGATGGCCAGTTCCTGAAGCTCAACCGTGACGGCAAGGTGCTGGGTGCGGTGGGCAATGGCATGGGCATCGGCACCGGCCAGTTCACCGAGGCGAGCTATTGGGTCTTCGATCCCAAGGACAATCTGATCGCAGGCGATACCAGCGTCGGCCGGGTTACGGTTATGTCGAAGTAACCCCGTCTGGTTTCAACTTCCCCGCAGGGCGTGCTTCGCATGCAAGGGGAGGCGGGCCTGTGCTTGGCAGAAACAAAACGGCGCTCCGCACGGGCGCCGTTTTATTTTACAGCGATATCCTTCGCCGTGACCGTGAAAAGCCGGCCCAGTTCCTGTTCGATGGCGAGCGAGGAGGCGTGACCCTCACGCCCTTCGCCCGGCACAAAACTTACCAGCAGGGTCTGGCCGGAGAGCGCGATGGTGGGCTTGCCCCCTTCGGCCAGTTTCACGCTGTTGATGCGTTTGGACAGAATGGGCCTGGCGCCGGGGTTATCGTTCAGGAAGCGCTCGATGCCGGTGGCGGCATTGACCAGGGCTTCGAAGGCCCGGCCGCGGGTTTCCGAATCGGACGCCACCACCGCCGGGTCGGGCGAGAATTTCAGCGCGATATTCTGAACATAGCCGATGTGGCCGGTTTCATCGCCAAAAGCGGTCGTCAATTCGGCGGCCGAGATCAGGCGCGGCGCCAGCGATTGCGCCGGACCCTGATAGGTTGCGGGGATGCCTTGGGGCGCGTCGCGGGTGTAGATGGTGATCGCGCCCCACACCGACACGCGCAGCGCGGTGGCGCCGGTATCATATTTCATCAGCTTGGCGCCCAGCGAGCCGCGTTCCACGCTCAGGACGAATGTCTCGCTTGAGCCGGTAAAACGCAGCAGGTAACGCGCGCCGTCAGGTTGCAGGGTGAAGACAAGCTTGTCGCCGGCGGCGTAGATGCCAGGCTCGACCGCACTGGGCCGTTCTGCCCGAAGCCGCGATGCCATGCTGGGCGGTGTGCCAGGCGGGGCATCAGGCTGGGCCATGGCCGGCGCCGCCAGCACCAGGGCCAGGAATGTGACCAAAGCTTTCACAACGCGTCTCTTGGCGACGTCGGCCGCTCCCGCACAGCCCCGCCACCTCCCCTTTATTGCCGCCAAACTGGCAGTCCTTTGGGGCAATTTTAAGCCCGCGCGGTGGTGCGGGGCCGGTGGGTGAGACCAGATCACGCCTTCCTTTCGCGGACGTTTATGACTAAACGAGGGCACCTCCATCCACCGAAGAAGGGGCACCGCGCGTGACGAGCCTGGACAGTTTCAAATGCCGCAAGACGCTCAAGGTCGGTAATAAAAGCTATACCTATTTCAGCCTCACGGCGGCGGAGAAGAACGGGCTGAAAGGCATTTCCCGGCTGCCCTATTCCATGCGGGTGCTGCTGGAAAACCTGCTGCGTCACGAAGACGGACAAACTGTTACCAAAGATGACATCCAGGCGGTGGCCGCTTGGACCAAGACGCGCACCTCCGACCGCGAAATCGCCTTCCGTCCCGCCCGCGTCCTGATGCAGGACCTGACGGGGGTGCCTGCGGTGGTGGACCTGGCTGCCATGCGCGATGCCATGAAGAATCTGGGCGGGGATCCGGAGAAAATCAATCCGCTGGCGGAAGTGGATCTTGTCATCGACCACAGCGTGATGGTCGACAATTTCGGCCATCGCGACTCGTTCAAGAAGAACGTCGTGATCGAGTATGAGCGCAACAAGGAACGCTACACCTTCCTGCGCTGGGGCCAGCAGGCTTTCGCCAACTTCCGCGTCGTGCCGCCGGGCACCGGCATCTGCCACCAAGTGAACCTGGAATATCTGGCCGAAACCATCTGGACCCGCAAAGCCAAGGATTCCAAGACCAAGAAGACGGTGGAAGTTGCCTTCCCCGACACGGTGGTCGGCACCGACAGCCACACCACCATGATCAACGGCCTGGCCGTGCTGGGCTGGGGCGTGGGCGGCATCGAGGCGGAAGCAGCCATGCTTGGCCAGCCCATCTCCATGCTGATCCCCGAGATCGTGGGCTTCAAACTGACCGGCAAGCTGCGCGAAGGTGTCACCGCCACCGACCTGGTGCTCACCGTCACCCAGATGCTGCGCAAGAAGGGCGTGGTCGGCCGCTTTGTCGAATATTTCGGTCCCGGCCTGGATGAAATGTCGCTCGAGGATCGCGCCACCATCGCCAACATGGCGCCGGAATATGGCGCAACTTGCGGTTTCTTCCCGATCGATGCCGAAACCGTGCGCTTCCTCAAGAACACGGCCCGCAAGGCGCCCCGTGTGGCGCTGGTGGAGAAATATGCCAAGGCCCAGGGCCTGTGGCGCTCCGCCAAGTCGGAAGATCCCGTCTTCACCGACACCCTGGAACTGGACATGGCGACGGTCGAGCCGTCGATGGCCGGCCCCATGCGGCCGCAGGACCGCGTCGCCCTTTCCGGCATCGCTGGCAACTTCGCCGAGCATCTGATCAAGACCTGGAAAAAGGAAGAGGTCGCCAACAAGCGGGCCAAGCTGGAAGGCAGCGAAATCAGCATCGGCCATGGCGATGTGGTGATCGCCGCCATCACCTCCTGCACCAACACCTCCAACCCGTCGGTGATGATCGGCGCAGGCCTGGTGGCGCAGAAGGCGGTCGCACGCGGCCTGAAAGTGAAGCCCTGGGTCAAGACTTCGCTGGCGCCGGGCTCCCAGGTCGTCACCGACTATCTGGCCAAGGCGGGCCTGGACAAGGCGCTGGACAGACTGGGTTTCACCCTGGCCGGTTATGGCTGCACCACCTGCATCGGCAATTCCGGCCCGCTGCCTGATCCGGTGGCCCATGCCATCACCGACAGCGACCTGGTGGCCGCCGCTGTGATCTCCGGCAACCGCAACTTCGAAGGCCGCGTCCATCCCCAGGTGCGGGCCAACTATCTGGCTTCGCCCATGCTGGTGGTGGCCTATGCGCTGGCGGGTTCGGTCAACATGGATCTGACGCGCGAGCCGGTGGGTTACGACAAGAAAGACCTGCCCGTCTATCTGAAGGACATCTGGCCCAGCCCGAAGGAAATCTCCGCCGCCATCGCCAAGGCGGTGAAGCCGGCCTCCTTCAAGAAGCGTTACGGCAATGTCTTTGACGGCGACGCCAACTGGAAGAA
>CAYQZM010000348.1:0-15575 GCA_964421935.1 uncultured Rhizobium sp. | reverse complement strand
GCCCGCGCCCCGTTCGCGGCTTCCGGCCGTGCTGGCGGCTCTGGCGGCCATGCTTGTCCTGGCCGTGGGCGGGGCAGGATGGTGGCTCTGGCAAGCTCAACCCGAACAGGTCTATGCCACAGGGATTGGCAAGCTGCAGACGGTGCGGCTGGCGGACGGCACCCGCATGGAACTCAATACCAATACGCGCGTGCGCACCGACGTCACGGCCAAGCGCCGGGTGGTGACCCTGGATTCAGGCGAGGCCTATTTCGACGTGGTGCATGACGCCAACCGGCCCTTTACGGTTTATGCCGGCAGCCGCCGCATCACCGATCTGGGCACCAAATTTTCGGTGTTCCGTGATGGCGATGATGTCCGGGTGACGGTGCGCGAAGGTCGCGTCAAGGTCGATGTGCTCGATCCCTCCGCGGTCAATGCGCCGGTTGAGGCGCAGGCCGGCCACATGGTGATAACCAAAGGCAATGAATCTCTGGTGATGACCCGTCCCAGCGAGGACATCGCCAACGAACTTTCCTGGAGAAACGGCATGCTGGTGTTCAACCAGCAGACGCTGGCGGACGCCGCCGACCAGTTCAATCGCTACAATACCAGGAAGATCGTCGTGGAAGGCGCGGCCCGTCACATTCGCATCGGCGGCAGCTTCAAGGCGCAAAATGTGGATGTGTTCGTCCTGTTGCTGCATCGCGGGTTTGGGCTTTCCGTCGACGACCAGGGCGAGAGGATCGTCGTCTCACGCTAGTGCCGTGGTTTCGAAGTTCGCAATATTATTGATATCAAACGCGGGACGAACTTCGAAAACCAAACGGCACCAGGAATCAATAGCCAGCCTCCGCGTTCCGATTTGCCGGCCCAGAACATAAAAAGACGAGGGAATAGTGCCGCGCATGCGAACTCCGAAAAGCCTGTTTTTCGGCGCCGCGAGCATTATTGCCATGACGGCGGGGGCGTTCGCGCAAAGTCCGGGCCGGACCGTCACCATTCCGGCCGAGGATCTGGGCGCGGCATTGGACACCTATATCCGCCAGTCCGGCGTGCAGCTCATCTACAATGCGGACGAGGTCAAGGGCGTGACCAGCCACGCGGTCAGTGGCGCACCTGCCGCCAGCGCCCTCTCGCAGATGCTGGACGGTACCGGGCTGGCGGCCAACCGCGACGTATCGGGCGCGGTGGTGATCGCCCGTATCGCGCCACAAGTCCCCTGGCCTGAATCGCCGATCGCCGAGTCCGTAGTAGTCACGGGCTCGCGCATCAGAAGCGCCAACGAGCCCTCCACGCCGGTGCTCTCGCTTCCGGCCGATCTGCTCCGGGCCACAACCGCGGGCGGTGTGGCCGAGGCGCTCAACAAGATGCCGATCTTCGCCGCCGGCTCCACGCCCAACAATGCGACCACCGGCGCCAACGGCCGCGGCAACAATGCCCCCGGCTATTTCCTGAACCTGCGCAATCTCGGCGCCATCCGCACCCTGATTTTGGAAGACGGCCATCGCGTAGCCGGCACGTTCTACGATGCCACGGTCGATGTGGATATGCTGCCGCAAATGCTGGTGCAGCGCGTGGAGGTCGTGACGGGCGGCGCCTCGGCTGTCTATGGCTCCGACGCCGTGACTGGCGTGGTCAATTTCATCCTCGACAAGAATTTTACCGGCCTGAAATTGGAAATGCAGGGTGGTATTTCCGGCTATGGCGATGCCCGGAATTTCCGGCTGGGCGCGGCGGGGGGCCAGGATCTGTTCGGCGGCCATCTGATCTGGAGCCTGGAATATCGCGATCGCGACGCGCTGCCGGACGCAGCGGCACGGCCGCTGGGCAATCTGGGTACCTCGATCGTGGGCGCCGGCACCGCGGCCAGCCCCTATTCGCTGGTCACCAACATCCGCCAGAGCAACACCGCGCCAGGAGGCCTGATCGTGTCGGGCCCTGGCGCGGGGATGCAATTTCGCAACGACGGGAATCTGGCTCCATTCGATCCCGGCGCGCCGACCGCAACCCGGAATTTCTCCATCGGCGGGGATGGCGGTATCGAGCACAATGAATATCTGCTGCCGGTTTTCGATACAGGCCAAGCCTTTGCCTATTATAGCCATGCCTTCGGCGATGTGACGACGCATGTGGAGGCGCGCTATGCCCAGGCGCGCAGCCAGGAAGCTGGCCAGATATTCACCAACATCAACGGCTCGGGCATCTCGACCAACGGTTCGGGCGCGCAGTATCCCATCACCATCTATAGCGGCAACGCCTTCCTGACACCGGCCGAACAGTCCTTCCTGTTTCCGGTCGGTGGGCCGGCAAGCTTTCAGATGAACCGGATGGACAATGACCTTATGAGCCGGTTGAACCTGGACCAGCACACCGGCGCGCTGGCGGTCGGCTTCGGCATGAATGGCAATCTGGGCGGCGACCGCAGCTGGGACTTCAATTACACCCATGGCGAGACGCGAACCCAGTTGACCACCAGGGGCAATATCGACACCGCGCGCTTCTATGCGGCGCTCGATGCCGTGCGCGATCCCGCCACCGGCAATACCATCTGTAACGTGACCTTGACGGCGCCGGGCGCTTTTCCAGGTTGCGTGCCGCTTAATCTGTTTGGCCAGAGCGGCACCGTCGTGAACGGCTCCAATGCCAGCCCGGCGGCACTGGCCTATGTGTCCAGCACGACCTGGTGGATAGCGCATAACGGGCTGGATGACTTCAGCGTCAATGTCACCGGCAGCCTGGCGCAAGGCTGGGCCGGCCCCATCAAGGCGGCCATGGGCGTGGAGTATCGGCTTGCCAGCCTGAATGTCGCCACCTCCACCCCGGACAATGCGTTCAACCCGCAAAATCTGCGGCTGGCGCCGCCAGGCACCTTCGTGCCCACTGCGGCTTCCCCGCAAGGCACCTTTCCACCGACGGATCTGGCCAACTTCAAGGAGGTGCTGTCCGGCACGCAAGGCTCGGAGAATGTCTCTGAAGCCAATGTCGAGTTGGAGATTCCGTTACTGCGCGATCTGCCGGGAGCGACCTTCCTGTCGGTGAACGGCGCGGCGCGCTATACCGAGTACCATGTCGCCGGCATCGATCCGACGGGCGCGGGGCGGGTCAAGAACGCTTTCTCGGCCTCGACCTGGAAGCTGGGCGGGGAGTGGCAGGTCAATGACGATATCCGTCTGCGCGCCACGCGCTCGCGCGATATCCGGGCACCGACGCTTTGGGATCTGTTCCAGGGACCGGTCACCACCACATCCGGCGTCAGCGATACGCTGACCGGCGTTTCCGGTTCGGCCAATACCCAGTTCGTCGGCAATCCGGCGCTGAAGCCCGAGGTCGCCGACAACACCACCGCCGGGCTCGTCTTTCAGCCCGTGCGGTTTCCCGGTCTCAGACTGACGGCGGACTATTTCCACATCACCATCGCGCGCGAGATCGCCAGCGTGTCGGGAGGCAACTATATCGCCCAGTCGCTGTGCCTGGATTCGGACGGCTCTTCACCCTTCTGCGCCCTGATCCAGCGTCCGATCTCCTACAACAGCACCTCGCCACTGAATTTCCCCACGCTCTATTATGCCCGCACCACCAACTTCCAGACCCAATGGACCGAAGGCGTGGATTTCGAGGTCGATTATCGCACCGCCCTTGAGGATTGGGCTGGTCCGGACGGCACCTTGGATGTGCGTTTGCTTTGGACGCACACCTCGTTCCTCAAGACCTTGGGCCTGCCGGGCTCGGTGATTACCGACATGGCTGGGTCCGCCGATGCGCCCTCCACCGCCGAGCCCGCCGACAAGGGCACGCTGATGCTGACCTGGGCAGGGCAGGGCCTGACGCTGGATGTCATGGAGCGCTACTACAGCGCC
The DNA here is from genome assembly GCA_964421935.1 of uncultured Rhizobium sp. Taxonomy (GTDB): domain Bacteria; phylum Pseudomonadota; class Alphaproteobacteria; order Micropepsales; family Micropepsaceae; genus Rhizomicrobium. Next base: position 11,736 of record CAYQZM010000348.1, on the reverse strand, counting down.
CTGCGGCCCAATCTGAATCCGTCGCTGATCTATGACGCCTCGGTTGGCAATCTGCCGCTCTGGTTTCAGACCGACGTCAACATCGCGCACGATTTTGTGACAGAGAGCGTGCCGGTCAGCGTCTTTCTGAATGTCAGCAACCTGTTCGACGCAAGGCCGGGCATCTTCCAGGTGCCCAGCTATACCGGCAGCCCCGGCATGAACTATCCCGTGGTGCCCTATGAGGACATCATCGGCCGCAGTTTTACCCTGGGCGTGACCGTGCGGCTGGATGACACAAAAAAATGATGGGGGTTTGGGCGGTCTCGCCCGTCTTATGGAGTGGTAGTCCCCCTAAGACTTCCACGCCTTGCCCTGGCCGCTGGTATACAGCTGCCGGGGTATTTTTTTGAGGCGGGGTTGGCGGATGGGGTGAGATTCGAACTCACGGTGGCGTTGCCGCCACGCCAGTTTTCAAGACTGGAGCCTTAAACCGCTCGGCCACCCATCCGTCCGGTTTTCCTTAGCTTTTGCCAAAGGTTACGGCAACCGCCGTTGAGTGCGGGCGCCGCTGCCGCTAGCTTTTTACGGTCACCCCGGACCGATTCCCTGATGAAGGTGTCTTTTCGCCTGTCTGCGACCGCTTTGGCCCTGTTGGCCGCAGCCTGTACCAGCACGCGCCCGCCGCCGCCTCCGCCGCCACCGCCGCCCGCTGTCACGGTGCCGCCCAGTGTCGGAGTGTACAAGGTCGGCCAGCCCTATCAGGTGGACAATATCTGGTACTACCCCCGCGAGCAGCCGGACTATGACGAGACCGGCATCGCCTCCTGGTACGGCCCGACTTTTTATGGCCACAACACTGCCAATGGCGAGCTATATGACGGCAATGCCCTGACAGCGGCCCACAAGACGCTGCCTATGCCGGTGAATGTCAGGGTTACCAATCTGGAGAACGGCAAGTCGCTGGTGGTGCGGGTCAATGATCGCGGCCCCTATGCCCGCGGCCGCATCATCGACCTGTCCAAGCGGGCTGCCGAACTGCTGGATGTAGTCGAGACTGGCACCGCCCGGGTGCGCGTTACCTACCTGGGCCGGGCCGATCTGAACGGCAAGCCGCCGTCAGAAACCCCGCCGGAGATCGCCAATGCCCTGCCGGCCGCGCCGACGGGAAAAGTGTCGACCGAGGCACTGAACATCGTGCCCGGCGCGACGGTGGCGCCCGAGCGCAAGATGGACCGGATGCCCACCGCCCCGATCCCGCCGCAACTGTTTGCCGAGAATCAGCCGACCGGCCAGGTCACCAGAGTTCCCGTGCCGCCCGCCACGCACCTTTACATCCAGCTGGGCGCCTTTTCGAAGGCCGAGAATGCCAGGGCGTTGCTGGCCCGGGTTGGGGGGGATCTGCGGATTTCCACTCTTCAACGGAATGGCCAGACTCTTTATAGAGTTCGCAGTGCGCCGCTGGCCTCGGTCGCCGATGCCGATGCCGCGCTTTCCCGTGTCACCGGCGCAGGCGCCAATGATGCCCACATTGTGGTGGACCAGTAACTTTCCGGAGACCTCATGCTTCGCCGCATTCTTGTGCTTCTGCCGCTGCTTCTGGCCCTTTGGGCGGGGAACCCGGCTCTTGCCGCCATAGACACCAGCGCGGAGCACGGTCTGCTCATGGATGCCGAGACCGGACAGGTGCTTTGGCAGAAAGATGGCATGACGCCGATGCCGCCGGCATCGATGTCCAAGCTGATGACCATCGATTTGCTGTTCCAGCGTATCAAGGATGGACGGGTGAAGCTGACCGACACCTTCCCGGTGTCGGAACGCGCCTGGCGCACCCAGGGCTCGAAGATGTTCGTCGAGCTGGGCTCGCGCATCCCGGTGGAATCCCTGATCCGCGGCATCATCATCCAGTCGGGCAATGATGCCTGTGTGGTGGTGGCCGAGGCTTTGGGCGGCACCGTCGAAGGCTTCGTGGACCTGATGAACAAGCGGGCCAAGCAGCTCGGCCTTTCCCAGTCCACCTTCGTCAATCCCGACGGGCTTCCCGACCCGCCGGGTCAGCTGATGAGCGCGCTCGACCTGGCCAAGCTGGCGCGGCACATCATCACCACCTATCCCGGCCTCTATCACTATTTCAGCGAGCGGGAGTTCGTCTGGCACAATATCCACCAGCCCAACCGCGACCTGGTGCTGGGCGCGCTGCCGGGCGCCGACGGGCTCAAGACCGGGCACACGGACGCAGCCGGCTACGGTATTACTATTTCGGCCAAGCGCGGGGACCAGCGCCTCATCCTGGTTCTGAACGGATTGCGCTATCCCCAATACCACAATGACTATTTCCCCAATATCAAACGCGCCGAGGAAGCCGGCCGGGTGATGGAAATGGCCTTCCGGGAGTTCCGCTCCTATCCCGTGCTGAAGACCAACCAGATTGCCGGGTCGGTGCCGGTGGCGGAGGGCAGCAAGCCGACGGTGGCGGTGACGGCCGCCAAGGCCCTCAATGTCACGATGCAGGTGGATTCCCACTCCGGCATGAAGATCAACGTGAAGCCCTATCCGGGCCTGAAGGCGCCGGTCCATGTCGGCCAGAAGGTCGGCACCCTGACGATATCGGCGCCTGATTTTCCTGGCCTGACCGTGCCGGTCTATGCGGCCGAGGCGGTGGGCGAACTGGGGATGTTCAGCAAGGCGTGGAATTACGCCTGGCACTTCTGGAAAAAGTGAGCAGTCCGGTCACCACGGGGCGCTTCATCACGCTCGAAGGCGGCGAGGGCACCGGCAAGTCCACGCAGGTTCGCCGTCTTGCGGCCGCGCTGCAGGCCAGAGGCATCCAGACCCAGATCACGCGCGAGCCGGGCGGCGCACCGGGCGCGGAAGAAATCCGCAAGCTGATGGTGGAAGGCGAGCCCGGCCGCTGGAATGCCATCACCGAGACCTTGCTCGCTTATGCCGCCCGCGCCGATCATGTGGCGCGCACCATCGGCCCGGCGCAGACGGACGGCCGCTGGGTGATCTCGGACCGCTTCAGTGATTCAACCTTTGCTTATCAGGGCGTGGGGCGGGGCCTCGATCGCGAAACCATCCGGCGGATCGACAGCGCGGTGCTGGATGATTTCGCGCCCGACCTGACCTTGATCCTGGACCTGGATGTGACGATCGGCCTCGCCCGCGCCCACGCCCGGTTGCAAAATCAGTCCGGGTCGGAAAACCGGTTCGAAAAGTTCGGCGCCGATTTCCATGAAAGGCTGCGTCAGGCCTTTCTGGACATCGCGCGCCGCTTTCCCCAGCGCTGCCGGGTGATTGATGCCTCCGGCACCGAGGACGAGGTCGCGGAACAGATTTTCGCGGCGGTCAGCGCCCATTTTGACCTGTAGTATAAACCGCCATGGCCAAGCGTTCCGCCGAACCCAATGACAGCGACCGGATCGAGGGTTTCGATCACCCCCGCGAGACCTTCGCCCTGGTGGGGCAGGACGATGCCCTGCGCCGTGCCGCCCGCGCCTTGCGCTCCGGGCGGCCACCCAGCGCCTGGCTGATCACCGGCGCGCCCGGTGTGGGCAAGGCGACCCTGGCCTATCGCATTGCGCGGTATTTGCTGGCTTATGGCGCCACCGATGCGGGACCAGAGGACCTGTCGGTACCGGCCGATCATGTGGCCGCGCGCCAGGTAATGGCCCAGTCGCATCCGGGCCTGTTGGTGCTCAAGCGCGCCGTCAATCCCAAGACCGGCAAGCTGATGACGGTGTTGTCGGTGGATGAGATCCGGCGTCTGGCCGATTTCTTCGGCATGACGTCGGGCGCCGGCGGGTGGCGGGTCGCCATCATCGATACCGCCGACGACATGAACGACAATGCCGCCAATGCCCTGCTGAAGATGCTGGAGGAGCCGCCGGCCGGCGCCATGCTGCTGCTTCTTTCCAACACGCCGGGACGGTTGCTGCCCACCATCCGCTCGCGCTGCCAGCGGCTGGATCTGCGGCCGCTTGACGATGCCGCGCTCGAGGACGCACTGAAGCGCACGCTGCCGGAGACGGGCGCTGCCGACCGTGCGTCGCTGACGCGGCTTTCCGGCGGCAGCATCGGCGCCGCCCTGACCCTGGCCACGGGCGATGGCGCGGCGCTGGCCGAGGAAGCCGACCGGTTAATCGACAACGCCCGTAGCCCCGATGTTCTGAAGCTGCTGGATCTGGGTGAGCGGTTGTGGCGCATCCGGGATGGCTTGGAACTGTTCGGCGGCTTTCTGCTGGAAAGCCTGTCGGCCCGCATCCGTCAGCGGGCGCGGAGCGGCGCCGGCAATCTCGAGCCCTGGATGGCGCTGCTGGCGCGGCTGGATGACGATTTCAGCCGTGCCGTGGGCCTGAATCTGGAGCCGCGACAGACCTTGCTGTCGGCAGCGCGCGATATCTCCCATGTGGCACAGGCGCGGACGCTCTGATGCCAAGCAACTATCTGGTCGACTCCCACTGCCATCTGGATTTTCCCGACTATGCGGGCAACGTGGATGCCGTGGTGGCGCGTGCCGAAGCTGCGGGTGTGGGTATCTGCCTTTCCATCGGCACCGAGCTGAAACGCTTTCCCGGTGTACGCGCGGTGGCAGAGAAATTCCCGCATGTCTGGTGCAGCGTCGGCGTGCATCCGCATGAATCCGAGAAAGAGCTGCTGGACGATGAAGCGGCGCTGATCGCCGAAGCGGCCCATCCCAAGGTCGCGGGCATCGGCGAGACCGGTCTGGACTATTACTACGAACATTCCCCCCGTGCGCCGCAGCAGAAGAATTTCCGTTCCCATATCGCGGCCGCCCGCACGCTCGGTCTGCCGGTGATCGTCCATACCCGTGATGCCGACGACGACACCATCGCGATTCTGGAAGACGAGATGGGCAAGGGCGCCTTCACCGGCGTGATCCATTGTTTCACCGGCACCCAAAGGCTGGCGGATGCGAGCCTGGCGCTGGGGCTTTATATTTCCGTTTCCGGCATCGCCACCTTCAAGAATTCGCAGGCCTTGCGCGACGTGATCAAGACCGTGCCGCTGGAGAAGCTGCTGGTGGAGACCGACGCGCCGTTCCTGGCGCCGGTGCCGCACCGGGGCAAGACCAATGAACCGGCCTTTGTCGTGCATACCGCCAAAATGCTGGCGGAGCTGAAGGGGATAAGCGAAGAAGAATTGGCTATGGCCACCACTGATAATTTTTTCCGGCTTTTCTCCAAGGTGCAGCGTCCCGCATGACGCTCGAAGTGCGGATTCTCGGCTGCGGTTCCTCTGGCGGCGTGCCGCGGCTGGGGGAGGGAACGCCTTATTGGGGCGCCTGCGATCCGGAAAACCCCAAGAATCGGCGTTCGCGCTGCTCCATCTTGGTGACGGACAAGACGCAAGCCGGCGAGACCCGCGTGCTGGTAGATACCGCACCCGACATGCGCGAGCAGCTTCTGGCGGCACGCATTGGCCGGCTGGATGGTGTGTTGATTACCCACGACCACGCCGACCAGTTGCATGGCATGGATGATTTGCGTGCCATCACGCTCAATATGAAGCGGCGGCTGAATCTGTGGAGCGATCGCAACGGCATTGCCGGCATCATGAGGAAATTCGCCTATTGCTTCGAGACACCGCCCGGCAGCGACTATCCGCCCATCCTCAATGCCCATGAAATTCCCGAACCCTTCAGGGAATTCACGATTGAAGGTCATGGCGGCCCGGTGCCTGTCCTGGCCTTCGGCCAAAATCACGGCCGCATCCGCAGCCTGGGCTATCGCATCGGACCCTTGGCTTATTCACCCGATGTCGACGGGCTTGATGAAAAAGCCTTCTCGGCACTGGCAGGGGTAGAATGCTGGATCGTGGACGCGCTGCGCTACACACCCCATCCCTCCCACGCCCATTTGAGCCGCACCCTGGAATGGATCGCCCGGGTAAAGCCGAGGCGCGCCATCCTCACCAACATGCATGTGGACCTGGATTACGACAGGCTCCTCAGCGAACTGCCGCCCGGCGTCGAGCCCGCTTATGACGGAATGGTCCTGAGCTTCTAAGCCAGGCTGTTACTGCGTCCCGTTCGCGTCCTCGGCATAGTTGTGCTGCATGGTCGGGCTGCGGTTGAAAGCCAGCCGCGTATCCATTTGGCCCGGTGCCCAGCCGGCGCGGTGGAAGCGGCCCGGCAGCGCCAGCACCACATCGCCCGCCTGGCTGACGATCAGGCCCTTGCCTTCCATCTCATAGGCGATCTTGCCTTCCAGGATGAACCAGAACTCGTCATTGCCGATGTGGAAATGGCCCTTGTTGGTGGCGGGCGGTATAGGCACGCCCATGCCGCGGATGATGGCGGCCTGGTTGTCATGGTCGCCCATGAACAGGCCGCCGCGCGGTCCGCCGGTGGGATATTTCTCGACGAAGTCCTTGAAGAAATCCATGTAAGGCTTGTTGACGCCGCTATAGGTGTCCATGCCGCCGCCGACCGGCTTTGTGGGATAGCTCACCTTGACATAGTGCTGGCCGTCCTTGGGCGGCGGCGGCGCGCCGAAATCGGCTTTGGTGTCCACCGGATAGGAGGGCAGGATGCCGCCACCACGCGTCACCTCGAAGCGTAGCGAGGGTTCACTGCCCACCGTCTCCATGCTGTAAGGCACGCGCAAGGGAACCTGCACCAGAAAGCCCTTCTTGGCGATGAACGGTTCCTGGCCCTTGATGGTGAAGCGGATCTGGCCGCCCCAGATAACCCAGCAGGTGCGATCGTCGCCATAAAACTGCGTGCGGGTCTTCTCGCCCGGCCCCATGGAGATCCACTTGGCGCTGTAGCGCTCCGTCTCGATCACATCCTCTGTCCAGTTCGCCTGGCCTTTGTGCTTGGCCAGGACGTCGGACAGGCGGGTGATGGGTTTGTTGACGCCGGTATATTCCTGCATCTTGTCCGGCTTGGGCGCCCAGTCGAGATAGACCTTGCGATCCTGCGCGGTTGCCGGAATGGCCAGCAGGGCGAGGGCGCAGACGGCGAGCTTGGTGAGAGGCTTCATCATTCGTCTCCGCCTACTGCTTTCCGCCGGCGTCTTCGGCGAAATTGTGGAACAACAGAGGATTCACATTGAACGATAGCCGCGTGTCGGTCTGGCCGTTGGCCCAGCTGGCGCGATGAAAGCGCCCCGGCGGCACGAACACCACATCCCCCGCATCGGCGGTGAACAGCGGGGTACCCTCGATCAGATAGTCGCATTTGCCTTCCAGAATGAACCAGAACTCGTCATGGCCGATGTGGAAATGGCCCAGATTGGTCGGTGGCGGCGTGGGCACGCCCTTGCCGCGGATGATATTGGCCATGTTGGCCTCGTCGGCCATCACCAGATGGTCCTTGGGGTTCGCCACCGGATCGGCCGCCACGACGTCCTTGAAGAAGTCGCGATAGGGCCGGTTCACCGCATCATATTTGTCGGGCTGGGTCGGGGTGCTGATCTTCATGTAATGCTGGCCCGCCTTGTCGGCCGGCTTGGGCTCATCACCGGGATAAAGCGGCAGGATACCGGCATGGGTCACTTCAAAGCGCAGGCTCGGCTCATTGCCGATGGTCTCCATGGAATAGCGCACCCGCTGCGGCACCTGGACCAGAAAACCCTTGGTCGCCACGAAGGGCTGCTGGCCTTCGATGGTGAAGCGTATCTGGCCGCCCCACACCACCCAGAAGATGCGGTCATCGCCCCAATACATGGTCGGGCTTTTGTCGCCGGGCTGGGCCTGGATCCATTGGACGTCATAGCGCGGGGTCAGGATCACCTGTTCGCTCCAGCGCGCCTGACCCTTGTGTTTGACCAACACCGCCGGCAGGCGCGTGACGGGCTTGTTGGTGCCGTACGGAACCAGCTTGTCGGGCTTGGGCGACCAGGCATACCAGGCGTCTTCCGCCAATGCCGGCGCAGCCAGCGCCACGATCAGCGCCGCGGCAAAGCCGAGCACACTTTTCCTCACCATAGGCATCAGATTCTGCTCCGGTCTTGTGATTTCGGGGCCCCACGCCCGCATCTTGCACGGCGCTTTCGTTCGCGCGCCGGGACAGGTTTTCACTTTTGCGGAAGGCTGTAAATCGGCGCTGATACTCATTCGCCAATCTTGCTGCGTCGCAACAGGGGACCCGAAAATGCCGCACAGGAAAGGGCGGGCTTTTTCCTTGACTTAGTGTCAGGCGCGCCCAAACGTCAGTTTGCTGTATCGAAGGATTTATCCGTCCATGGCCACGACATTGAAGCGGCGCCACTTCATGCTGGGCGCCGCGGCTGCCTCTCTGGCGGCCGCCGGTCTGCACACCACCGAATTGTTCGGCAAGACCATCAAGCACAAGCCGCTCGACCCGGTGAATCCGGACATCCTGTTCGGCACCACCAGTTCCATCTGGGGCGGAGCAGGGGTCGGGGCCAAACAGACGCACGACACGCCCTGGGCGATCAAGCGCATCTCGGAAGTCGGCCTGCAAGGCATCGAGTTCTATGGCGACGGCATCGAACAGTACCGCGCCAACCCCAAGGAACTTGAAAAGCTGATGGATGCCGCGAACCTGACGTTCATCGGCGCCTCCAATGGCGAGAAGGGACAGTCCACGAACTTCATCGACGTGGATCAGATTCCCAAGACCATGGCCGACCATATCGCCTTCTGCCGTGATTTCCTGCAGCCGCTGGGCTGCGATCACTGGAAGATCAACATGGGCGCGCGCCCGGCCGGCGGTCCCAGTGAGGAGCAGCTCAAGCGGCTGGCGAACACGCTGAACGAATTGGGCGCCAAGACCATTGCTATGGGCGTGCGGCTGTCGCCGCATCCCCATATCTGGGGGCCCTTGGAGCGCGAAAAGGACATGCGCTGGGTGATGGACCACACCGATCCCAAATATGTCTGGATGACCGCCGATACCGGCCATCTGGTGCTCGGCGGTGGCGATCCGGTCCAGATCATCAGCGATTATTTTCCGCGCGTGTCCGAGATTCATCTCAAGGACACCTACGCCAAGTATCGCGGCAACACCCAGACCCCGACGCCGGAGATGCACAAGCAGGCATCGGTCTATCACAATCTCGGCGGCGGCGGCGTGGACTTCCCGGCCGTGTTCGAGGTGCTGCGCAAGCGGCACTTCAAGGGCTGGGCGATCTTCGACGTGGATGGCCCGCGCAAGGGCGACGACGGCTATGACGCGATCGGCGGCAACCGCGAGCTGGCGGTGGACGACTATATCTCGCACAACATCAATTACCTGCGCGATGTGCTGGGCGTGAAGCTGCCGCCTTATTCCACGTAACGCCGCGGCCAGCCAAAAGGAGACAGGTGCATGTCACGCCGTTCAACCGCTCTTGTGGCAAACATCGTCTGTGCCGCGATGCTGCTGGCGACGCCGGCTTTGGCCGCCCACTATGAGGGCGAGCTCGATCCCGCGCCATTCGATGCCACCACCAGGGCGATCCTGCTCGGCAGCATCGGCACCGTCAGCGCCACGCTCACCGGCAACACGCTTGCCATTCACGGGGCCTTCTCGAATCTGACGTCCAACGCGACCGGCGGTTCGGTACGCATCGGCCTGGCCAAGGGCGTCCCGGGCGAGGCGATCGGCACCCTGATCGTGACCCACGGACAGGACGGTGATTTCTCCGGCATGGTGAAACTGTCTGCGGCCCAGCTCGCCGCGCTCAAGAGGCAGGCGCTTTATGTCCGCATCGACAGCGAGAAGGCCCCCGACGGCAATCTGCAGGGCTGGCTGGAAGAGACGGGAAACTGATATGACACGCACCGCAAGGATTCTCGCCGGCGGCGCTGCGCTGATCGCGCTTGCGGCCGGTTATGCCGCGACCGAAAAAGCGTCCGCGCAAGGACAAGGCGTCTTCACCCAGGCCCAGGCCGATGCCGGTCACACCGTCTATGCGGCGAGCTGCGCCGGCTGCCATCGTGCGAACCTGGCCGGCGGCGGCGATGCGCCGGCGCTGAGTGGTGCCGGTTTCAAATCGTCCTTCGGCAATCGCTCCACCAAGGACCTCTACGATTTCATCTTCAATTCCATGCCGGCGGGCGCGCCCAAGAGCCTGTCGGAGGCGCAATACACCGACGTCACCGCCTATCTGCTCTGGGCCAACGGCGCCAAGGTGGGCTCCACGGCTTTCAGCAAGAACACGGATGTGAAGATTTCCACCATCGCCAATGGCCAGACACCGTCGGCGGCGATTGCCGCGGCGCCGGGCGCCACCCTGGGCAAGATGGCGGCGATGGAAGCCCGCGCCGCGGCGGAAGCCGCGCCGCGGCCGCTGGGCCTGACCGTCAAAGGCACGGTCAAGAATTACGTGGACGTGACCGACGAGATGCTTACTCACCCGTCGGACGATGAATGGCTGATGTACCGCCGCAACTATGCGGGCTGGAGCTTCTCGCCGCTGAAGCAGATCACGCCCCAGAATGTGAAGACCCTGACCCTGAAATGGGCCTGGAACATGAATGAGGGCGGCGCCAGCCAGGTCACGCCCATCGTCCATGCCGGGGTGATGTTCCTTTCCAACACCTCCAACACCGTGCAGGCGTTGGACGCCCGCACCGGCGAGCTGATCTGGGAGAACCGTCTGGGCCCGATTTCCAAGGTCGCCTATGGCGGCACACGGAGCCTGGCGGTCTATCACGACAAGGTCTATGTCGCGACCACCGACGCCAAGATCCATGCGCTCGATGCCCGCACCGGCAAGGTCGTGTGGGAACAGATATTGGGCAATCCCAACAACTCCGCCACCGGCGGCGTGATGGTGATGCGCGGCAAGGTGCTGACCGGCATGACCGGCTGCGACAACTATTCGGAGAACAACTGCTACATCAGCGCCTTTGACGCCGACACCGGCAAGCCTGCCTGGCGCTTTCATACCACGGCGCTGGAAGGCGAGCCGGGCGGCGATACCTGGAACGGTTTGCCGAACCTGCTGCGCGGCGGCGGCGATACCTGGATCGCCGGCACCTACGATCCGGAGCTGAACACGACCTATTGGGGCGTGGCTCAGACCAAGCCCTGGTTCCGCGCCAGCCGCAAGAGCGGTAACGCCTCGACGCTCTATTCTTCGTCCACCCTGGCGCTCGATCCCGATACCGGCAAGCTGAAATGGTATTTCCAGCACGCGCCCGGCGAATCCCTTGACCTGGACGAGGTATTTGAGCGGGTATTGATCAATCACGGTGATCAGAAGACGCTGATGACTATCGGCAAGCCCGGCATCCTGTGGAAGCTGGATCGCGTCACCGGCAAGTTCATCGCCGCCAAGGAGACTGTGTTCCAGAACGTTTTCTCCAAGATTGACCAGAAAACCGGCGCGGTGACCTACCGCCAGGACATCATCGACCAGAAAACCGATCAGTGGCTTTCCTCATGCCCCGGCCCGGAAGGCGGTCATGACTGGCAGGCCACGTCTTACGACCAGCCTGACGATCTTCTGATCATTCCGCTCAGCCAGAGCTGCGTGATGATCCAGGGCCACGAGGTCGACATGAAGCTGGGTGGTGGCGGCACCGCAGGCTCGCAGAAATTCTTCTTTATGCCCGGCACCCACCAGAACATGGGCAAGCTTGCGGCCTATCGCACGTCGGACATGAAAGAGGTCTGGTCGTGGCAGCAGCGCTCGCCCTTCCTGACCGCGGTGCTCTCCACCGCCGGCGGCGTCGCTTTTGTCGGCGACTTCGATCGCCATCTGCAGGCGGTCGACGCGAAAACCGGCAAGGTGGTGTGGAAGATCCGCCTGGGTAACACCGTGCAGGGCTATCCCGTCA